>NZ_JBEZEB010000016.1:0-153834 GCF_040648615.1 Catellatospora sp. NPDC049111 | reverse complement strand
CGCGGCCGGGCCGGCCGGGCCGCGGCGGCACGGGTGCTGTTCGGCGACGGCTCGTTCCCCGACACCGAACCCCGGCTCGCCCGCCCGGCGGTCAACCGCTACGCCGCGAGCTGACCGCGGCGACGGTGTTCCGAGCCCGGCCGGCGACTCAGGCGCGTTCGCCCTCCTCGACCTTGAAGGTGCTGAAGCCGCGGCGGTGGTAGTTGGGCAGCGCGGCCGGGTGGTCGGCCGAGGACGTGTGCAGCCACACCCGCCGCACCGCAGGGGTCAGCTCCCACGCCTGCCGGACGGCGAGTGTCAGCGCGTAACCGCCCAGGCCCTGTCCGACGAATTCCGGCACCAGCCCGAACGTGTCGATCTCCACCTCGTCGTCGGGGTGGAGATCGCACGCGAGCAGGCCCGCCGGTTCGCCGTCGTGGGACAGCAGCCAGAAGGCCCGGTCGGCGTGCCGCGCGAACCACTGCTCCCACTCGGGCGCGGTGCGCACCGCGCTTCCCCAGCCGTAGGGTGCGCCGATCCGGGCCTGCAGCTCGACGACCAGCGGCGAGCGCCGGTCGAGCGGTGCCAGCGCCAGGCCGGGCACCGCGGCCGCCGGTCGGAACTGGTCCCGGTCGGTCATGTGCACGTAGGTCACGATCTCTCTCACGGGCCGTGAGCCTACCGCCGGTCGCGGCGGCGTCCGGCCCGCCGCACGACTGTGCCGTTTCCGACAACCGGCGACCGCCGGTTGCCGAGCGCCGTCCCTTATGGTGGGTTGCTTTCCTGGTGCGACACAGGAGGTGGGCGCGATGCGGGTGAGGCTGCTGGGCTCGGTCGAGTTCGTCGTCGGCGGCACGGTGCGGCCGGTTCCCGGGCTGCGCCGCAAGGCCGTGCTGGCGATGCTGGGCCTGCACCCGGGTCAGATCGTCAGCAGTGACCGGCTGATCGACGCGGTATGGGCCGACGACGCGCCCGCCACCGCGCTCAACACCCTGCAGCGTCACGTCTCCTACCTGCGCGAGCTGCTCGGCGCCAAGGACACGATCACGGCCAGGGCGTCGGGATACCAGCTGGACCTCGGCGAGGAGGCCACCGACGTGCTCGTCGCCGAGCGGCTGATCCGCGCGGGCAGGCAGGCCGCCGATCCGCAGCGGACGGCCGCGTGCCTGCGGGAGGCCGTCGCGCTGTGGCGGGGCCGGCCGCTGACCGGGGTCACGACGCTGCGCTGGTTCGCCGAGCAGGCCGACCGCCTCGACCTGCTGGAGCACGAGGCGGTCCGGTCACTGGCCGAGGCCCGGCTCGACCTCGGCGAGCACCGGCAGCTGATCCCCGGACTGGAGCAGCTCGTCGCCGAACGGCCGCTCGACGAAGGGCTGCACCGGCTGCTGCTGACGGCCCTGTACCGGTCGGGCCGGCAGGCCGCCGCGCTGGAGCGGTTCCAGCAGCTCAAACGGCTGCTCGCCGAGGAACTCGGCATCGACCCCAGCCCGGCGCTGCGGGAGCTGGAGACGGCGATCCTGCGCCAGGACCCGGCCCTGGACACCCCCGCTCCGGACGCCTCGGCCCGGATCACCGTCGCGGCCCCGCCGGTGCCGTCCCAGCTGCCGCTGGCCACCAGGGCGTTCGCGCCCCGGGTGCGGGAACTCGCCGGGCTCGACGCGATGCTCGCCGACAGCCGCGCCGCCGGCACGATGCTGATCACGGTGGTGTCCGGCACCGCGGGCGCGGGCAAGACCGCGCTGGCCGTGCACTGGTCCCATCAGGTCCGGCGGCTGTTCCCCGACGGCCAGCTGTACGTCGACCTGCGCGGGTTCGGCGGCGACCGGATGATCGACCCGCCCGCGGTGCTGCGGCGCTTCCTCGACGCGTACGGCGTGCCGGGGCACCGCATCCCGGCCGGGGCCGACGAGCTGGCCGCGCTGTACCGCAGCGTGCTCGCCGACCGGCAGGTGCTGGTCGTGCTCGACAACGCCCGTGACACGGAGCAGGTGCGGCCGCTGCTGCCCGGCTCACCCGGCTGCGCCGTGGTGGTGACCAGCCGCAGCAGGCTCACCGACCTGGTCGCGTTCGAGGGCGCACAGCCTGTCACGCTCGGCCTGCTCACCGACGGCGAAGCCCGTGACCTGCTGGCCCGGCGCATCGGCGCGGACCGGATGGCCGCCGAGACGGTCGCCGTCGACGATGTCATCGCGCTGTGCGCGCGGCTGCCGCTGGCCCTGGCGCTGGCCGCGGCGAGCTGCGTCACCCGGCCCGAGCTGGCAGTCGCGGAGGTGAGCAGGCAGCTGCGCGGGTCCGCGGGGCCGTTCGACGCGCTGCAGAGCGTGTTCTCCTGGTCGTACCGGGCGGTCAGTCCCGCCGCCGCGCGGCTGTTCCGGCTGCTGGGCCTGCACCCGGGGCCGGACTTCACCGCTCCGGTCGCCGCGAGCCTGACCGGCGTCCCGGTTGCGGCGGTCGATCCCCTGATCGCCGAACTGCTCGGGGCGAACCTGCTGCAGGAGGCGGTGCCGGGCCGGTTCGGCTTCCACGACCTGCTGCGCGCGTACGCCGTCGATCGGGCCGCCGCCGACGAGACCGCGACCGGACTGGCCGCCGCCGACCGCCGCCTGCGCGACCACTACCTGCACACCTCGGTCCAGGCGGCGATGCTGCTCACCCCCGCCCGGCAGCCGCTGGCCGGCCTCGCGGAGTCCGGACACGACATCGAGCAGGCGCCGGGTGATCGGGACGCGGCGGTGGCCTGGTTCCACGACGAGCGGCAGGCGCTGCAGGCCATGCTGTGCCGCGCCGCCGACGGCGGCCACGACGAGCACGTGTGGCAGCTCGCCTGGGCGGCGCAGGACTTCCTCGACCGATGGGGCCACTGGGAGGACCAGGTGGCCAACCAGCTCCTGGCGACCGAAGCCGCCGGCCGGCTCGGGCTGTCGGCCGCGCGGGGGCACGCGCACATCAGCGCCTCGACGACGTACGCCCGGCTAGGCGACCTCGACCGGGCTCAGGACCACCTGCAGCAGGCCCTCGACCTGTTCGCTGGGCTCGGCGACTGCGGCGGCCAGGCCAAGGTCCAGTACCAGCTCGGCTGGTTGTGCAACCGGCAGGGGCGGCACGGCCAGGCGGTGCGCCACGCCCGGCAGGCGCTGCGGCTGTACCGGGCGGCCGGGCAGCCGATGATGGCCGCGCGCACCCTCAACTCGCTCGGCTGGGGGTACGCGCTCAGCGGCGACTTCGGCCGGGCCCGTCCCCGCTGCGAGCTGGCCCTGGCCCAGATGCAGCGCCTCGGCGACCACGCCTTCCAGGCCGGCACCTCCGACAGCCTCGGCTACATCCACCACCACCTCGGCAACCACGAGCTGGCCATCGCCCACTACCTGCGCGCCCTGGAGCTGTACCGCGGCCACGACGACCGGTACTACGAGGCGGACACGCTCGACCACCTCGGCGACGCCCACCGGGCGGCGGGCGACCCGGCCGCCGCCCGGACCGCCTGGGCGCAGGCGGTGGACATCCTCGACCGGCTCGGCCACGCCGACGCGGGCCGGATCAGGGTCAAACTGGCCGCCTGACCAGCTTCGGCCGCGGCATCGGCTGCTCGTTGGCGACGCTGATCCCGCAGTCGTCCATATCGTCGTCGCAGAAGACCTCGACGGCGTACAGCTCGATCACGCACAGGTAGGCCCGCACGTCCAGGTGGTACAGGCCGCCGGCGCGACGGCAGCTGTCCTCCAGCGGCGGCAGGTCGCCGACCGGCCGGAACGCGCACACCGTCGACTCCAGGCAGGTGACCTCCCCGTCGGACAGCACGCAGCCGTACGGGTACAGCGCCTTCGGGTCCTCGTAGAACTCGCCGCGCAGCTGCTCGCATACGGCGACCAGGGTCTTGGGGTCGATGCCGCCGGGTGGCGGCTCCTCGCCGGCGGTCGCCGTGCTCGGCGCGACGCAGACGGCGGCGGCGGCCAGCGCGGCGACGGCTGCCAGGCGCAGCATTCTGCTCAGGTGGGCCACGATGGCTCCTTCACGAGGGGACGGGGTGGCAGGATCACCCTGCCACCCCGTCCTGAAACGGCGCTGATGCGCGTCAGCGCCGCGACAGCACCACGCACTCGGCGACCGACCGGCCCGTGCTGATGCACATGGTCAGGCACCACTCGCGGCCCTCGAACAGGTAACCGCCGAAGATCAGCGCCGACCGGAACGGGGCGACCTCGCCGGGCCCGTCGAACGTCCCGTCGGACAGGTCCGTGAACGTCGTGTCGAGCAGGTCCTTGCCGCCCGGCATCGTGCCGAGCACCTTCACCCCGTCGACCTCGCCGCCCGCGACGAGGACCTCGGCCTGCTCGGCGGTCAGCGCGACCTTGCCCGCGTCGACCGCCAGCACCCGCTGCACCTCGCCCAGTGGACGCCCGGCCACCTTCGCCAACTGCTGCAGCATCTCCCGCGGCGCACCCGCTTGATCGGCCACGGTGACGGTCGGCCGGTCCTCGGCCGCGTACGCCGGGGACCCGGCCAGGACCAGCCCGAGTGCCACGGCCGGCAATACGACTCGCATGGTCGTCCTCCTAGAACCGGCAGGTGATGATCGGGATGGTGTTGCTGCCCGGAGGCGGCGGCGGGAACCAGGAGCAGTGGTCGTGGATCCAGTCGCCGATGCCGTCGATGCCGTCCACGACCCAGTCGATGACCGCCGACACCGCGCCCGTGATCGCGTCCCAGATCTCACTGAGCAGGTACACCACCACCGGCTCCCCGCCGCCGGCCCCGTCGACGACGTCCTGCACTGTCGACGCCGGGTCGAGCTTGTCGACCGTGCGCAGCACTTTCGCCCCGGTGGTGTCCTTTCCCGCGAGGATCGCCTCGACTTCTTCCGGCGTGCGCTTGCGGCCGTCGTCGGCGGTCACCACGGCCCGCTGGAATATTGCGGCCTTGCCCCCGCTGATCACTCGGGCGATCTCGGCCATCTCGCCGAACGTCAGATCGCTGCCGCGCTCCGGCCGGTCGAACCGGCGCACCGACACCCGCCCGGACGGGTCCACCTGCAGCGCCGGCGCGGTGATCAGGTCGTCGGCCCCGTACGGCGCCCAGCCGAACTGCCACAGCCCGTCCACGCAGCGGAACTCGCCGACCTGCGCGCCCGCGGGCTCCGTCGACGTGCCGCGGACCTCGCCGCGCTCGTCGACCTGCTCGACGACGCAGTCGCCCTTGCCGTCCGACCTGTCGCCCGCCAGCGCGGGGGCCGCCGCGCCGGCGACCGCCAGCGTGGTGCCCACCGCGAGCGCGGCGACCATCAGCCTTCTCATGATGCCCTCCTGTGTCGTGTCGTACCTGGACACGACGGTGGCGGCGAGCGCTGACGCGGGTCTGACGCGTACCTGAAACGGGGTGCGTGCGGCCCGATTCGAGCGGCCTGGTGTCGGACGATCCGGTTACCATGCCGGGCCATGGGCTACTACGCATCGTGGGTGCTGGCGCGCAGCCCCGGACGGCTGCTCGTCGATCTTCCCGAGGTGCGGACGCTGTTCGGGTCCCGCTGGTCGCGGCTGGATGATCGCGGGGATGGCTGGCACCTGGCGGTCGTCGCCCCTAATCCGCACGAGTGGTCGAAGGTCGGCGGCGGCATCGAGCGCCTGGTGGCAGCGACCGGTGCGCCTGTCCTGGCGGCGTGGGTGTCCGAGTCGTCGTGTGCGCGCCTGGTCGGCGCGACGCCGAGCGGGCTTTCGTGGTCGCGCCACCTGCTGGCATACCAGGGAATGAAGCGCGGTAAGTGCGGCTACGACCATTCTCGGTTCGCGACGCTCCGCCTGCCGGAGGGTGAGCGCCCGGATGCGGCGGACACCCGAACACTGGTAAAGGACCTCCTCGCGTGGTCGGCCGAGGCCGGTTTCACCACGTCGCGGGACGCGATCGCCCATGTGCTCAGGTCGACGGAGCTAGACGGGCACGACCGCATCGACAAACTGGTCGACGCACTCGGTGTGCCGTACGCCGCGGAGGTGCCCATGCTCTTCGAGCATCAGGAGCTCGACTGGTGGACACCGTGGGAGCAGGGCCACCGGGCTGCGTACCGGGCCTGCGGCCGATGGACGACCGGCGACGACGACGCGGATCCGGAACGTCCCTGGGACGCCGACCACCTGGCGTTCGTCGACCTGGTCGCGGCGTCGGTGTTCGGCACCGGCGCGAGCCGCACGGAACTCGTCGAGCACGCGAAGCGGCTGGAGGAGCAGTGGGCCGCGGACATCGCGGCGTCGCGGCCGAGGGTGTGACGTGCTGGTCCCCGCCCGCAGTGCTCCTGGCTACCGCGGAATATCGGTAGGTCCGATCACCGGCCCGCTCACGTCGGCTGAGAGGCACGCGCCGCGGGCCGGGGCACGAACACCGCCATGGCCAGGAACCCGACGGCGGCGACGTCCATGATCGCCGAGAGCGGCGTGAGCGCGTTCTGGGTGATCCGCCACGCCAACGGAACCTCCTCGCCCAGCGAAGCCCAGTCGGTGGCCATGTCGCCGACGAACGAGATGGCCGTCGCCACCAGCACGCCGTTCACCAGCATCACGATGCCCGCAGCGTAGGCGAGGTTGCCGGCGGCCGGGCCGATCTCCGCGCGCTTCCGGTACGCGAAACCGATGATCAAGCCGGAGATCACGGCTGGTAGGTAGTCGGTGAAGAACATCGGTGCTCGCTCCGTCGCGGGGCTGGGTTCGCGACACGGTACTGCATGGAAGTGATCTTCATGGGTGCACGGCGACCTGGTCGGCCGGCGGAACCAGGCCTGTGACCTGGCAGATATTCGTTGTTCGGCTACTCCGGCTGACCTACAGTGACGGTGACCCGCCCTAGGCGCGCCTACCCGGTAAGGGCGCGCCCGCAGTCGGAGAGGGAGGCTGCCCGTTCGAGCCGGGCCGGGACCGTCAACCCTCAAGACCTCGCGAGTGGTCAGCGCAGGCGTTCCACGGTGACCGGGATCAGGCCCTGGCCGCGGGCATCGGCGCGCAGGCGGCCGAGCAGCGTGGTCACGGTGGGGTCCGGGGTGTCCGTGGCGCGGTCGGTGGACAGGTCGACAGCCCAGGCCGTGTCGATGCCGATTCGGCGCAGCGTCCAGGTCACCGTCTGTCCGTCGAGGGTGCGCCGGGTTCGTCCGGCGATGCGGTGGGCGGCGTCGTCGTGGCGGTCGAACGGCTGCATGCGCCACGCGCCGCGCAGCGCTGCGAGCCCGGATTCGGTCAGCTCACCGGCGAGCAGCACCCGGTAGATCCGGCGCTCGCCGGTGGCCTGGGCGGGCACCAGTGGCAGCGGGGCGCTGCCGGGCAGATCGAGCCGGTCCAGGAAGTGCCGGCGCAGTTCCGGCTCCGGGCCCAGGTCTCCGCCGCCGAGCCCTCGGTATGCCGCGTGCGCACCGGCCCGGTCGACGGGGATGACCCTAGCCTGCAAGCGGGCGTCGCCGCGCAGACCACGACTGAACGCCGCGGCGCTCCACCAGGTCCCGCCAACGGTCCATCCCGCACTGTCCAGCGCGGACGCTGTGCCGTCCGGCCGCAGCACGAACTCCTCCACGACGATGCCCTCTGGCGGCAGCGACCGTTCGCGAGCCCGGATGTTGGCGAAGACGAGGTAGTAGTCGAGCTGCTCGGCGACGTCGACGGCGGGTTGTCCAGCGCGGCTCACACTCTCGATGGTGCCGCCGTGGCCCGCCCGACGACGCCCGGACACGCCGCGCCCGATGTGTCGTATATCGACGCTTGACGCACGACCCGCCACCGTCCCAAGGAAAGGAAGGGCACCTTCACAACGCTTAGCGTTGTAGAAGGTGCCCTTCCTTCGCTTCAGCAGCGGGTGATGCTGGAGTTGTTGAGGGTGATGCCGCTGATGGTCAGGTTGTCGGCGCAGGGGTTCTCGACGATCCGGTTGTTGACCAGGGTGAAGTTGCGCAGGGTGAGGTCGCGGTTGCCGGCGAACTCGGTGCGTTCGGCCAGCCGGACCTCACCGCCGCCGCTGATGGTGCCGCCGTTGGCGGCGATGTTCACGTTGTAGCAGTTCTCGATCAGGATCGCGTTGTTGCCGGTGTTGGCGATGTCGACGCGGTCGATGGCCGCGCCGCCGCTCTCGGAGACGCAGAAGATGCCGCGGCCGCCGCCCCGGGCCCGGACGGTGCCGACCCGGATGTTGGTGGTGTACGCCGAGCCGATGCGGCCGTTGCGGTTGGCCATGCGGAAGGCGGCGTATCCGGTGCCGGTCCCCGCGTTCTCGGCGTCGACGGTGCCGACGGTGGCGTTGATCGTCTGGTTGAGCAGCAGGCCGGACTCGCCGACGTTGCGGGCGGTGACGGTGCCGACGGTGAGGCCGTCGACGCCGTACGTCTCCACCGCGTGTGAGCTCGCGCCGGAGACGTACACGTTGTCGATGCGCACGTTGCGGGTCCACTGGCTGGTGTCGCCGCGGTTGTCGATGCGGACGCCGAGACCGGCGGACAGCCGCATGTCGAGCTGCCCGAGGACGACGTCGGTGACGTTGCGCATGAAGACGCCGTACAGCGGGGTGCCGGTCAGGTTCAGGTGCTGGACTTCGACCTGGGTGGTGCCGCGGGAGTAGATGGGCGCCTGGTCGCCGCTGCCCGTGCCGGTGACGTTGATGGTGCCGCAGACGTCGATCGTGGTGTAGCTCGGGAGCGATATGCGTGCGTTGGCGCTCATGGACCCGGAGCCGCGTACGACGACGCGCTGCTTGGACGTGCGGCCCGAGGTCAGGCTGTTGACCGCCGCCTGCACGGCCGAACGCAGGTCGGAGCCGGTGTAGACGGTGCTCGAACCGTTGCGGGCGGTCCAGGTGGAGCCGCTGAGCACCGCCTCGGCGTGGAAGGAGCCGCTGCCGCAGCCGGTGCCGCCGCCCGAGCCGAGTTTGACGAGCTGCCACTGCTGGTTGTAGCCGTCGAGGTCCTGGTATTGCGAGAGTATGCCGCCGTCGGCGGTGGACCAGCTCCACACTTCGACGGCTTTGCCGCTGTGCCGGTTGACGAACCGCACGTAGCCGCCGCTGGAATCGCTGACGCCGAAGTGCTGGCGGGTGTTGCCGCCGGCGGCGGTGTTCTGGACGAGTTGGATGCCGTCGTTGGCGTTGGGCAGTTCCAGCACCTTGCCGCTGTGCACGGAGCGGATCTGGTAGTAGCCGCTGCCGACGTCGACGAAGCGCCACTGCTGCACGGCGAGATCGTTGCGGGTGAACTGGTTGACCGGCGCGCCGTCGGCGGTGGACCAGTTCCACAGGTCCATCGCCTTGCCGCTGTGCCGGTTGACCAGGACGTAGGTCGCCGATGTGTCGATCGTCGCGGCCTGCGCGGTGCCGCCGGACACCAGCGTGCCGACGGCGACCAGCGCCGCCGTCGCGAGGCCGGCCAGCGGCAGGCGCCATCGGCGGCCGTTGCGGGCGTGTGCCACCTCGGGTCGCATTGTGCCTCCTTCCATCAGAGGGCTGCCCGCGACCGGGGTGATCGGCGGCTCCAGGCGCGGAAAGCGTTTTCCGCAACGGAGGGTACGTCGGAGACTCATAAGTGTCAATGCCGAACTGTCGGACATGGCACATGTCTCTATCGGACACGAACCACGGCCTGCGGCGCGGGCGATCGGGCATGCCGTGCCGGTTGACCTCGCCGAGTAGATCCCTTAAGTTTGTTAATACGATAAACTTAAATGTGTCGCCACGGTGATCCCGCCAGGTCGCTCCGGTCCGGGCCCAGGGCAGCGCCAGCGCGCCGACCGGCCGGACACCCCGTCGGCGACCGACTCACGAAGGGTCACCAAGTCATGCGCAGACGCACCTCCGCCGCCGCGGCGCTCACCGCGGCCGTCCTGGCCGCCGTCGGCACGGGCGTGATCACGGCAATGCCCTCATATGCGGCCACCGGCTGCCGCGTCGCCTACACCGTCGCCAACCAGTGGCCGGGCGGATTCGGCGCCTCCGTCGCCGTCACCAACCTCGGCGACCCGATCAACGGCTGGACCCTCGCCTGGTCCTTCTCGGCCGGCCAGCAGGTGACCCAGTATTGGAGCACCGCGCTCACCCAGAGCGGCTCGGCGGTCAGCGCCCGCAACGTCGACTACAACGGCTCGCTGGCCACCGGCGCGACCACGTCGTTCGGCTTCAACGGCTCGTGGACAGGCAGCAATCCCGTGCCCGCGAGCTTCACCCTCAACGGCGTCGCCTGCACCGGCGGCGTCTCCAACCCCACCCCGACCCGCACGGCCGGGCCAACGCCGTCCCCGTCACGCTCGGTCACGCCGTCGCCGAGCGGCGGCACGCCCGGCGTGCCGTCCGACGCCGTATGGTCGGCGTCAGGCCAGTGGGACACCTGGAACAACAACGGGTTCACCGTCTACAACAACATCTGGGGCTCCGGGGCGGGGTCGCAGACCGTGTGGGCGCGTTCGGGTACCAACTGGGGCGTGATCGCCAACCACCCGATGACCTCCGGCGTGAAGTCCTATCCGCACACCGTCAAGGGCTCGGTCAACCGCACCGTCAGCTCGCTCGCCTCGCTGACCAGCTCGTTCAACGTCAGCGTGCCTAGCAGCGGCGACTACTCCACCACCTATGACATCTGGGCCAACAACTGGGCGTACGAGGTCATGCTGTGGATGAACTGGAACGGCAACGTCGGGCCGATCGCCGAGCAGTACGACGCCAACGGCGCCGTGCCCGCGTTCCGCAACGTCAGTCTCGGCGGGCACACCTGGAACATCTACCGGGGCTCGAACGGGGCGAACGCGGTGTTCTCGTTCCTGCGTACCAGCAAGACCAACTCGGGCACGGTCGACATCCGCGCCATCATGAACTGGCTACGGACCCAGGGCTGGTGGGGTGACGTGACCGTGGGGGAGGCCCAGTTCGGCTTCGAGATCAGCGGAACCAGCGGCTCGGCCGCCTTCACGGACAACAGCTTCTCCATCGCCTGGAGTTGACCGACGTCAAGCCGACCGTGCTCAACGGTGTCCGCCCAGTTCCCCGGGCGGACACCGTCCGTGCCCGCGAATCGAAGATGTTCCTACCGTCCTGTCGGTTGGCTGGGTCAACGGACCAGTAGATGGGCGAGATCGGCGGCAAGTTCGTAGGTACCCGCGGCGATGAAGGTTCTTCGAATGCCCATCGCCGCGGCGATGTCATCCAGGTGAGAAAGACGGTAGTCCAGCGGAAGCACGATGCCGTCGAGGTCGGTGACGACGCCGCCGGCAGCGTGAAGAACGTAGTGGCCTGGGGCCAGATCCCAGATCGCGAACCCCTTCGCGAATTCGATCATGGCGTCAGTGAAGCCCGCCGCGACGTGGCAAAGGCCTACTGATCCGAAGTCCACGCCTATCCTGCCTTTGGGCTTGCCTGCGGTATTGGGCTGAGAGAGCGCCTCCAGAAAGCGGTGCTGCCGGGCAAGCGGCGTGAGCCGCTCGGCGGGCTTCATCAGAAAGTTCGTCACGATCGAGTCGGTCAGCGCGCGAGTGCGGCGGTTGCCGAGTCGATGCACGTCGCCGGTGGACGTGATCAGGAACGCGTGATCCTCGGTTCCGTCGTATGCGGCGATGTAGAGCCGGACGTGGTGGAAGATGTCGCCGACCACCGCCGCGACGGGGCGGCCCATCGACCGCGAGTAGGCCATGACATGCGTGTAGCCGTGAAGCCCTCGAACGGCGAGTTCGCTGGTGTCGAGTGGGTCTACGAGGAGGCAGAGGTCGGGGTCGGGGTCTGCGCCGACGATCTGCGGCTCAGCTTCCTCCGACGCGTACACGAACCCGCGAAGGCGCTGCTGCAACAGCGTCCGATAGCGTTCGTGCATCCACAGGTCATGTTCGGACAGGAAGTTGTCGGTGTGCCGGGCGTTTTCGCTCTCGCCGGCATCCCCGGTCAGCGCGGCCTGCATGAGCTTCGGCCTGATGTCGGTCATGGCCTGGGTCACTGCCTCGGCTAGCTGGCGACCGAGTTCGGGGATGTTCTTGTATCCGGTCAAGGTGTCCGGGTCTCCCACGCGCGGATGAGGTCGCCGACGCGGCGCAGGGCGGTGCGGACCCGCTGGGTCCAGTCGTCGTCGCCGAGCAGGATCATCGCCTCGCCGCCCAGGAACGACGTTCCCACCAGGACCGCGATGTCGGCGGCGGTGAAGGGGCCGAGTGAGCCGAATCGCGCTTCGGCCTCGCCGGCGACATCTTCGAGCAGGGTCATCCAGCCCTGGAGCATGGCGAGCACCCGCTGCGCGACCAGAGCGTCGGACCAGCCCGCGGCGATCATCTCCTGCAGCACACGCACATAGCCGGAGGCAAGGTCGTCGTCGAGGAAGTCGCACGCCTGGTCGTAGCGCCGCCACAGCGGTTCGGACGCGGCGTACATCTGGCGCTGCCGGTCGACGAGCCGCGCGTTCTCGTGGTCGAGCAAGGCGAGGACCATGCCCTGCTTGCCGCCGAAGTGGTAGTGGATCTGGCTGAGCGGGACGCCGGCCTGGTCGGCCACCTTGCGGGTGGACAGTTTGGCGTACCCCTCGGACAGCAGGCACGATCGGGCGGCTTCCATGATCTTCGTCGATGCCGTGGTCAATCGATACCCCTTGTTCGGTCGGTCGACCGAATGTTAACGTACCGCAGATTCGGTCGATCGACCGAACGAAGAGGAGGATCCCATGATCCGGCGGACTCTGGCGGTCGGCTACGGTGTGCTCGCCTACGCCGCGTTCCTGGCGGCGATCGTCTACACCATCGGTTTTCTGGCCAACGCCGTGGTGCCCAAGGGCGTCGACGACGGTGTGACCAGCCCGGCGTGGCTAGCCGTGGCGGTCGACGCCGGCCTGCTCGGCATCTTCGCGGTTCAGCACAGCGTCATGGCCCGGCCGTGGTTCAAGCGGTGGTGGACCCGCTTCGTGCCGGCGGCCGTCGAACGCAGCACGTTCGTGCTGCTGTCCAGCCTCGCCGTCGGCCTGCTGCTGTGGCAGTGGCGGCCGCTGACCGCGGACGTCTGGTCGGTCGAGGCGGCCTGGCTGCGGGTGCTGCTGTGGACGGTGTGCGGGCTGGGCTGGGGCGTGCTCGTGCTGAGCACCTTCCTCATCGGCCACTTCGACCTGTTCGGGCTGCGGCAGGTGCTCGCCCGTGCCCGCGACGCCGACTACGCCGAGCCGGGGTTCCGGCAGCCGCTGCTCTACCGCGTCGTCCGGCACCCGATCATGGTCGGCTTCATCATCGCGTTCTGGGCCACGCCCGACATGAGCGTCGGGCACCTGCTGTTCGCCGGGGCCGCCACCGGATACATTCTGATCGCCGTACGGTTCGAGGAGCACGACCTGCGCAAGAGCCTGGGGGAGCCCTACGAGCGCTACGCCCGGCAGGTGCCCCGCTTCATCCCCCGGGCGCGGGCGGTGCCGGAGCAGGTGGAGGCCTGACGATGCGGGCACGGGAGGCGGACGCGGAGGGATTCGTCGAACACGGCGGTGTGCGGATCCATTACGAGGTGTACGGCGACGGCGAGCCGACCATCCTGCTCATGCCGACCTGGACCGTCATCGACAAGCGGTTCTGGAAGGCACAGGTCCCTTACCTGGCCCGGCACCACCGCGTGGTGGTCTACGACGGGCCCGGCAACGGCCGTTCCGACCGCCCACTCGACCCGGCCGCCTACGGGCAGCAGAACCAGGTGGCGTACGCGCTGAAGGTCCTCGACGCCACCGGGACGCACCGGGCGGTCCCGGTGGCGCTGTCCATGGCCGCGAACTGGGCACTGGAACTCGCGGCGGATCATCCGGACCGGGTCCACGGGACCGTCCTGATCGGCCCGACCGTGCCCGTCGCGAGCCCGCCGGACTCGGCCCGCTCCGCCTACAACCGCGTCGACGGCCCCGCTCCCGCACTCGCCCCGTCACAGGTGCCGGTGCTCGGCGCCGACCCACCCGAACACTGGCTGAAGTACAACCGCGAGTACTGGACGGAGAACCTCGACGACTTCCTGTGGTTCTTCATGGGACAGTGCTTCAGCGAGCCGCACTCCACCAAGCAGATCGAGGACGCGGTCGGCTGGGGCCGGCAGACCTCGGGGGAGGTGCTGGTCGCCAAGAGCCACGCCCCGTGGCCGGACAACCCGACCCTGACCGGCTGGTGCGAACGCGTCAAGAGCCCGGTCCTGCTGATCCACGGCGACGACGACCGGATCAGCCACGTCCACCGCAGCCGGGTCCTCGCCGACCTGACCGGCGGCGACCTGGTAATCCTCGAAGGCGCGGGGCACATCCCGCTCGCCCGCGACCCGGTGAAGGTCAACCTGCTCGTGCACGAGTTCGCCGAGCGCTTCCGCCCGCCCGCCCCGCGGCGGCGGACCTGGTCGCGGTTCGGTCACCGGCGCAGACGGGTGCTTTACCTGTGTTCGCCGATCGGCCTGGGCCACGCCCGCCGCGACGCGGCCATCGCCGCGGAGCTGCGGCTGCGCCATCCGGAGGTGCAGATCGACTGGCTGGCGCAGCATCCGGTGACGCGGGTGCTCGAACAGGCCGGGGAGCGGCTGCACCCGGCGAGCCGGTGGCTGGCCAACGAGTCCGCGCACATCGAAGGCGAGGCGGGCGAGCACGACCTGCACTGCTTCGAGGCGCTGCGGAGCATGGACGAGGTGCTGCTGGCCAACTTCATGGTGTTCCACGACGTGGTGCGGGAAACCGCCTACGACCTGGTGGTCGGGGACGAGGCGTGGGACGTCGACCATTTCCTGCACGAGAACCCGGAACTCAAGCGGTTCGCGTACGCGTGGTTCACCGACTTCGTCGGCTTTCTGCCGATGCCCGACGGCGGGCCGCGGGAGGCGCTGGTCACGGCCGACTACAACGCCGAGATGATCGAGCACATCGCCCGGTATCCGCGGATCAGGGACCGGGCGATCTTCGTCGGCAACCCCGACGACGTGGTGGACGAGCGGTTCGGTCCGGATCTGCCGATGATCCGGGAGTGGACCCGGGAGCACTACGACTTCGCCGGATACGTCACCGGGTTCGATCCCGGCACGGTCGCCGACCGGGCGGCGCTGCGCGCCGACCTCGGGTACCGGCCGGACGAGCGGGTGTGCGTGGTGACCGTGGGCGGTTCCGGGGTCGGCCACCACCTGCTGCGCAGGGTCGTCGACTCGTACGACACGGCCGCCAGGCTCGTGCCGGGGCTGCGGATGCTGGTCGTGACCGGTCCGCGCATCGACCCTGCCTCGATCACCGGGCGGCCGGGTCTGGACGTGCGCGCCTACGTGCCGGACCTGCACCGGCACCTGGCCGCGAGCGACCTGGCGGTGGTGCAGGGTGGTCTGACCACGTGCATGGAGATGACCGCCGCCCGGCGTCCGTTCATCTACATCCCGCTGCGCCACCACTTCGAACAGAACTTCCACGTGGCGCACCGGCTCGACCGGTACGGCGCCGGGCGCCGGCTCGACTACGAGGACCTGACGTCCGACGTGCTCGCGCGGGCCATCGCGGACGAGATCGGGCGGGAGGTCGCCTACCGGCCGGTCGAGAGCGACGGCGCGGCACGGGCCGCGGCGATGCTGGCCGAGCTGCTCTGACGAGTGTGCCTGGAGCTAGTCCAGCGGGCCGTCGCCTTGGCCGTCGGGATCGTCCACGATGTGCATCGCGGCCTCCTCGGCGCTCGCGCCGCCGCCGTCGATGCCCACGTCCCACGCGATCGAGTCGGGCTGGTCGTCCTCGCCGAAGCCCTGGTCGTCGGCGACCAGGCGGCCGGCTCGCGGTTCACGGTCGTAGCCGCGCCGGATCAGGTCGTCCTCGTCCTCGTCGACCGGGTCCGCGTACGGGTCGATGTCCGGTTCCTCCTCGGCGAGGTGCTGGTCGAGGGACTCCCCGGCCAGTGCCTCGGCCGGCGTCGTGCCGAAGCGGTTGGCCCCGGACCAGCGATCGGTGGCGACCACGCCCGTGTCGAGAGGGTCGGTGACCGGATCGCCGTCGAGTGTGTCGGAGGCGTCGAGCACGCCCTCGTCCTCGATCTCGTCCCACTGGCCGACGCCGTCGATGCTGTCGCCCTGCCCGCCGTCCTGGCTCATGGCTCCTCCCGGTCCGACCTGGTATCGCCGGTAAAAGGTGAGTATATCTCGCCAGGTCCGGTTCTGCCTCGCTGACAGCTTCGGTCCCGGCCGAGCCCTCTGTCTCACACGGGCGTGCCGTGGCCGGGCTGGCCATGCACCGGCCCGGCCACGGGCAGTCAGCCGATGCGGCGGGAGCGGCGCAGCGCCAGTCCGCCGAGGACGGTGGCGATCAGGCCCACGATCAGGGCGACGTACGCTCCGCCGCGGCCGTTGCCGGTGCCGATGCCGCTGTCGGAGGTCGCCACGACCAGCGCGCCGAGGGCGAGGCCGAGCAGTCCTGCGGCAAGGGCGATGCTCGCGCCGAGCCGGCCGTTGCCGGTGCCGAACCGGCCGGTGGGGCGGGCCAGCGCCAGCCAGCCGATGACCACGCCGGCCAGCCCGATGAGGGCTCCCGCGCTCGCGCCGAACCGACCGGCGCTCATCGTGTAGACGGTGGCGGCCGGCTGGGCAGCGGCGGCCGGTGCGGCGAACCCGAACCCGCCGAGCACGGTGGCTGCGGCGATGGCAGATCGCACTGCGGTGCGGGCTGCTGGTGTGCTCATGTTCCGCTCCTGTTTGGTACGTCTCGTCGCCGAGAGGGGATGTCACCTCAGCATGTCGTCGGGCGATCCGCCGGACGTCCCACAGCCGCAGGCAATTCACGCTGCCGCCGCCGACGCAGGCGGCTGCCGCGGTCGCCGCAGAGCGCGCACGAGTACCGCGGCTGCGGTATGCCGCCGCTCGTTCGGGCGCAGGAGTCGGTCCACGCCCCGATCCGGTTAGTGTTCGACGATGAGCAGGGGACGTCTGCGTGCTGCCGGGGTGACGGATGCGGCGATCGCCGCCGGTGTGGCGGCGACGCTGCTGATCGCCGGGCTGTCCGGAGAGCGTCCCGCCACGGATGCCGGACTGCTCGGGTACGCGCTGCTGGTCGCCGGCGGCCTGGCGCTGGTCGCGCGCCGCCGGGCCCCGGTCGCGGTGCTGGTGGTCACCGGCCTGTGCGCCGTGGGCCATCAGGCGCTCGGCTTCGACGTGCCGGCGGTCGCGTTCCTGTTCGCGGTGTACGCCGCTGTGCGCGCCGGCCACCGGGCCGTCACTGTCGCGGCGGCGGTGACGATGCTCGTCGCGCTGCCGCTGGCGGTCGTCGTGCTGTCACCGGACATGTCCGTGGGGCAGGCGCTTGCCCGGTCCCGGGGCGCGCTCGAAATAGCGTGGCTGGTGGCGGCCGGTGCCGCCGGGGAGGCGCTGCGGCAGGCCGAGCGGCGGGCCGAGGAGGCCGAACGCACCCGCGAGGAGACGGCGCGGCGGCGAGCCGACGAGGAGCGGCTGCATCTCGCGCGCGAGCTGCACGATTCGCTCACCCACCAGATCTCTGTGATCAAGGTGCAGGCCGGGGTGGCGGTGCACCTGGCCCGCAAGCGGGGCGAGCAGGTGCCCGAAGCCCTGCTGGCGATCGAGCAGGCCGGTCGCGAGGCGTCCCGGGAGCTGCGGGCGACCCTGCAGGCGCTGCGCGACGACGGCAGTACGCCGCCGCGCGGGCTCGACGACGTCCCGGAACTGGTGGCCCGTGTCCGCGCGACCGGCCTGGACGCGACGTTGACGATCGCGGGCGGTCGCCGCGACGTGCCGGCGGCGGTGGACCGGACCGCGTACCGGATCGTGCAGGAGTCGCTGACCAACGTCGCCCGCCATGCCGCCGCGATGACGGCGTCGGTGCGGATCGACTATCGCCCGGACGCCCTGGCGATCCGGGTCGACGACGACGGCGCGGCGGTGCCGGGCGGGGCCGCGATCGCCGGGGTCGGGCTGCTCGGGATGCGCGAGCGAGTCACGGCGCTCGGCGGCCGGTTGCGCGCCGAGCCGCGCGGCGGGGGCGGCTTCACCGTCGAGGCCGAGCTGCCCGTGGAGCAGGCGTCGTGATCCGGGTCGTGCTGGTCGACGACCAGCCGCTGATCCGCAGCGGGTTTCGGGCGCTGCTGGACGCCGAGGATGACGTCGAGGTGGTGGCGGAGGCCGGCAACGGCGAGGACGGCCTGACCGCGGTCCGGGCGCACCTGCCCGACGTGGTGCTGATCGACGTGCAGATGCCGGTCGTCGACGGGATCGAGGCGACCAGGCGCATCGCGGCCGACCCGGCGCTTTCGGCGGTGCACGTGGTGATCCTCACCAACTACGGCCTGGACGAGTACGTCTTCCACGCGCTGCGGGCCGGTGCGGCGGGGTTCCTGGTCAAGGACATCGAGCCGGAGGACTTCCTGCACGCCGTGCGCGTCGCGGCACGCGGTGACGCCCTGCTCGCACCGTCGATCACCCGCAGGCTCATCGACCGGTACGTCACCGAGCCGCCGCCCCGGGCCGCCGGCGCCGACCTGAAGTGGCTGACCAATCGCGAGCGGGAGGCCGTCACGCTGGTGGCGCGCGGGCTGTCCAACGAGCAGCTCGCCGAGCGGATGGTGATCAGCCCGATGACCGCGAAGACCCACGTCAACCGGGCCATGGCCAAACTCCACGCCCGCGACCGCGCCCAGCTGGTGGTGTTCGCGTACGAGTCCGGGCTGGTGGCTCCGCGCGACCGCTGACCTGTCGTCCGGGCCCGTCGGGTCGTCACGGTCCGTCGGGAGATCGGACGCTGTGCCGCAGCGCGACGGGTGGCAGGAACTCCTCGACCAGGGTGCGGTGCCACCAGGCGCCGGTGGCGCGGCGCTCGGCGGCAGTGGTGAACCGGTAGCGGTAGAGCAGGGCCCGTACGTAAACCGGCGGCTTGCCGGGGAACGGGTCGGCGCGCAGCAGCCGCAGCACGTGGCGGTCGCCGGTGAGCAGGCGGCCGAGCAGGGCGAGCAGCCACGGGTGGGCGTACAGCGGGGACATGGCGGCGAACCACATGAGCCAGTCCAGGCGCAGGTGGTACGGCGCGATCTGCGGCGGCAGGCGTCGCGGGTCGCCGGGTTTGCCCTTGAACGCGTACTCCCGCCAGAGCGTGTGTGCGCCGGGGTCGGTGTCGCCGGTGCCCTCGATGACGATCTCGTGGCGGACCTTGGTGACGCTGCCGAACGCGCCGTACGTGTTGACCAGGCGCAGCGGGTCGAAACTGGAGTTCATCAGCTGGTGGCGCGAGACCAGGTTGCGGGCGGGCCGGTAGCTGAGCGCGACCAGCAGGGCGGCGGCGGCGAGCACGAGCACCTGGTACCAGCCGGGTCCGGTGGCGGTCGTGCCGCTGCCGAGCAGCGCGGACAGGTCCAGCGCCGAGGCGGCCAGGATGATCGCCATCCAGTTCAGCCACGAGAAGTTGCCCGACGCGACCAGCCACAGCTGGCTGACGATGATCAGCCCGGCGGACACGCTCGCGACCGGCTGCGGCAGGAACAGGCCGAACGGCACGACGAGCTGCGTGACGTGGTTGGCCGCGACCTCCGCGCGGTGCAGCGGGCGGGGCAGGTGGTGGAACCACCAGCTCAGCGGGCCGGGCATGGGCTGGGTCTCGTGGTGGTAGTACAGGCAGGTCAGGTCGCGCCAGCACCGGTCGCCGCGCAGCTTTATCAGGCCCGCGCCGAACTCCAGCCGGAACAGCAGCCAGCGCAGCAGCAACAGCGTCACGATCGGCGGGCCGACCTTGGCGTTGCCCAGGAAGACCGCCAGGAAGCCGGTCTCCAGCAGCAGGCTCTCCCAGCCGAACGCGTACCAGACCTGGCCGACGTTGACGATCGACAGGTAGAGCAGCCACAGCAGCAGCCACATCGCCATCGCGGCCCACACCGGCACCGCGTCGCCGACGCCGGCGAGCAGCGCGGCGGACACCGCGGCTCCCGTCCAGGCCACGGCGGCGAACAGGCCGTCGGAGTAGCGCAGGTGGAACAGGCTCGGCGCGCGCCGCCACGGGGTGTGGGCCAGGAACCGGGGCACCGGGGTGAGGCCGTGCTCGCCGAACAGGGCCCGGAACTGGTCGGCGGCCACCAGGAACGCGATGAGGTAGACGGCGGCGAGGCCGCGCTGGAACAGCAGCCGGCTCCACCAGTACTCGGGCGCGCTGAACCAGTCCATGTCAGCCCCGCCAGGGGTCGGGTGGCCGCACGCCGAAGACCCGGTGCAGCGCGACCCGGGCGGCGTGGAAGCCGCACATGCCGTGTACGCCGGGTCCGGGTGGCGTCGCCGAGGAGCACAGGAACACGGCCGGGTCCGGGGTGGCGTAGGGAACCGGTGCGAAGGTCGGCCGGAACAGCAGCCGCAGGCCTTCGCAGCTGCCGCCGGCGATGTCGCCGCCGAGGTAGTTGGGGTTGCGCCGCTGCAGCTCGGCCGGTCCGGTGACGGCCCGCGCGAGCACCAGGTCCCGGAAACCGGGCGCGAACCGTTCCAGCTGCGCCTCGATCACGGGGGTGAGGTCTCCGGTCCAGCCGTTGGGCACGTGGGCGTACACCCACAGCACGTGCTTGCCCGCCGGGGCACGGGTGGGATCGCACAGGCTGGGCTGCGCCACGATGAGAAACGGCGGGTCGGGTGCGCTGCCGTGGTGCACGGCCTGCAGCGCCGCGCCGATGTCGGTGTCGTACGGGCCGAGGTGGACCGTGCCCGCCTGGCGGCAGGCCGGAGCCGTCCACGGCACCGGACCCGACAGCGCGTAGTCGAGCTTGAACACGGCGGGACCGTGCCGGGTCCGGCGCAGCCGGTCGCGGTAGCGCTCCGACAGCCGGGGGCCGGCCAGCTCGGCGAGGTGCCGGGGCACGACGTCCAGCAGGTACGCGCGCGCCGGCGGCAGCTCGTCGAGACTGGTCACCAGGTGGTCGGTGTGCACCCGCCCGCCCAGCTCCCGCAGGTAGCCCGCCAGCGCGTCGGAGATCGACTGGGATCCGCCGCGGGCGACCGGCCACCCGGCGGCGTGCGCGGCCAGCGCGAACGTCAGCGCGACCCCGCCGGTGCCGGGCGAGCCCAGCGGCGTGGTGGTGTGCGCCGCCAGCCCCGCCACCAGCGCCCGCGCGAGCGGTCCGCGGAACCAGCGCGCCAGGACCGCGGCGGGCAGTGCCGCCGGGATGCCGAAGCGGGCGAGCAGCAGCGGGTGGCGGGGCACCGCGCCCAGCGGCGGGCGCAGCACGTCGGGGGCCAGCTCGTCCCAGCGGCCCAGGAACGGCCCCACCAGCCGCCGGTACTGCGCGCCGTCGACGTTCAGCGACGCGGCGGTCTGCGCCACGGAACGCGCGAGCGTCGCCGCGGTGCCGTCCGGGAACGGGTGTGCCAGCGCCACGTCCGGGTGCAGCCACCGCAGGCCGTGGCGCTCCAGCGGCCAGGACCGCAGCACCGGTGAACCCGCGCCCAGCGGGTGCACGGCCGAGCACGGGTCGTGCCGGAAACCCGGCAGCGTCAGCTCCTCGGTGCGGGCGCCACCGCCGACCGTGCCGGCGGCCTCGAAGACGCTCACCCGCAGCCCCGCTTCCGCGAGGGTCACCGCCGCGGCGAGCCCGTTGGGTCCGGCCCCCACCACCACCACGTCCACGCCGCCACCAGCCATCGCAGCGGTCACTCGGGCGGCGTCGCGCCGAACTTCTCCAGGACCTGTCCCGCGTCGGTCTGCAGCAGGCCGGCGAGTTCGACCAGGGCCCGGGCGGCGGCGAGATCGTCGCCGACGCGCGCCAGGTCGAGGTCACGCGGATGGCGGTGGGCGGTGCCCGTGCCCTCCAGGCTCGTCCCGTCGCGCTGCAGCCTGGCCACCGCGACGGTGCGGCGCTCCTCCCGGACCTCCTCGATGTCCAGGTCGATGATCCACCGTGTCCTGTTCGCCATCGTCCACCTCCTGGGGCACCCCTTTCATTCTGCCGCGTGCTGGGAGCTGCAGAAATGGAAAGTTGTCAGTGGTCACCGGTATGAAGGGAGTAGTGCTCCACGCCTCCGCACTGCTGTCGGAACGCCGAAGCGGAAGGGGAACGATGACCACGCGAACGCATTCACCCCAGCACGCCGCGCTCCACACCACCATGCTGACCCTGCGGCTGGCGATCGCCGACCTCGACAGCGCGTCGGCCTGGGCCCGCCTGTTCGACGTGGCGGCCCGCCATCCGGGCCGCGGCGTCAACGACGTCCTGCTGATCGCGCGGCAGCGCCCGGACGCCACCGACCTGGCCACCTACGCCCGATGGCGGGAGCGCGGCGCGCACGTGCGCCGCGCCGAACGCGGCATGGCGCTGCTGCAGCCGCTGGACGACACCGGTGACAGCTTCGACGTCGTCACCGTCTTCGACGTCACGCAGACCAACGCGCCGCCCTCGCCCCGGCCGCCCGTCCACGACCTGGTGCCGGTGATGGCCGCGCTGGCGGCGATGGCCGAGCGGGCCGGGCTGACCGTGCGACTGCGCCGAGGGCTGTCCGCCGCGGCCGCGGCCGAGGGCGACCGGCTCGACCTGGCCGCGCACCTGCCGATCTCCGCGACCGCCGGTCACCTGGTCCAGCACCTGGCGCAGCGGTTGCTGCCGGCGGGCCCGGCCCGTGCGGCGCGAGCCGCCGGGGTGGCCCACGTCGTCGCCCGACGCTTCGGCCTGCAGCCGCCCGAGGCCACCGCCCTGGTCCGGTGGCGTGACGAGCTGGATCCGGCGGCCGTTGACCGGGCCGTCGTGCACACCGTCACGGCGGTCATCACCAACGCCGACGCCCTCACCGTCCGGCTGCGGCGGGCGCTCAGCCGACCCGCGGCGACCGCGCCGAGGCCGGCACCGCGCCGGGGCGCACCCGGCTCAACGCAGCGCCGACCGGAGCGGGTAGCGGCGCCGGAGCTACCCGTCCCGGCGCAACGTCGACCGGACCGGCCAGCGGCGCCGGAGCGCGACGCGCTGTACGCCGTCAACGCCGCCGCCGCGGCCTTCTACGCCGCCCAGCTGCCGACAAGCCGCCCCGCGGCCGCCTATCTGAGGTCGCGGGGCATCGCCGAGGCCGCGGAACCCGGCGGCGGCTGGCAGCTCGGTGTCGCACCGTCCCACGGCGACGCGCTGCTGCGGCACCTGCGGGCCCTCGGCTACTCGCACCGGGTCATGCTCGACGCCGGCCTGATCGCCGCCAGCCGGCTGCACGGCGGCGCACTGTACGACGTCTTCCGCGACCGGCTGATCTTCCCCATCCACGCCCGCGATGGGCAGATCGCCGGGTTCACCGGCCGCGATCTGTCCGGGCGCAGCCAGGCGAAGTTCTACAACACCCCCGAAACGGCGGTCTTCCGCAAGAGCGAGCTGCTCCACGGACTCGCCCCGCAGTTGCGCGACCAGGGCACACCCACCCAGTTCCTCGTCGTCGAAGGGCCCACCGACGCCATCGCCGCACACCTGGCCTACCGCGGGCTCGCCGCCGAAGGCGTCACCACCGTCGCCGTCGCCCCGTGCGGCACCGCGTTCACCGCAGCCCAGTTCGCGCTGCTCGCCGACTGCGCGGCACCGGGCACCTCGCTGGTCATGTCGTTCGACGCCGACAGTGCGGGCGCCAGGGCGCTGGAGCGGGCCTACCCGTTGGCCGTGACCTGGCCGCATGGCCGGGTCACGGGCACCGCGCCGGCCGGGTGCAAGGACATCGCCGCGCTGCTGGCGGCCCGCGGCCCCGACGAGGCCCTGCTGGACCTGCTCGCCGCCGAGCGCCCGCTGCCGCTGCTCGGCGTCGAGCGGGCGCTGGCCAAGGCGTTCCCCGAGGGTTTCCACGCCGACTGGCCGGAGGCCCGGGTCCGTGCTTTCCGGATGGTCGCGCCGTACCTGCTCGACGCGGTGCGCCACGGCGACGTCGAACTGCTGGTGCAAGCGGCCGCGGCGCAGCTCGCCGTCGCACCGCACGAGCTGAGCGCGGGTGTGGCCCAGCTGTACGGGGGCGACCGGATCGGACCCGGATCCGCGCCGCCGACGGGTTCCGGGACAGCGGTCGATCACGTCAGGAAACATGCCGGAAAACTGCCTGGAATAGCAGCGCAAAGACGGTAGTGACAAAGAAGTCAATCATTGGTCTTCGGCGTGTCCGCCACTATGCTCATGCGTAATCACCCGTCAGTGAAGCCGGGACCGACGTGGCACCACATCCCCCGCGACATCGGCTCTCGCCCGGTGCGCGCCGCGGCCGCCGCTTCGGT
The DNA here is from genome assembly GCF_040648615.1 of Catellatospora sp. NPDC049111. Lineage (NCBI taxonomy): Bacteria > Bacillati > Actinomycetota > Actinomycetes > Micromonosporales > Micromonosporaceae > Catellatospora > Catellatospora sp. NPDC049111. Next base: position 129,719 of record NZ_JBEZEB010000016.1, on the reverse strand, counting down.
GTCAACCGCGAACGACGGAGGCGATCCGTGGAAATCCTGCTTCTGGTGACAGCGCGTGCCGGCGAACCGTCGGCCGTCCTGCCCGCGATAGACCTGCTGCCGCACGCGGTGCGCACCGCACCCCGCGACGTGCGCACCCTGGTGTCGACGCCCACCCCCGACGCGGTGCTGGTCGACGCGCGCACCGAACTGTCCGAGGCGCGGGCCACCTGCCGGATGCTGCGCGCGACCGGCCTCGGCGTGCCGCTGCTCGCGGTGGTGACCGAGGCGGGTCTGGTCGCGATCAACGCCGACTGGGGCGTCGATGACGTCATCCTGGCCACCGCCGGTCCCGCCGAGGTCGAGGCGCGGCTGCGGGTGGCGGTCGGCCGCCTGAACTCCGCAACGGCCGCCGCCGGCGGCGTGATCCGGGGCGGCGAGCTGACGATCGACCCGGACACGTATGCGGCCAAGCTCAAGGGTCGCCCGCTGGACCTGACGTACAAGGAGTTCGAGCTGCTGAAGTTCCTGGCGCAGCACCCGGGCCGGGTCTTCACCCGCGACCAGCTGCTGCGCGAGGTGTGGGGCTACGACTACTTCGGCGGCACCCGCACCGTGGACGTGCACGTGCGGCGCCTGCGCGCCAAGCTCGGCTCGGAGTACGAAGCCATGATCGGCACGGTCCGCCAGGTCGGCTACAAGTTCGTGCTGCCGTCCTCGCGTCCCCAGTTCTCCGACGCCGGCGAGTCCAGCCTCGCCGACGCCCTCCTGGTCGACCTCAACCTGGCCGGCTGACCCGCTCGCACCGTCAGGCCGTCGGATCCTCGGATCCGGCGGCCTGCTCGCGTGATGCCGGTCACCACGGAATAGAGCGGGCTCCGCGCCGGTTGCCCTTCATGCAAACGCATAGACTTGGCTCGGGCCTGCCGGCCCGGCGCGAGTGGAAACGAGGGATCTCATGCAGTTCGGCGTGTTCTCGGTCAGCGACATCACCCGCGACCCGGTGTCGGGGCACACACCGAGCGAGGCGGAGCGCATCGACGCGGTCGTGCAGATCGCCAAGAAGGCCGAAGAGGTCGGGCTCGACGTGTTCGCCATCGGCGAGCACCACAACCCGCCGTTCTTCTCCTCGGCCCCCTCGACGCTGCTGGCGTTCATCGCGGCCGCCACCGAGCGGCTCATCCTGACCACCGCGACGACCCTGATCACGACGAACGACCCGGTGCGCATCGCCGAGGAGTACGCGATGCTCCAGCACCTGTCGAAGGGCCGGATGGACCTGATGCTCGGGCGCGGCAACACCGCGCCGGTCTACCCGTGGTTCGGGCAGGACATCCGCCAGAGCCTGCCGCTCGCGCTGGAGAACTACAACCTGCTGCACCGGCTGTGGCGCGAGGACGTCGTCGACTGGCAGGGCAAGTTCCGCACCCCGCTGCAGGGCTTCACCTCCACGCCGCGCCCGCTGGACGACGTGCCGCCGTTCGTGTGGCACGGCTCGATCCGCACGCCCGAGATCGCCGAGCAGGCCGCCTATTACGGCGACGGCTTCTTCGCCAACCACATCTTCTGGCCGAAGGAGCACTACATGCGCCTGATCAAGTTCTACCGGCAGCGCTACGCCCACTACGGCCACGGCACCGAGCAGCAGGCGATCGTCGGGCTCGGCGGGCAGGCCTACATCGCCCGCAGGTCGCAGGACGCGATCAAGGAGTTCCGCCCGTACTTCAACGAGGCCCCGGTCTACGGGCACGGCCCGGCGATGGAGGACTTCATGCGGCAGACGCCGCTGTCGGTGGGCAGCCCGCAGGAGGTCATCGACAAGACCCTGACGTTCCGCGAGCACTTCGGCGACTACCAGCGCCAGCTGTTCCTGATCGACCACGCCGGCCTGCCCCTCAAGACCGTGCTGGACCAGCTCGAACTGCTCGGCGGTGAGGTCGTGCCGACGCTGCGCAAGGAGCTGGCCGCCAAGCGCGACCCGCAGGTGCCCGACGCGCCGACGCACGCCGCCCGGGTCAAGGCGAAGTACGGCGAGGCGATCCCGCGCCAGCCGCGCCCGAACGCCAACCGCGGCGACAACGTGACGGGCGCGTCCCCGTACCAGGACAGCGACCCGGCCGTGCAGACCACCTACCCGGTTCACTGATGTCCGACCGGGGCCGGCTGGCCAACCACGCGTGGGAGGGGCTGCTGTCCGCCCACGCGAGGCTGATGAAGCAGTTCGCGGAAGCCGACACGTGGCATGACCTGTCGATGCGCGAGTACGACGTGCTCTACACGCTGTCCAAGTACCGCGAGCCGCTGCGGATCGGCGAGCTGCACCGGCACGTCCTGCTCAGCCAGCCGGCTCTGTCCCGCATGGTGGACCGGCTGGCCGAGCGGGGGCTCCTGGAGCGTTGCCCGGACCCCGCCGACGGCCGCGGCGTGCGGCTGTCGCTGACCGCCGCCGGGCGGGACAAGCAGCGCAGCATCGGGCGCGGGCACGCCGCCCATGTGGCGCGTGCGGTCACCGCCGAGCTGAGCCGCGACGAGCTGGAGCAGCTCGCCGTGATCGCCTGGAAGCTGGCCGGGCGGGCCGGCACGACGACCGACGACGACCAGAAGGAACCGCAACAGTGAACCCGACGCAGCCGTACACCCTCGTGGTCGTGACCGCCGGGGTCGGCGACCCCTCCTCGACCCGGATGCTCGCCGACCGGACCGCCCAGCGTGCCGCGGAGCTGGTCGCCCGGCGCGGCGGCAGCGCGACCGTCCAGGTCGTCGACCTGCGCGAGCTGGCGACCGAGGTGACCACGGCGCTGATCTCGCCGATGGTGGGCCCGAAGCTGCGGCAGGCGATCGAGCTCCTCGGCCGGGCCGACGGCGTCATCGCCGCCGCGCCCGTCTACAAGGCCGCGCCCAGCGGCCTGTTCAGCTCCTTCTTCCAGGTGCTCGACAACGACCTGCTCATCGCCAAGCCGGTCGTGCTCGCCGCGACGGCGGGCACGGCGCGGCACTCGCTGGTCGTGGACGAGCAGATGCGGTCGCTGTTCGGCTACCTGCGCACCGTCGTGGTGCCGACGTCGCTGTTCGCGGCCCCGGAGGACTGGGCCGACCCGGGCCTGAACAAGCGCATCGAACGGGCCGCGCTCGAACTGGTGCTGCTGGTCGAGAGCGGCTTCGCCCACCAGGTCAGGGGCGAGTCCTGGCAGAGCTACCAGCACGAGCTCGGCAGCGCGGGCGGCACCGAGACGCACATCGAGCTGGACTCCGACATGATGCGGCTGGCGGCCGGCGGGACCCTGGACTGACCGGAGCGGCCTATGCGGGCACGACCCGGAAATGGGTGGTGAGCGCGCCGTCGTCGGCGAGCACGTGGAACGCCACCCCGGGCACGTCGTCGAGATCGGCGGTGTTCTCCCAGGTCAGCTCGTCGTCGGTGGTCCACGGCAGGCGGGTCGTGGACACCACGCCGGGTGCGGCGAGCACGGGCCGCCCGCCGAACGTCCCGGCCGCGGCCGCGTGCGCGTGGCCGCAGAGGGTCGCCACGACGCGCGGGCAGTCCTGGACGATCGCGGCGAGTTCGCCCGCGTTGAGCAGCCCGATGCTGTCCACGAGCGGGTTGTGCAGCGGGATCGGGTGGTGGTGCAGGCCGAGGAAGACCGGCGCGTCGGCCGTGGCGAGGACCTCGCGCAGCCAGTCCAGCGTCTCCGGGGCGAGCAGGCCGTCGTGGCGTCCGGGGATGCTGGAGTCGCACAGGGCGAACAGCGCACCGCCGACGCGGTGGACCTGGTTGATCGGGGCATCGCCCGCGCCGTCGAGCAGCACCTTGCGGTACGGCGCACGGCGGTCGTGATTGCCCGGCAGCATCAGGACCGGGACGTCCGCCGTCAGCTCGGCCTTGACCTGCTCGTACTCGTGGATCTCCCCGTGGTCGGCGAGGTCGCCGCTGACGAGGATCACGTCCACGCGGCAGCCGCGCAGGTAGCTCATGACGCGCCGGGTGCGGTCGAGGGCTCGCTCGCCGCCGTCGAGGTGGGTGTCACTGAGGTGCGCGATGATCATCACATCGCGAAGCATGTCGTATGTCGCGCCGTGTACCAAGTGCCAATGGCCATCCGGTGGCACGCCCGCAAGCCGACGAGGCACCGTGCCGCCCGGCGTCCGGATCAGCCGCCGGGGCAGCCGGCGTCGCCGCCGCTGTGCTCCACACAGTGCGTCGGGGCCGGTGGCGGCGGTGCGGGCGGGTGAAGGGTGCGCCAGCTTCCGGAGGCGGCGACCGCCCCGGCCGGCACGAGCAGCACGGCGAGGACCACGAAAACGACGAAGGTCTTGCGCATCCTGGCCGCCCGCGCGAGCACGGCCAGCAGCACCGGTCCGGCGGCGAGCACGGCCGCGAGCCACAGTCCCGCCCGCGCGCTCTCGGCGGCGTGACCGGTCATCGCCTGGCTGTCGCCGTCGTAGGAATCGGCCCACTGGCTCATCCCGATCGAGAGCAGCGACCCGGCCATGGCGCAGATCGCGATCGACCAGGCGACAATCGCCAAGACGACCGCGACGGACAGGTTCGGCGCACGGCGCGGCGACACTTCGGGGGTGGGACTCACGGCGATAACGTAGCCGACACTCCCAAACAACGACATCTGCCGATGTGGCGGGATTTGACGCGGATCCATTTTCTGTACAGTGATGATCGCGCGGTGGCACCGGCCGGGCGTACTCGCCGGTGACCTTCGGAAGGGATGAGCCCCTGTGGAATCGACGACCAGTCAGCGGCCGCCGGACGCGGTGCGGGGCCCGGTGCCGGGGACGTGGCGCGGGCCGTGGCTCGCTGCTCGGCCGGCAGCGGTCGCGCTCGTGGTGTCGGCGATCGCGGGGGTGCTGCGCGCGATTCTCGCGATGGGCCACTACGAGCACCGGATCGACGTGGTGGCGCACGGCAACACCGACCCTGTGCTGCCCGCCTTGATGGCGTACGAACTCCTCGACCGCGTGCTGCCGCGCGGCATGGCGAGCACCGCGGGCGAACGGTTGTCACTGCTCGCATCGCTTCTCGCGGCCGCCGCGTTCGTCGTCTGGCTGCACCAGGCACGGCGCGCCGCGGGACGCCTGGGCGGCGCGTTGGAGTGGGCTCCCGGGTGGGCGGTCGGCGGGTGGTTCATCCCGGTCGCGAACCTGTTCATCCCCTACCGCGTGGTGCGGGACGTGTGGCGGGCAGGGGGCCCGCTCGCGCCGCGCGCCCCGGTGCGCCGCTGGTGGGCGAGCGTGCTGATCACCGTGCTGCTCAACGGGCTGATCCGGCTGTACGGCGTGGCGACCTCAGACGGCGGCGTGCTCGAGCAGACGGCCTTGGACATGCGTATCGTGGCCTATCCGCTGTGGACGGCAGGGGCGGTGGCGACCGTCGTCACGGCCTACCTCACCGTCCGTGTGATGCGGCGGATCACCGAGGCACAACAAAGCGGCTCCCGTCAGGGCCGGACGACATAGATCTCGTTGGGGCTGCACTTCGGGCGGGTCAGCAGCACCCGCCCGTCCGGTTGACTGCCATGATCCATATCTCGCTCGGCAGCGGCCGCGGCAGGTTGCTGGTGCCCAGCTGGTCGAACTGGATGGGGACGCGTTGCGCCCGCCCGCATGCGGTGTCAGCGCAGACGAGCAGCGTGGCCTGGATCTCTGGCTGCGATTCGCCGATCTGAAGCCAGAAGCCGTCACGTTCGCGTGGTTCGGCCAGGAGCGCGTACGCGCCATCCTGCGGCCGGGCGATCGTCGCCACCGGCACATCGGGGCCGCAGTCGCTGCGCAGGCAGCCGAGCAGGGCCGGGCAACGCTCACCGCCCCGTCGCGTCACCGGTTCCCGGTCATCGCCCGGTTCACCGCATCGCGCGTGCGGCATCCCGGTCGGCTTTGGGGCCGAAGTCCTTCTCGGCGAGCACGCTCTGGCGGCGGTTGCGCAGCCGCAGCGCGCCGGCCACCGCGGCGGCCGTGGCGCCCGCGAGCGCGGTGAAGACCGCCAGGCGGGTGCCGGTCGACATCCCGTTGCCCTGCGTACCGTTTCCTGGCATCGCGTACCCCCTGTTCCTGCAGCATAGGCCCGGACCCGGCGGTCGGCTTGTTAAGGTCAAAAGCAACATAACGGACCTCCCGGCCCGTCGGCGAGGCTGCCGCCCCACAGCGGGGCGGAAGAACGGGGGAGCGCCATGACGCAGGACGCCCAGCGCCGCGTCGCCGTCGTCACCGGCGGGTCGCGCGGTATCGGCCTGGAATCGGCACGCCTGCTCGCCGGCAACGGACTCGCCGTCGTCGTATGCTCGCGCAACCAGGGCGAGGCCGACGCGGCGGCCAAGGAGATCACGGCCGGTGGCGGGACGGCGCTCGGCACGCGCGCCGACGTCTCCGACGAGGACTCGGTCGTGGCGCTGTTCGACCTGGCCGAGTCGACGTACGGCGGGGTCGACGTGGTCGTGCACGCCGCCGCCCATGCCGGGCTCGGGCGCACTACGACGGTTGCCGAACTGGACCTGGCGGTCCTCGACGAGCTGTACCGCACCAACATCCGGGGCACGTTCATGGTGGCGCAGCAGGCCGCCCGCCGCATACGCGACGGCGGCGCGATCATCACGTTCTCCACCGCGGTGGTTCAGCTGGCCATGCCGGGTTACGGGGCCTACAGCGCGAGCAAGGGCGCGATCGAGGCGTTCACGCTGATCCTGGCACGAGAGATGGGCGGCCGGGACATCACCGTCAACGCGGTGGCCCCCGGTCCCACGGCGACGGAGCTGTTCCTGGAGGGCAAGGACGACGCCACCCTCGCCGGGCTGGCCGCCCGGGCTCCGATGAACCGGCTCGGCACACCGGCGGAGATCGCCGAGGTCGTCGCGTTCCTGGCCGGTCCAGCCGGGCACTGGGTCAACGGCCAGGTCATCCAGGTCAACGGCGGCGTCCTCTGACTACCGGCGACAGCCCTCTGCCGTCAGCCGGGCCGAGGCCGGCCGAATGACACTTGCGCAAGGTGTCCACGAAGCGCGGGGTTAGGCCTCGTCGATGCCTGCATACGGCGCTGCCGGGCATCGGGACGCCGGAGCCGCCGCCCGGGGGTCCCGGCCAAGTGGATCATCTGCCGCTGGCATACTGAGCGCGAACGGACGCGATGCTCCTGTCGCGGCGGGAAGGGCGGATCATGATCGCCAAGAGGTGGCCGACGTCGGCTCCCTCCCTACCCGGAGCCGGGCGATGAGCAGGGTCGCGTTTCTCAACGTCGGCATGCACGGCCACGTCAACCCGACACTGCCGCTCGTGACCGAGCTCCTCCGTCGTGGCCACAGCGTCACCTACCACACGACGCCCGCCTTCGCCGAACAGATCGCGGCCACCGGCGCGCGGGTGTTCCTCTACTCGGGCGACGAGCCGCCACTGGCCGGTCCGCCGACGCCGGTCACCCTGATGGAGCAGCTGGCGCGTACGGCGGTGCAGGTGCTGCCCGGGGTGCTCACCGATCTGCGCGCCACCCGGCCCGATCTGATCGTGCACGACTCCGCCTGCCTGTGGGGCCCGGTGGCCGCCCGGGAGCTCGGCGTGCCCGCCGCGTCGTCGTTCACCACGTTCGCCTTCAACCGGCAGGTGCCCAGCCCCACGCGCGCGTCCTGGGGGCTGCTCGGCGCGGCGCTGGCCATGCCCCGCAGCGCCTGGGGTTATCTGCGGGCGCGCCGGGAACTGCGCCGCAGGTACGACATGCGCGGGGTGCCCCGGATCGACCTCGCGGACATCCGCCAGCCGCTCAACCTCGTGTACACCTCACCGGCGTTCCATCCCGACGCCGCCGGCTTCGACGAGTCCTTCCGGTTCGTCGGGCCGAGCATCGGCTCCCGCCCGGCCGACGCGTCGTTTCCGACCGACGGGCTGCGGGACCCGGTGCTGTACACCTCCATGGGCACGGTGTTCGACGCCGGCCCGCAGCAACTGCGCGCGTTCGTCGACGCGCTCGCCCCACTCGGCGGCACCGTGGTCGTGGCCACCGGGCACACCGACCCGGCAGAACTCGGCCCGCTGCCGGAAAACGTGCTGGCCCGCAGGGCCGTGCCGCAGTTGGAGGTGCTGGCCCACGCGGCGCTGTTCGTCACCCACGGCGGGGTCAACAGCGTCAACGAAGCCCTACACGCCGGAGTGCCGATGCTGGTGATCCCGCAGGGCGCCGACCAGACGCTGGTGGCCCGCCGCATCGTCGAGCTGGGCGCCGGTCTGGCGACCAGCCCGGAGACCGCCGACGTCGAGACCGTGCGCGCCCTCGGCCGGCGCCTGCTCGGCGAACCCCGGTTCCGGGCCGCCGTGGCCACCCTGCAGGCCGCCCAGCGGCGCGCGAGCGGCGCCCCGCGCGCCGCCGACGAACTCGAGGGCTACCTCCGGCAGACCGGCGTCACCGAGCCGAGCGCCGCCGCACCGCGCCGCAAGGCCGACCGGTGACGCTCTTCGTCGCCGTCCTGCTGCTGCTCGCGGGCCTGTCCGAGGCCATCGGTCGACTGCTTCCCCTGGTGGCGCGCCTGTCCGGGGTGTCGCACACCCGGGCGATCTGGCTGGTGGTGGCCGGCGCGTTCGTCGACGCCGCGGTGTTCGCGCTCTGGCCGCTGTGCGCGTGGACCCTCGCCGAGCTGGTGCTGCCCACCTCGACGACCGACCAGGGCGTGCTGCGCTGGACACCGGCCCTGGTCGCGCCGCTGCTGCTCGCCGCGATCCTGGCGTTTCCGCTGCTCGGGCCGCTGCTGCACCTGCTGCTCATGGTCGGCGTGGGAGCCGGCCTCGCGACCGCGCTCGTGCCGGTGGCCGGGATCGGCTGGTGGGAGGCCGCCGGGTGCGTGGCCGTGGCGGGAGCCGGCCTCGGCATCACCGTCGAGGGCGTACGCAGGCTCGTCGCGAAGCTCAACCGGACCAGGCTGCCGGAGCCGCTGCGATGATCGAGTTCGCGCTCCTGCTGCTGCTGTTCGGGATCGGACCGGTGCTGCTCGCCGAAGCCCTGCTGTCCCGGTACGAGCTGCTGGCCTACACGGCGGGCTGGCGCGCTCCCGGCGCGGAACTCCCCCCGCGGGTGCCCTACGCGCGAGGTGCGGAGGCGGACCGCCCGCCGGCCGCCTACCTGGTCTACCTGGACGGCATCGGCAAACGCCGCTTCCAGGACACCCGCGACGGCGGCCAGCTGGTCAAGGCCCTGCTGGCCAGGGCACCGGAGCTGCGGGTGCTGGGCCAGGTGCAGCCCTACTCGCCGCTGGCCTACCCGCTGGCCAACCGGCCGCTGTGGATCTGGCTGCGCCGCCGGGCCGGGCTGGTGCTGTTCCTGCACAACGTGATGCAGATCTTCGTCGCCGCCGACCACCGCTACCGTCCGCTGTACAACCGCGCCGTCGGGTCGCAGATCGCCACTCAGCTGCGGCTGGCCGGCTACCAGCCCGGCAGCGGCATCCCCGTGGTGCTGCTCAGCTACAGCGGCGGAGCCCAGGTGGCCACCGGCGCGGTCGGCGAGCTGTGGTCCGAGCTGCGCTGCCCGCTGTCGCTGATCACCCTCGGCGGGTTCTACAACGGAGCCAACGACCTCAGCCACGCCCAGCACCTGGACCGGCTCACCGCCGCGAGCGACTGGATCGAGCGGGCCGGTATCTGGATCTTCCCGCAGCGGTGGCCGCTGTTCCGGCGGAGCGGCTGGAACCGGGCGGTCCGCGCCGGGAAGATCACGGTGCACTGGCTGGACCCGGCCACCCACGTCGGTCCGCGCAGCTACATCAGCCCGCAGGCCAAGCTGCCCGACGGCCGCAGCCACCTCGACCGCACCGCCGACACCGTGATCGCGTTGATCCGGGACCGCGTCGCCGCCACCCCGGCACCCGACGGTCCGCCCGCCTGATCGAGCGGACTCGTCAGCCGTGCTGGTCGCCGCTGTCGCGCAGGCGGGCCCGCTCCCGCTCGATGATCCGGCGTTCGGCGGCGGCGCGGGTGCCGTCGTGCTGGGTCACGTCGACGGCTCCCGCGTTGTCGTCCTTGGCCGCGCTGGGCCGGGCGTACTCGTCGAACAGCGCCGCCTTGCCCGCGACCAGCTCGCGCACGCTGGTGTCGACGGTGTCCTCGGCGATCAGCCGGAAGACCTGCACCGGCCGGACCTGGCCCATGCGGTGGCAGCGCGCGATGGCCTGCTCCTCGATGCTGGGCTTCCACTGCGGCTCGACCAGGACGACCACGGAGGCGGTCTGCAGGTTCAACCCGACCCCGCCGACCTCGATCTGGCTGACCAGCACGGCCGGTCGGCGGCTCGCGGTGAACGCGTCGACGACCTGTTGGCGCTGCAGCGGCGGGGTCGATCCGGACAGCGGCCCGTGCGCCCGCTTGCCCAGCGCGTCCGCGACCGCGTCGAGCACGTCGCGGAAGTACGAGAACACGACGACCTTGTACCCCTCGGCCATAGCCTCGGCCGCGATCTCGCGGATGTGGTCGAGCTTGGTCGACGTCCGCGCCGGGTCCCCGAAGGTGGCCCGGCGCATGGTCATGAACTTGCCCTCCCAGACGGTCTTGCGGTACGCGGCGGCCTCCTCCGGCGACAGGGTCACCGGCTGCACGTTCTCGATCCGGTCGGGCAGCTCGGCGAGCACGTCGGACTGGTTGCGCCGCAGGTACGCCGGGGCGATGGCGCGGCGGAACGCCTCGGCCGACGGCGCGGCGGCGGCCTGCCGGGCGACCTCGGGGTTGACGTGCTCGGTGAGCACGCCGAACTCGGTGACCCGGTTCTCCAGCGGGGTGCCGGTGAGCAGCGCGACGCGCTCGGCCCGTTCGATGAGGCGGCGGCTCTGCAGGGTGCGTTTGGCGTCGGGGTTCTTGATGTAGTGGGCCTCGTCGAAGGCGGCCATGGCGACGTCGACCCCGTCGAGGTCGAGCCGGTCGAGGGCCGTGTAGGTGGTCACGCCGATGCCGCCGTTGGCGCGCCAGGCGGCGGTGCTCCGGGCGGTGTCGCCGCCGTACAGCAGGCGAGGGGTCAGCCGGCAGTGCCGTTTGATCTCGTGCATCCAGTTGGCGGCGAGGCTCGGCGGGCACACGACCAGGAAATGCCGCCGGCCGTGGGCGGCCAGGTGGCACATGGCCGCGAGGGTCTCGACGGTCTTGCCCAGGCCCATCTCGTCGCCGATGATCACCCGGCGTTGCGCGATCATGAACCGGGCGCCGAAGGACTGGTAACCGCGCAACGTGGAGACCAGCAGGCTCGTGTCCAGGCGCACCTCGTCGACCCGGGCGGCGGCGTCGGGCGACAGCCGCCCGGCCGGGCCCTGCTCGCCGCCCTGCTCGCCGGTCGCCTCCGCCAGCAGGGTCAGGTAGGTCGCGGCGTCGGCCTTGTACTTCTGCCACAACTGCTTCTCGGTGGGTTCGGCGGCCAGGGCCGCCGCGGCCGTGAGCACCCTGGTGCGGGCCGTTTCGAGGCGCGGCGAGCGCAGCGCCGTCTCCAGCGCGGCCAGCGCCGCGAGATCGTCCTGGCGGCCCTGCCGGCCGCGGAACAGGCTGCGCCAGCGGCTGTTGGCGCGCCGCGCGCCGTCGATGGTGCCGGCGACGGCGTCGTTCAGGTCGCCGGCCCGGCCCAGCACGGGCCGCACCCGCCTGCGGAAGACCGCCAGCCGGTGCAGCGCGCGCAGCAGGTGGGTGTCCGCCGGGGAGCGCCGGTCGGGGTCGGGGCGCAGCACCGTGTCGGCCTCGACGCTCTCGGCCAGGGCGGCGATGGCGTCTTCGAGCTGGGTGACCGTGGTCGGCCCGATGCCGGGGTACTCGTGGAGCCGGTGCCGGTTCGCCATGAGCTGGCCGACGGTGGTGATCCCGGCTGCCCGCAGCGCTCCCAGGCGCAGGCGGCCGCCTGCCGCCTCCCGTAACTGGCCGAGGTCGGCCTGCTGCAGGCGCTCGTCGAGCGACTGCTTGCGGTTGCCGGTCGCGAGCCCGCGGATCTCGGCGACCAGGTGCGGCTCGGCGTCGAGCACGGTCCGGGCGGCCCGCTGCGCGTCCGCGGCGTCGGTGACCAGGGCACGCGCCTCGGAACTGCGGGCTGCGGCGACCATCGCTACCTCGTTTCGCACTCGCCGCACCGGATGGGCACGGATCACGGGTTCCACACCGGCGCGGGCCGGTCGGGTCGGACTCCGGCGCGGCGGGCCGGGGAGACGTCCGGCATCCCCATGCCCACCGCGCCGCGCCGTCACGCCCCTTCGCGCCCGAGAGGCACCCGGAGCAGCGGCAGCGGGCGTCCCGTGCGGACGATCCAGGCCTCGAACGCGTTGAGCGCGAGCAGGACGGCGACCAGCAGCGCGGCCGTCACCATGATCGGGAGCTGGATGGCGGCCGCGGCCACGGCGCAGCAGGCGACCGCGGCGGCGACGCGCTGCACCGTCGCCGCGCCGAACATGCGCCAGCGGGCGTAGCAGAAGCCCCACAGGTACAGCGCGACGCCGGGTGCCAGCAGCACCTCGGGCAGGCTGTGCGGCACGTCCAGGGGATGGGCGAGCAGCTTCTTCAGGCCGACCGCCACCAGCACGATCGCGACGACATAACCGAGGTGGGCGTAGCTGAACACGTCGGTGACGATGCGCGACTGCGCGGGGGTGTGCTCCAGGCTGTGCCGCACCGCGGGCGCGCCGAAGTGGAAGTACGTCCACCACAGCAGCACGATCAGGGCGAACGCGAGCAGCATCGCGGCCAGTTCCGGTGTGCCGAGCCGGCCCGCGGCGGCCTGGTTGCCGGTGGCGACCACGGTCTCGCCGAGTGCGATGATCAGCACCAGCCCGAACCGCTCGGGCAGGTGCGCGGTCTCGTACCGCATGCCGCTCAGGCGGCCGCGCAGCAGGCGCGGGCTGCTCAGTTCGATCAGCGCGGCCGCCACCCAGAGCACGGTCTGCCACGTCCCGCCGAGTATCGCGCCGGCCAGGTACAGCGGGGCGCCGGCGAACAGCGCGACCGCGAACGGCTCCAGGCACGGCCGGAACTGTCCTGCCAGTCCACTACGGACCGCCCACAGCACCAGGCGCAGCACGGCGTAGGCGAGGGCGAACAGGACGGCGTGCTCGCCGTACGCCTGTCCGATCGCGACCGACATCAGCAGGCCGCAACCGGCCGCGCCGAACAGCACCATCCGGCCCGCGGCCCGGTCGACGCGGCTGCCGGCGAGGTTCGCCGCCAGCGTGGTGCCGACCCAGCCCCACCACAGCGGCAGGAACAGCAGCACCGTGCGGGCCGCTTCGCCGGTGGTGTGGGCGCCGGCGAGCGTCGAGGTGATCTGCGTGATCGCGAATACCCAGATCAGGTCGAAGAACAACTCGGCCCAGGCGACGCGCTGCTCCTCGTGGTGGGCCGGCGGCGGGGCGGCGGTGTCGGCGTCTGCGGTGAGCGGCGGGGGGTTCACGCGGCAAAGCTATGGGGTCCGCGCCCCGCAGGACAAGTTCATACTCGCCCACAAGGGACGCGGTGCGACGACGGCGAACACGGTGCAGGGGGCGTCCGGCCGCCGCCCTGCACCGTCGCCGGGACCAGGCCGTCGGCCTGCTCAGGAAACCCGGGCCGCGTTTGATCAGCTCACCGGCGGCCTGGCCGGGCGGCGCGCCGGGTGATCTCTGCGGCACAATGATGCTCGCCGGCTCGGGATCGGGGAGTGATGCTGGAGTCCGTCGGGCTGACACCGCAGGCCGAACGCGTCTACACCGCCATGGTCCGGCGTCCGGTCTCGGGCGTCGCGGCGCTGTCCGACGAGTTGGAGCTGTCCGCAACCGAGGTACGGGACGCGGTGCACCTGCTCACCGAGCGGGCCCTGGTCGTCCCGGCGGGCGACGGCGGATGGCGCACGGTCGGTCCGCAGGTCGCGCTCAGCGCCCTGCTGGCCGAGCAGGAGGCGGAGCTGGCCACCCGGCGGCTGCGGCTGGAGACCGTCCGGGCCTGGGCCGCGGCGCTGGAGGCCGAGCACGACCTCGGCCGGCCCCGTGACGAGCTGGTCCGGCTGGAAGGCACCGCCGCAGTGCGGGAACGGCTCGACCTGGTGGCGGACTCCATGCGGGAGGAGTGCCTGAGCTTCACCGTCGACCGGGAGATGAGCGCCGAGGCGATCGAGGCGGCCAAAGTCAACAACCTGCGCGTGCTGCGCCGCGGCATCAGCATGCGCAACGTCTACCAGGAGACCGTCCGCAAGGACCCGGACAATCTGGCGTTCGCCAAGTGGATGACCGAGCACGGCGGGCGCAACCGCACCGTGCCGACGGTGCCGTTCCGCATGCTCGTCGTCGACCGCGCGGTGGCGTTCCTCGCCGTCAACCCGGCGGACTCCCGCGAGGGCGCCCTGGAGGTCCGCAGCCCGGCCGTGGTCAACGCGCTGTACGTGCTGTTCGAGCAGTTCTGGGAGAGCGGCACCCCGTTCGGTGAGTCGCCGAAGGTCGAGGAGGACGCCCTGAGCCCGCAGGAGCAGGCGCTGCTGCGGCTGCTGGACGCCGGGCACACCGACGAGTCGGCGGGCCGCAAACTGGGCCTTTCCGCGCGTACCGTGCGGCGGGTCATCGCCGAGCTCACCGACCGGATGGGCGTCGAGAGCCGCTTCCAGGCCGGTGCGGAGGCGGTCCGCCGCGGCTGGCTCTAGGCGGTCGCCCGGCGGCGCGCGACGAGCACGGCCGCGAACCCGCCGACGATCACCAGCGCGGCTCCGGCCAGCAGGGCCGGCGGCCCGGCCCGGCGGTCCCGCACCGGCTCCACCAGCACCGGGTCGCCCACGCAGGAGACCTTGACCTTGCGCCGGAATTCGTTGCTCAGCTTCGAGGTCAGGACGTAGCGGACGCCGTCGACGGTCACCGCGCGCGGGATCTCGTAGAGCGCTGCGGATCCCCGGCCGAAGTCACCGAAGCCGAGACCGGTCGCCTTGCCGTTCTCCGGGTCGATGCGGCAGTCCGAGCCGCGCCGTGCGGGGTCGTGCCGCTGGTAGACCGAGTAGACGACGCCGGGCTCCATCTCGAATGCGGTCACGTCGGTGGGGCCGGTCAGCGGCCTGGCCTCGCGCTCCGGCGACAGCGGAGCGTAGGTCTGCCAGACCAACCACAGGAACGCGGTGATCGCGAGCAGTCCGGCGGGCAGCGCATACCACCAGGCGGCGGCGCGGCGGGGCGGGGCGATGGTCCTGATCGACACGTCGATCTCCCTTCCGAGAACGGTTGTGACGCAGTCTGCGTGGCGGGCGGCGGGTGTGTCAGCGGTCCGGGACGTCCGGAAACGGCCAGGCCGGTTGCGGCCAGCAGCGCGGTCGTGACCGGACCGGGGGGACCGTGCCAGAGTGCGTTCGACTCCGATGACGACTCAGAAAGGTGAACGGGCCATGCCGATCCAGCGCCGCCGGATGCTCGCCGGTGTGCTCGCCGCCACCCTCGTGCTCGGCTGCGGCTTCCCCGCCGACGACGGCCCCGGCGACGCCGAGATCCTGGCCGCCGGGACCGCCGAACTCGATGCGGTGAAGCTGCCGGAGCACGAATGGGCGCAACATGCCCGATCCGCCAAGCGCGACAAGACTCGGCTGGTCTGGCTGCGCTGGTACACCGTGCCGCTCACCCGGGCCGAGACGGTGGACCTCGTCGACCGGCTGTTCACAGCGGCCGGGTGGGCCCGCAGCGACGACTGCATGGGTCCGGGCGGCGAGAAGTGCTTCACCTACGACAAGAACGGCTTCCACGTGTTCCCCAGCATCACCGACAGCGGCTGTGTCGGCGGCGGCACCGGTTGTGCGAATTTGCACATGAGCATGCGCCGCGCCTGAGTCTCCGGGCGGCGGGAGCGCCACGGGGGCGCTCCCGTCACCCGGCCCGGTTCACCCCGCGGTGGTCTGACAGCCGGGGGACAGCTCACCGTCACGCCGAGCGGCGCTTGCACGGCGGCGCGGGATCAGCCGCTGGGTTCCCGCCGCCTCGTCGCGGCGGCGCAGGAGCCTCGCGGGCAGGCCGAATCAAGATTGCCGCGATCACCGCGCCGACTACCATCGGGCGGCATGACATCAGCGAGCGAGCCGGTTCGGGCTGCGGTGCGCCGAGGCGACCTCGACTGGCTGTCGACCCATCTGGCGGCAGAGGACTGCACCCCGGCCGTCCTGAAGCTGCTCATCCGTCACGAGGACCCGCTGCTGCGGCATCTCGGCCTGGACCGGCTGGCCGCACGGATCGCGACCCCGGGCATCGCGGAGTCCGAGCTGGGTGCACTGGCCGGGCTGCTGCCGCCGACCCTGGACGGACTGCCGGAGACGGCGCTCCTCGTGGCTCACCTCCACCAGCGGCTCCGGCGCTACGTCTCCGAGCAGAGCAGGCCGCTCCGACCCGTAGCCCAGGCGCCGGTGAGCGTGCAGATCGCCTGGCTGCGTGCCGAGATCTGCGACAGGCCCGCGACGGTCCGCAGCGAACCGGCGGGCGAGCTGCTCTACCAGTCCGTGGTGGGGATCGCCGCCGCGGACACCGACCGGCTGGATGAGCTGGTCGGCGAGCTGGCCGCCGGCGGTGACCAGGTGCTACGGGACGCGGCGCTGCGGCTGGCCCGCGAAGGGCTGCACAGCGTGCTGCTGGCCCCGGCCCGCGCCCGCGAGCACGTCGGCAGGCTGCTCGCATTCGACGATGTGTCCGCTGCCGCGCTGCGGGAGCTGGCCGAGCCGTGGGCAGCGCTCGCCCCGTTGCGCCGGGAGCGGCTCCGACCGCTCCTCGTCGCCGTTCCGCCGTCGCCGGGGCCTGCCCCGGCCGGTGCCCGCAAAGGTCAGGCGGTCGGTTCGCCGACACCGTGGCCTGCGGTGATCGATGCCGCGATAGTGGCGGCGGCCCGTCACGGGCATGCCGACCTGCTCCACGACGTCGTCGCGGACGAGGCGATGCCGCCGCAGGCTCGGCAGCAGGCACTACGCGAGCTGGGCACCCTGGCCGGACGCGCGGACATCGGCGATCTCCTGGCGGCCGCCGCCACCGACCCGCTGCTGTTCGGCGGATCCATGGTGGCGTGCCTGCGGGCCATGCACCGGCGGGGCCTCTTCCCGGCCGGTGACGACGCGCCGGGCATCGTGGCCCTCGCTCTCACCGACCACACCGTGTCCGCGGCCGAGGTCGCCACGATCCTGTTCACGTGTCGGCGTGCGGCGTTCGACGCGCTGCTGGTCGCCGACGCCGATGATCCGAGGTGGCCGCGGCGGCTGGCGCTGCTGGTCGAGCTGGCCCGCCAGGGAGGCGGTGACCTGCCGATCGGCGACGCGATCACCGGTGTCCTGCCCGCGACGTCCCGTCCCGAGCCGTTCCTGGCGGCTGTCCGGGCGATGCGCCACACTCCGGCGGAGGACGCGGTCATCGAGGCGCTGCCGCAGGCCCCGGCTGCGGCGTTGCACACGCTGGAGGCGGTCGGCGGCCCTCGGACCGTGGCCGTGCTGCGCGAAGGGCTCGGCCTGACCGGCGGCGACGCCACGGCCGTCGTCCCGCACCTGCGGCCGGTGCGCCGTCGCGCGCTGGAGCTGCTGTGGCACCTCACCGACGATTCCGCCGGGCGGGCCGCGCTCCTGGCCCGCCTCGACCCGCGTGACGTGCCCCGCCGGATCGCCGTCGACCTCGGTGGGCCCGACCAGCGGGAACTGGCTCTGCTGCGGGCGGGCTTCGACCCGGACGACCCGGTGTCGGCGCTGCTCGTGCTGGCCCGTAACGGCGACGCGGGCACCCTGGCCGCCATCGCCGACCTGCTGGCGCGGATCGTGGCGGAACTCGCGGCGTCATGGGAGCCGGGCGGACCGGCCCTCCCCACACGGTCCGACGGGCCTCCACCCGGCGAGCCCGCGGTGCCCGACGAGGTCGTGACCGCGATCCGCGCACTCGGCGGCCGCCTGCACGATCGCGGCAAGCTGCGGCCGTACTGCCTGCGTGAAGTCGGCAGCGCCACCGAGGCCGGCCACGCGCTAGTCGCGACCATGGCGCTGGACCTGCTGGACCGGCCCGGCCTGTCCTCCGGCGAGCAGGCCGTCCTGCTCGCCCTGCTGCCCCTGGCCCCGTACGCGGGCACCCGGGCCCGGGTGCACCGGCTGCTGCGCCACCGTGACCGCCACGTCCGCAAACACGTGATCGCGGCGCTGGCCGCCGACTCGACCGGCGACGCCGCCGAGGCGCTGTCGGCGAGCCTGCTCGCGCTGACCGCGGCCCGCGACGTGCAGACCGTCCGGCAGGCGCTGCTCGCGCTCGGGCGGATCCGGGCCCGCTGGGCCGCCCCCGCGATCGCGGCGTGCCTGGACCACCCCGCCATGAACATCAAGAAGACCGCCGCCGAGGTCCTGGTCCAAGCCGGTGCGCCGGCCGCGGTGCCGAAGCTGCTGCTCTGGCTCGGCCGCCACGACAACCCGGGTCTGCGGGAGACTCTCGTCGCGGCGCTCCAGGCGATCCTCGGCCGCGCTCACGCCGCCACGGTCCTCGCGGCAGCCGAGCAGGCCGACGACGAGCGAACCCGCGGGCTGCTGCTCGGCGGGCTGGACCGGATGCTGTCGGCGCGGGCGGTCGACGCGCTGGCCCGGCAGGGATCACCGGTCGCGCCGACACTGCTCGCGCTGGTCGCCGCAAGCGAGGTCAGGCTCGGCGAAGGAACCGTCGAGGATTTGGCGGCGCTGTTCACGGCACACGGCATCGCCGCACCGGCCCGTTCGGTCGTGGCCGCGCCCGGCCCGTGGGATGAGGACGTCGACTCGCTGGTACACGATGGCTGGAACGCCGAGACCGCCCTGCGGATCGTGGCCGGACACGACCTGACGCCCGGGAATCCGAGTGCCGGTCAGCTCGCCCGCCTGCGGCCGCTGCTGGCCGACTGGCTTCAGCTGGCCTCCACCGACGTGGCCCCTGCACCGGCGACGCTTCGGCTCACTCTGCGGCTCTGCCCCGCTCCCTGGTCGGACGGCGAGGTCGGGACCTTCACCCAGGCAGTCGGGACCCTGGTCGGCGGTCTGGGTGAAGCCGCCGGTGAGGACCGGGACGGTCTGCTCACGGTGCTGGAAGCGGTCGCGCCGACCCTGCCCGCCGCACAGGCCCTCGGTGTCGCCGCGCGGCTGCGGACGCTCGCCCCCACCGCGGCCGGGCGGAGGTCGACGCTGGGGCTGCTGCGCGGCTGCGGCGCGGTGCTGACCCGCGCCGACGTCGAGCACGCCCTTGCCGCGGCCCGGCTCGGCCCGGACCCGTGGCGAGCCGAGACCGCCGTGCTGCGCGACGCTTTCGCCGTCACCGCCACCCGGACGTCCGAGAAGGCCACCGCATGGCGGCTCCGCCTCGAAGCCGCCGTACGCACACCGGACGGCCTGCGCGACTTCCGGTCACGAGACGACCTCCCGCTTCCGTCTCACGACCGCCTCGACGCCCTGATCGAGGCCTTTCCTTCAGCGCATCCGGAGGCCCGTGGCGCGATGCTGGACTGGCTGGAGGCACTCCAGCCGATCGGCGCACCGTCCTGGACTCTGGCCGAGCGGTTCCACGGGCCCGCCGACCGGCCACGGACCCCGCACGACGGCGACCTCGACCAGCCGCGCTCGGCCGCGTTGCGCGAGCGCCTGCTCGCCATGCTCGACGCTCCCGACGCGGGTCGGCGCAACGCGGCCGCCGCCGCGCTCGGGGACTGGCCCGAACCGCAAACCGTACGCGAGCTGCTGCGCGCGTTCCTGGACGGGCGCGTCGACGTCGCGGTCGACGCGAGCCTCGCGCGGGCGTTGAACGGCATCGACGAAACCGAACTGCGAACGATCGCCGCCGGTGGCGAGGCCGTTCACGAACGCCTGGCCCGCGTGGCGTATGACCTCGGCCCGTCCGACCTGCACCGCCTGCTCCCGCTGCTGCTGGAATGGTGGGAGCGCGGCGGATCCGCCACCCGCGCCTCGGTCGCACGCGCGCTGCGCAAGGACGACGAGTACGCCGACACCCTCGCGGACAGTCTCCGCAGCCGCCTGGACGCCGGAGCCTGGGGTTACCTGGACTTGATCGCCGGCCTGCCCCTACTGCGCACCCCGGCACTGTCCGAAGTCCAGCGGCGGCTGCGTGCCGAAGGCCGCGAGGACCTCGCCGACAAGATCACCCTCGTCGACGGCCCGCTACGGGGGCCCGACGCCGCCGACGGCGATCCCGCCCGGCTCACGGCCCTCCGTGAGCGACCGCCCACGGACCCCGCCACCCCCGCGCCATCACGCGGTGACCTGCTCGGCATGATCCGCACCGGTCCCACCGACCAGGTCCGCCGTGCGCTCACGCGCCTCGCGGAGCTGCACGAGGACGACCGCCCGCCGGACGACCGGCTCGCCGCCGACCAGGACTCCGAACTGGAGAATCTGCTGGCCGACCTGCTCCACCACCCCGAGCCGAGAATCCGCCTGCACGCGCACCGCATCGCCCGCAAGCTCCTGGACCGCCCGACCTACCTGCGCCACAGCGCGGTCCTGCTCGACGATCCCGAACCCGATGTGGTCCGTGCCGCGGTCAACACCCTCAGCCACGCGGTCTACCAGCCGGCCATCCCCGCGATCGTGGGCCTGCTCGTGCACTCCCACACCGGTGTCCGCAGGGCCGCGATCGGCGGTCTCGTCCAGATCGGACCGTCGGCGATCCCGGCCCTCAGGCACGCGGCAGGCCGTGCCCGGCCCGACCGGCAGCACCACTACACCGCGGTCCTCGACCAGATCACCGAGCGTACGGCGGACCAGATCACGGCAGTCTGACAGTGGGCGAGGTCAGGTCAGGACCGGCAGGGCCTCCGTGCCGTGCTGGACGAAACCCCGTGCGCCGTAGTGGAAGCTCAGCGGCGTATCAGGGTCGAGGCGCAGACCCGGGCAGGCGTCGAGCAGCGCCGTGAGGGCCGCGGTGACCTCGATGCGGGCCAGCGGAGCCCCGACGCAGTAGTGCGGGCCGATGCCGAAGCCCAGGTGGGCCCCACCGCGCCGGTCCAGCCGAAACGTCTCCGCGTCGGGGTACACCTGCTCGTCGAAGTGCGCGGCGGCGATGCACAGGTACACCATGCTGCCCGCGGCCAGGGGCGTCCCGGCGAGCTCGGTGTCGCGCATGACCAGGCGGTAGAGCCCGGCGGTCGGGTTGGCCCAGCGGAAGGACTCGTCGATCGCCGCCTCGGCGAGGCCGGGCTCGGCCCGCACCTGCGCCAGCGCGTCCGGGTTGAGCAGCAGCGAGGACACCGTCGCCGACATCATCTGGATGGTGGTCTCGAACCCGCCCAGCAGCAGGCTCACCACCGCGGTCGTCACCGCTTCGAGGGAGTACGCGTCGTCGGCCTTGAACGCCCGGACGATCTCGCCGAGCATGTTGTCGCCACGTTCGCGCAACTCGTGCCGCACCAGTGTGGTCGTGTACTCGCTGAGCCGGTCGTACGCCTGCCGGCCGGCCTCGGCCACCGACTCGTCCATCGGCGAGCCCAGCCAGGTGATGATCGCGCGCACCCAGGCCAGGCCCTGGTCGCCGAGTTCGTCGGGGATGCCGAGCAGGGCGAGGAACACCTCCATCGGATACCGGGCGATGCTCTCCTCGACGAGCTCCGCCTCGGCCTTCGCGGCGAGCGGCCCGAAGCTGCGCCGCGCGATCGGCAGCACGGCCTGGGCGTACTTGGCGCTCGCACCGGCGCTGAAGAAGCGGTTGTGGATGCGCCGCAGCCCGTGGTGCGCCGGCCCGTCGAGCGCGATCATGGCCTCGCTCATCGGGCCCATGCCGTAGAAGCGGGTGCTGAAGGTGTCGGTGTCGCGCAGGGCAGCGCTGACGTCCCGGTGCCGCAGCACCAGCGGCGCGTGCATGAGTTCGTCGTACACGATCGGCTCCTGCCGCCCGAGCGCCGCGAGCGTGCGCCCCAGCGCTGCCGGTGAGCTGGATCTTTGCGCGAAGGCGCTTTCCGCGGCCGGGATCATCCATCGATTACAGACGCTTCCCGCGGGAAGTGGACAGCGCAGCGACAGATGCCCGACAGCGACGGTCACCCTACCGGTGGTGACGGCCGGGCAGCCATCGACTCGGACGGGTCGGCCCATGCCGCAGCCGGTGCGGCGGCTGTACCGTGATCGCCTCTTGTCGATTCGGACACCGCGGGGGAGCAGATGACCAAGGTCGCCATCGTCACCGGAGCCTCGGCGGGCATCGGGGCGGCCACCGCGCAGCGCCTGCACGAGCTGGGCTTCACCGTGTACGCGGTCGCCCGCCGGGTGGACCGGATGGCGCCGCTGGCCGCGCTGGGCATCCACACCGCCGGTGTCGACGTCACC
The DNA here is from genome assembly GCF_040648615.1 of Catellatospora sp. NPDC049111. Classification (NCBI taxonomy): domain Bacteria; kingdom Bacillati; phylum Actinomycetota; class Actinomycetes; order Micromonosporales; family Micromonosporaceae; genus Catellatospora; species Catellatospora sp. NPDC049111. The sequence continues at coordinate 107,503 of NZ_JBEZEB010000016.1, read as the reverse complement.
GACGACGCCGCCCTCGTGGCCCTGGTGGACCAGGTCGTCGCGGAGTCGGGCCGGATCGACGTCCTGGTCAACAACGCGGGATACGGCTCGTTCGGCGCGCTGGAGGACGTGCCGCTCGATGAGGCGCGGCGTCAGTTCGAGGTCAACGTCTTCGGCGCGGCCCGGCTGTGCCAGCTGGTCCTGCCTCACCTTCGGGCGCGGGGCGCGGGCCGCATCATCAACGTGTCCTCGGTCGGGGCGCGGCTGTACCAGCCCCTGGGCAGCTGGTACCACGCGACCAAATACGCGCTGGAGGGCCTGAGCGACTGCCTGCGGGTCGAGCTGAGGCCGCTGGGCATCGACGTCGTCGTGATCCAGCCCGGTGGCATCGCGACCGAGTTCCCGCAGGTGGCGGGGGATCGCCTGCTGGCCACGTCCGGCGGCGGAGCCTACGGCGAGCAGGCCCGCCGGTACGCCATGGCGTTGCTGTCGGAGCCGGACCACATCTCGCCGCCCTCGGTCGTCGCGAAGGCGATCGGGCGGGCCGCGACGGTGCGGCGGCCGCGCTCGCGTTACGCGGTCGGGCGGGGCGCGCGGGCCGCAGTGTTCGCCCGCTGGCTGCTGCCGGACCGCGTCTTCGACCGGCTCGTGGTCGCGCTGTTCGCCGCCCTGGGCACGATCGCCGCCCGCCGCGCGCGACCGGCGGTCTCGCCGACGACCGGCAGCTGATCCCGCGGCGGGGAGGCCTGCCCCGGTCGCTATTCGACCGTCGTGACCACCCCGACGACGCCGGTCGACGCCCAGCGGCGCAGCAGACGCCACTGGATCAGCACCGCCGCCGCGGTCAGGCCCAGCATCAGCGCCGCGACCGCGGCGGCGTAGCCGTATCGCAGATACTCGAACGCGTCCTGGTAGAGCACCAGCGACAGGTAGGTCGTCGCGTACGGCGGAGGGCCGCCGCCCGTCACGACCAGCGTCGGCACGAACGACGCCTGCATGCTCATCAGCGTGTCCCGCAGGACCAGCACGGCGAGCACCGGCGCGAGCAGCGGCAGTGTCACCCGGCGCAGCACCTGCCCGGCACCGGCGCCCTCCAGTTCGGCGAGTTCGTACGCCTCGGGCGGCAGCGCCAGCCGGGCCGTGAGCACGATGACGAACGTCTCGCCGATCGTGAACAGGCTCATCAGGACGATCCCGGCGCGGGCGTCCTCGGGGTCGGTCAGCCACTGCGGAGGCAGGGTGCCGAACATGGTCCGCCCGCCCTCGCCGCCGAGCAGGAGCAGCTGGTTGACCGGCCCCTGGATCGGGTTGAGCAGCCACAGCCACATCAGCCCGTACGCCAGCTCCGGGACCGCGCCGGGCAGCAGCACCGCCACGCGTGCCGTTCCGGCGGCACGGGCGCGCCGGTGCAGCAGCAGGGCCAGCCCGACCGCGAGGACGAGCCGCAGCGGCACCGAGAAGGCCAGGTAGGACAGCGAGTTGCCGACTGCGGCCCGCACCGCCGGATCCCTGGTCAGCTCGGCGAAGTTGGCCAGGCCGACGAACCGCGAGGTCGCGATCAGGTCGCTTTCGGTGAACGCCATCGCCAGCGTCGCCGCGGCGGGCAGCAGCACCAGCACCACCAGGCCGACCAGGTAAGGCATGAGCATCAGCAGCAGTTGACGGCGGTCGCGGTCCATCACCCGGCCTGCCCGGCTCCGGTGGGCTGCGGGACCCTTTCGCCGGTGGCGGCGTCGAAGGCGTGCAGGTGCTCCTCGGCGACCCCGATGCCGACCCGGTCACCGGGCGCGGGCCGGGCGGCGGCGGGCACCCGGGCGATCAGGGGGTGCCCGCCGACGTTCAGGTGGACCAGCGCGTCCTCGCCGAGCACCTCGACCCGTTCGACGTTGCCCAGCGGGCCGGCCGGCGTGCCGCCGAGCGACACGTGCTCCGGCCGCACGCCCAGCTCGACGCCGGTTGCCGGCACGCCGGGCAGGCTCAGCGGCCCGTCGCCGGGAAGCAGGTTCATGCCGGGCGCGCCGACGAAGGCGGCGACGTGGCGGGTGCGCGGCCGCCGCCATACCTCGTCGGGGGTGCCGACCTGCTCGAAGCGGCCGGCGCGGAGCACGGCGATCCGGTCGCCGAGCGCCATCGCCTCGGACTGGTCGTGGGTGACGTAGACCGTCGTCGCGCCGAGCCGGTCGTGCACGGCCCGGATCTCGGTGCGCATCCGGATGCGCAGTTCGGCGTCCAGGTTGGCCAGGGGCTCGTCGAGCAGGAACACGTCGGGTTCGCGTACCAGCGCGCGGGCCAGCGCCACCCGCTGCCGCTCGCCGCCCGACAGCTGGTGCGGGCGGCGACCCAGCAGATCCTGGCAGCCGACGGTCGCCGCGGCCCGTGCCGCGCGGGTCGCGGCGGACCGCCGGTCCGCGCCGCGGATCCGGTGGCCGAACGCGATGTTGTCGGCCACCGTCAGGTGCGGCAGCAGCGAGTGGTTCTGGAACACCATGGACACGTTGCGCTGCCCGGGCCGCAGCGCGGTGACGTCACGTCCGCCGATGGCGACGGTGCCGGTGCTCACCGGGTCGAGCCCGGCGACGGCCCGCAGCAGTGAGGACTTGCCCGCGCCGGACGGGCCGAGCACGACGAGCAGCTCGCCCCGGGGCACGGCCAGGTCGATGCCGCGCAGGGCGGTGATCGCCCCGCGCGACAGGGACACCCCGCGCAGGCTCAGCCCGGCTTTCACCGCGCCGCCGTGCCCCGCTGGAAGACCGGCCGGGTCGCCGCGTCCAGGTCGGCGATCACCTTGTCCAGGGGGTCGCCGTGGAAGAAGGCGTTCTCCAGGACCTTGCCGGTCGCGTCCTCGATCTCCGGCCAGGTCGAGATCGTCGGCACCGGCCGCAGCACCGGGATCGTGTCCAGGAAGATCTGCGAGCGGGCCGGCGACGTGCCGGGGGACAGGAACGCGGGCGAGGTCGCCACGGAGATCCGTGACGGCACGGTGCGCCCGGTCCGGGCCATGAGCGCGGCCCCGGGGTCGCTCAGGGCGTATTCGAGGAAGCGCCACGCCGCGTCCTGCCGGCTCGACGCCTTGGTCATGCAGTACGCGTCGCTGTGCAGGATGTTGGCCGGGGAGCGGTACTGCGGCAGCGGGGCGACGTCCCAGTCGAACCCGGTGATCGCCCGGAAGGCGGTGGTGACCCGCCGGGACGAGACGAACATGGCCAGCTTGCCGGCCGCGAACCTTGCCTCGTGGTCCTGGGTCTCCACTTCGACGTCCGACGGGACGACGCCGATCTTCGGCAGTTCCAGGAAGTCCTGGATCACCGTCCGCGCCTCGGGCGTGTCCAGGGTGAGCCGGGTCGGCGCGGCCGGGTCGTCGACGATGTCGCCGCCGTTCGACCAGATCAGCGGCGCGAGCCGGATCAGTTCGGGCGTGATGCCCAGCCCGTGCACGGCCGCCGGCACTCCGGCGGTCTCCGGGTCCCCGGCCTTCACGGTCCGGCCGCCCGCGTCGCGGGTCAGCGCCTGCGCGGTGGCGACCAGGTCGTTCCAGTGCCAGCCCGCCACCGGCTCGGCCACCTCGTACTTCTTGAACAGGCTGCGGTTGTAGTAGAGGGCGAGGCTGGAGATGTTCTGCGGCAGGCACATCTGCTCGCCGCCCCAGCGGAAGGCGCCCATGGCCTGCGGGTAGAAGTCCTGCTCGTGCAGGCTGCCCGAGGCGGCCAGCCGGGCGGTCAGCGGAGCGAGCGCACCCTTGACGGCGAACTGGCCGTAGTTGCGGTAGTTGATCAGGAACAGGTCGGGTGCGGCGTTCCCGGCGACCGAAGTGGACACCCTGGTCATCAGGTCCTTCGCGCTGCTCGCCTCGATCAGGTCCACGGTGGCGCCCGGCGTGGCCTTCTGGTACTCGGCGGCCAGCGACCGGTACGCGGCAAGCTCGTCGGGGGTGCCCGCGACCAGCAGGGACACGGTGTCGGCGGCAGGATCTGCGTCGGCGCCGCAACCGGCGGTGACCCCGGCGGCGGTGAACATGGTGAGCAGGCTCAGCAGGGCGACTGTTCGCTTCACGAGGCTCCTTCGGGGCCGTAGGAGTGCAGGAACCGGCGCTGGGCGACCCCGAGCACGAGCAGGGTCGGCAGGGTGGTGAGCACGGCACCGGCGAGGAAGACGGGCTGGTTGTGCGGGTCCATCGCGGCCAGGGCGCGCAGTGCCAGCGGCAGGGTGAAGGCGGCCCGGTCGTAGAGGTAGACCATCGGGTCGAGCAGGTTCGACCAGGTCAGCACGAAGGTGAGTGCGGCCAGCCCGGCGGTGACCGGCTGGACCTGGGGCAGTGCCATGCGCCGCCACGTCTGCATTGGCGTGAGGTCGGCGAGCCGGCACAGGTCGTAGCTGTCGGCGGGGATCGCCCGGAAGGCGAGGAAGTAGATCAGCGGGTAGAGCGGCGAGGTGGCGATCAGCGCGGGCGCGACCAGGGGCACGAGGGTGTCGGTCAGCTGGAGCGTGCGGAACAGCACGAAGCGCGGCAGCAGCAGCGCGGTGGCGGGCACCATCATCGCCAGTACGGACAGCGCGATCACCGTGCTGGTGACGCGGCGGGGGAGCTGGGTCAGCGCGAATCCGGCAAGCGAGGCCACGAGCAGGCTCAGCGGTACGCCGACCGCGGCGACGACCATCGAGTTGACGGCCGCGCGCACCAGGTCGCCGTGGGTGATCGCCTGCTGGTAGGCCGCTATGCCGGGGTCGTCGGGCAACAGCGGCGGCGCGACGACGGGCGGCAGGCCCGGTTCGCGCAGCGAGCCGGTCACCAGCAGCACCAGCGGTGCGGTGAAGAGCGCCGTCACGGCGAGGGCCCCATAGGTTCGGCGGCGGTGGGACGCGTCGCGCACGATGCCGCGACGTCTCGCGGCGAAGGCGTGCCAAATCACCGATCACCTCTAGAGCTTTAGATGTATAGATGCGTAGCATTGCATGTCTAGCCGGGGTGGGGAATATGAGATCATCACTGGGTTTCGGTGTGACCGTCCTGTTGAGCCTGTCGCTGGCCGCATCCGCAGCCGCGCACGGCCTGCCTGCAGATGTCGTGATCGGACCTGACGTCGCCGCGCTGGAAGCCCTGGAGGGCGCAGCCGGCCCGTCCGGCGCCGACGAATGGTTCATGGCCCAGCGACTCGGCCCGCGCCAGACCGGCGACCTCGTCGCGCTGTCAGGGCGCGCCCGTGCCCAGGCCGAACGGATCGGCGGCGCGGCCACCTTCGCGGCGCTGCCCGCCTGGCAGTCGATGGGCCCGACGAACCTCGGCGGACGCGTCACCGACCTGGTCGTCGACCCGTCCGTCGCCAACACCGTCTACGCCGCCACCGCCTCGGGCGGGGTCTGGAAGAGCACCGACTCGGGCAGCACGTTCAACTACGCGTGGGACGCGGCCATCACCCAGGCCATCGGCGCGATCGCGATCACCAGCGCGGGCGTCCTCTACGCCGGGACCGGCGAGGCCAACCCCGGCGGCGGCAGCGCCTCCTTCCCCGGCACGGGCGTCTACCGCTCGACCGACCGTGGCGTGACCTGGCAGTCGGTCGGCCTGACCGGCACCAACCGGATCGGCCGCATCGTCATCGACCCCACCAACGAGAACCGCATCCTCGTCGCGGCCACCGGCAACCTGTACGTGCCAGGCGGTGACCGCGGCCTCTACCGCACCACCGACGGCGGCGCGAACTGGACCCGCGTCCTCGCCGGAGCCAACTCCACCACCGGGGCCTCCGACGTCGCCCTCGACCCGGCCGACCCGAACCGGATCTACGTCACGATGTGGGACCACCAGCGGATGCCCGGCAGCCGCCGCTACGGTGGCGTCGGCTCCGGCCTGTTCCGGTCCACCGACGGCGGCGCCAGCTTCACCCGGCTCGCCGGCACGCTGCCCGCGTCCGGCACCAACGTCGGCCGGATGGGCGTCGCCGTCGCCAAGAGCGACACCAACCGGGTGTACGCCATCGCGGCCAACGCCACCGGCAACTTCCTCGGTTTCTGGACCTCCACCAACCGCGGCGACACCTGGACGCAGATCACCAACACGTCGGCGCTGAACTCGTCGCAGTCCACCTTCGGCTGGTGGTTCTCCCGGATCTTCGTCGACCCGGTGGCACCCCAGCACATCTTCGTGCCCGGCGTGCCGATGCTCGAATCGAGCAACGCCGGCGGCAGCTGGACCAGCAACTCCAGCTCCTTCCACGTCGACCAGCACGCCGTGGCGTTCGACCCGCGGGTCGCCAACCGCGTGTTCTTCGGCAACGACGGCGGCATCTACCGCTCCACCGCGAACGGGTCGCTGAGCGGCAGCTGGACCAAGACCACCCGGCTGGGCAACATGCAGTTCTACACCGTCGCGGTGTCCCAGCAGGACGTCTCGCGCATCAGCGGCGGCCTGCAGGACAACGGCTCAGTCCGGTCCTGGTCGGCGTGGGGTTCCTACTACGGCGGCGACGGCCTGCAGAACCTCATCGACCCCACCAACCACCAGAAGGTGTACGCCTGCTCGCAGAACGGCTCCTGCGGCCGCTCCACCAACGGCGGCAACTCGATGAGCGGATTCGGCTCGACGACCTCCGACCGCCGCGCCTGGCTGACACCGGTGGTGTTCGACCCGTCCAACCCGGCGATCATGTACTACGGCGGCAACCGCCTCAACCGCTCCACCAACTCGGCGCAGAGCTGGACCGCGATCAGCGGTGACCTGAGCCGCGGCAGCAGCGGCAGCACCAGCTACAACACCATCTCGACCATCGCCGTCGCCAAGACCAGCGCCGCGACCATCTACGTCGGCACCGACGACGGCCGCATCTGGGTCACCCGCAACACCGGCAGCACCTGGACCGAGATCGGCACTTCGCTGCCCCAGCGCTGGGTCACCCGGCTCACCGTCGACCCGACCGACGCCAACCTCGTCTACGCCACGTTCTCCGGGTACACCACGGGCGACTCGGCCGCGCACGTCTACCGCACCACCAACGGCGGCACCAGCTGGCAGCAGATCTCCGGCAACCTGCCCAACGCGCCCGTCAACGACCTGGTCCTCGACCCGCAGAACCGCAACGCGCTGTACGTCGGCACCGACGTCGGCGTGTTCACCTCCATCGACGCCGGAGCGACCTGGTCGGCGGCGGGCACCGGCCTGCCCGTGGTGTCGGTCATGGACCTGGCCACTGCCGTCTCCGGCGGCCGCACCCTGATCACGGCAGGCACCTACGGCCTGGGCGTCTACCGGCTCGACGTCGGAGCGCCCGCGCTGTGAGCGGACTCAGCTCGCCTACCCTGCTGGGGGTGGACGCTGCCGAGCTGTGGAACGCCGAGTACCTTGCCGGTCGATACCTCGACGACCCGCCCGTCGGCTTCGTCGACGACATCGTGGCGGCGGCCGGCCGATGCAGGCTGCGCCGAGGCGTCTACATCGGATGCGGCAACGGCCGGAATCTGCTGCCCCTGCTCGACGCGGGCCTGGACCTGATCGGCCTGGACATCTCCACCGAGGCGATCGTCCAACTGCGCGAGCGCCGCCCGGACCGCGCCGGCGAGCTGATCGTCGGGGATCTGCGCGCGCTGCCGGAACAGGATCGCTACGAACTGGTCGTCGGGATCCAGGTCTTCCAGCACGGCACCCGCGCCCAGGCCCATCGCCACCTCGGCGCAGCCGCCGCCCGGGTCGCGCCGGGCGGCCTGCTCTGCGTCCGGGTGAACGCCACGGCCACCGACATCGAGTACGACCACGACGTGGTCGAGGCCGCGCCCGACGACGGATTCACCATCCGCTACCGCAGGGGGCCGAAGACCGGGCTGGACATCCGCTTCTTCACCGCACACGAGTTGCAGGCCCTCCTGGGGGACCGGTTCACCGCCGTCATGCCTCTGCGGCTGCACAGCACCCGTCGCACCCCGCCCGCCGAGGGCCGGTGGTCGCAGTGGGAGGGCATCTGGCAGCGGGCCGGCCGATGAGGTCCGAGAGTGGGCGGATCACCGGGCCGTGACGCCCGGTGACCCGCCCACGTCTCACCGGGAGTGAACCGCGTGCTCCAGCGGCTGTGGGTGCGCGGGGCGTCCGGCGCCCGACTTCAGGACCGCGGTGGCCGCACCGGTGGTGACCACGACGAGCGCGGCGAGGGCGAGCAGCGTGGCGGCGTCCGGGTGGATCAGTGACTGCCCGCGGCCCGTCTGCCACGCGAGCAGGGCGAGCAGGCCGGTGCAGGCCGCCCCGGCGACGGTCATGAGCCGGGCGCGGACCGCTTCGTCGCGCAGGACCCGGCTGTGCCGGGCGAGCACCTGGAGCAGGAGCGCGGTGAGCAGCAGGGCGTGGACGGCGTGCAGCCCGAAGAAGTGCGGCACGCGGAAGTCGCCGCCGGTGGTGCTCCAGTTGGTGAGGAACATGCCGTTGCCGTCGGGGTCGCCGATGCCGTGGCCCTGGTACATCGTCACGTCGGTGCCGTTGGCGTCGACGACCGTGCGCTCGTGGATGCTGGTGGCCATCCACCAGATCGGCACCAGCATGCCCACGGTCGACAGCAGGATGCCCCAGCGCACGGCCCGGGTGAACGGCTGGTCCAGGGCACGCTGGGCCAGCAGCACGCCGGCGATGACCAGCTGCGTGATGAGCAGGCCGGCCACGCCGTAGGTGAACAGCTGCGTCATCGCGACGGTCACCGGGTCGTCGACGTTGGCGTTGAAGTGGCTGAAGGTGCCGCGGGCAGCCTGTACGGTGATGCCCGCGACCTCGACCGTGGCCGCGACGGCGAACACCGTCCCGGCCCACCAGCCGGTCCGCCGGGCCTTGCGCAGTTTCGTCAGCAGCCAGGCGAGCGTGCCGTTGTAGAGGGTGAAGGCGATGCCGAACTTCAGCGGCTTGACCCACACCGACTCACCCAGCAGCAGCTGGTCGTCGAGCAGCAGCCCGGCGACGGAGACCAGGACGAGGCCGAGCATGAGGGTCACGTTCGCCATGAGCGGGCGGTGCCAGGTGCGCCAGGGGTGGAGCAGGTTCATCAGGTTTCTCCCCGTCGTGAGGTTTTCGACAGTTCGAAACGCTACGTTGCGTTCATGGTTTCGGCAATCATGGATCGCGTTGCTGGACATGTAATAGCAGATGAGGAGGTGTCAATCGTTGCAATGATGGTGTCACCTAATGCAACTGGCGATTGCAATGATGTCGCGCGCGGCCGCATACTGGCGGGGCGACTGATCGAGAGGGGCGAAGAATGCCTGGTGGACGGCTGACGTTGCAGGATCGCCAGCGCATCGCGGCCGGGCTCGCCGAGCGCCTCGGGTACGCCGAGATCGCCCGCACGCTGGACCGCCCGACCTCGACGATCACCCGAGAGGTGCACCGCAACGGCGGGCCGCTGGCCTACCGCGCCGACCGTGCCCACCGAGCCGGGGAGAGCCGGGCGCGGCGCACGCCGGCCGGGGGAGCGGCGAAGAAGGCTCCGGTGGCGCAGGCCGCCGCCCACGGGCGCGACCCCGAGGCCGTGCGGGCCTTCGAGGAGCAGCTCACCGAGCTGACCGCGCGCACCGGTCTCACCCGGATGGCGGCCAGGATCCTCGCGCACCTCTACACCACCGACAGCGGCAGCCTCACCGCCGCCGAACTCGTCGCCCATCTCCAGGTCAGCGCGGCGTCGGTGTCCAAGGCGGTGGGGGATCTGGAGCAGCAGCAGCTGATCCGCCGCGAACGCGACCCGCGGTCACGCCACGACCGCTATCACATCGACGGCGACGTCTGGTACAAGGCGTGGCTCGCCAGCTCCCGGATGAACACGACCCTGGCGCAGATCACCGGCCAGGGAGCGCGGATCCTGGGACCCGACACCCCGGCGGGCGCGCGCCTGCGCGGCACGAGCGACTTCCTCCAGTACCTGGGCCAGGCGATGCTGGACGCCGCGGAGCAGTGGCGCCGTGACTCCTGACCGGGGTTCGCGCTGCCTTGTTGTCCAATCGTGACCTGATTCGAGGATTGACGGCCCGCCGTTCGGGGAAGCGTCAGGCAATCCCGACCATCACAGCGACGTGAGCGAGCGGACCATGACCGAGATGCTGGAGCTGCGCCTGTACACCTCACCGGTGGGCGTGTACCTGACCGCCCACGGGCGGCTCGACTCGACCACGGCACACCAGCTGGGAAAGGCGATCGGTGTCGTGCTCGATCGTTTTCCCACCGACCAGCTCACCGTGGACTGCGCCGGCCTCGACGCGATCGACGCCGCGGGGATCAGCGTGCTGATGCTCTTCCGGACCAGTGCGCTGCGGCTGGGCGTGCACCTGACGGTGGCCGACCCGCCGCCGCACATCCGTGCCGCCATCGAGGCGCTGCGCGCCGAACAGCTGCTCGCGACCACCCCGCGCGACCCGGACGGGGTGAGCCCGTGGCATCAGCCCGAGCGCGGCCGCTCCAGGGCGCTGCGGTACCACTGCCTGCACCCGTCCACGGCGGCACGGCGTCCACGTCGCCCGCGATGAACGGTCAGCTGAACTTCGTCGTGGGCCGTTTCTGCAGCACGCCGTCCACGTAGAGGTCGACCTTCTCGTTGTAGAAGGCGACCAGCCCTTCGATCTTCCGGCTCTCGTGCAGCGGCGTGCGGTACGACCACACGAGGTCGTCGCGCACCGTGTCGCCCGTCCGCACCGACCAGTACTCGGCCTGGCCCTTGTACGGGCAGTGGCTGACCGTGTCGGTGGGCTCGAGCAGATCGAGCCGTACGTCGGTCTTCGGCAGGTAGAAGCGCGCCGGCAGGCCGGTCTCGAACAGGATCGTCGGGCGGTGCGACTCGGCCACCGTCACCCCGTCGACCTCGACCCGTACGTGGCGCGAGCTGGCCAGGATGTCGACCCGGGTGTGCGGGTCGCGGGGATGGGTGTAAACCTCCTCGTCCTCCTCGAACCAGGCGTCCATGGCCCCCCACTCGAACCGCACCAGCCCCCGTAGCCCCGTGATCGGCGAGTTCTCGTAGCGCACCGCCGCGTCCTCGGCCGTGCGGTCGCCGACCTGCACCGTGTACAGGTCGCCCTCGCCCATGCCCGTCGTCGCCGTCCGGCCGGTCGGTTTGAGCAGCTCGCTGTGCACGTCCTCGACGGGCAGGTAGTAGGCCGGGTAGTACGGGACCTCCCAGACGAGCACCGGTCTGCTCGTGTCGGCCACGACCTGGCCGTTGAAGTACGCGCGTACGCGCTTGGCGCCGTGCTCGATCCGGGTGCGGGTGCCCGTGCCGGTCGAAATGCTCATACACCGATCAACGATGCGGTCCCCGGGTCACATTCCGCACAGATATCGGCGGGGTGCCCGGTCCCGGGCACCCCGCCGCTGTTCAGCCGATGGCCGCGCCGAACCAGCGCGGCAACTGCTCCAGCAGCTCCTGCTGGTCGTCGCCGACCCAGGCGACGTGGCCGTCCGGCCGCAGGAGCACGGCGGGCACGTCGAGTTCTTCGCTGACGTCGACGACGTGGTCGACCAGATCCGCCCAGCCGTCGACCGACAGCCGGCCGGTCTGGTCGAGCAGCAGCCCGCGACCGGCGTGCATCAGCCCGTACAGCCGCCCGCGCTTCAGTTCGACGTCGCGCAGCCGCCGGCCGAGCAGCTCGTGGCCGCCGCCGAAGTCGTAGCGGATCCCGATCGCGGTGATCTTCTCGATCAGGTGCCGGTTCACCTGCTCGAAGTCCATCAGCTCCGACATCAGCCGGCGCACCGCCTGCGGGCCCGGCTCGGTGGACATGAGCGTCATCTGCGCCCGGGTGTTGTTCAGCACGTCGGCCGCGACCGGGTGCCGTTCGGTGTGGTAGCTGTCCAGCAGCCCGTCCGGGGCCCAGCCGTTCACCTCGGCTGCCAGCTTCCAGCCGAGGTTGAACGCGTCCTGGACGCCCAGGTTGAGGCCCTGCCCGCCGGTCGGCGGGTGGATGTGCGCCGCGTCGCCGGCCAGCAGCACCCGGCCGACCTGGTAGCGCTCGGCCTGCCGGGTCGCGTCGCCGAACCGGGACAGCCAGCGCGGCGAGTGCACGCCGAAGTCGGTGCCAGCGATCGCCCGCAGCTGCCGGCGGAACTCGTCCAGCGTCGGGGCCGTCGTGCGGTCCTCGGCCACCCCCTCGGCGGGCACCACGACCCGGTAGACCCCGTCGCCGATCGGTCCGAGCCCGAACCGCTTCTGGGTCTGGCGGACCTCGGCGACCACGGCGGCCACCTCGTCCGCAGGCATGGTCGCCGCCATCTCGCCCAGCAGCGTCTCGGCCGTGGCGGGCTCGCCGGGGAAGCCGACGCCGAGCAGCCTGCGCACCGTGCTGCGGCCGCCGTCGCAGCCGACGAGGTAGCGCGAGCGCAGCCGCGTGCCGTCGGCCAGCTCGACGGTCACCCCACGGTCGTCCTGGCTCAGCCCGGTCAGCTCGCTGCCGCGCCGGATCTGCGCGCCGAGTTCGGCGGCGCGTTCGGCCAGCAGACGATCCGTGGTGGGCTGCGGGATGCCCAGGACGTAGCCGTGCGCGGTGTCCAGCCGCTCCGGGGAGGGCTTGTCGATCCCGGCGAAAAAGCTGCCGAGCGGATACTTCTTGCCCTGTTCGAGGAACCGGTCCAGCAGCCCGCGCTGGTCCATGACCTCGATGCTGCGCACGTGCAGGCCCAGCGCGCGCACGTAGGCGGCCGGTTCGGTCTCCTTCTCCAGCACGAGCACCTGCACGCCGTGCAGCCGCAGCTCGCAGGCCAGCATCAGGCCGGTAGGCCCCGCCCCGGCGACGATCACGTCGATCATGAATTCCCCCAACCGCATGCGCGCATCTCGTGACGAAAGCGCGCGTACATCGCGAATACCTGATTTCCGCAGGTTCTGGCTTCGGCTGGAGATTCTGCAGCATGACCGGGGTCTTGCCGCAAGACCGGGGGTGCGGTATAAGTTAATAGTGGCAGGGAGAGTGCTCTCCTTGCCTTTTCTGTTGCCGCAGGTGCGACGCTCAGTCGTCGAGGCCCTGCTCGATGGCGTAGCGGACCAGCTCCACCCGGTTGTGCAGCTGCAGCTTGCCCAGCGTGTTCTGCACGTGGTTCTGCACCGTGCGATGCGACAGGGTGAGCCGCTCGGCGATCTGCCGGTAGCTCAGACCCTTGGCGACCAGGCGCAGCACCTCGGTCTCCCGCTCGCTGAGCCGCGGCGTGTCCGGGCCGTCCCCGGGGGCGGCGGCGAGCCTGCGGTACTCGCCCAGCACCAGGCCCGCGAGCCCGGCCGTGAACACCGCGTCGCCCTCGGCGGTGCGCCGCACGGCGTCCAGGAACTCCTCCCGCGCCGCCGACTTCACCAGGTAGCCCGCCGCGCCGGCCTTGACGGCGTCGAGCACGTCCTGCTGCTCGCCACTGGCCGACAGCACCAGCACCCGCATCTGCGGCAGGGCCGCGACCAGGCCGCGGATGACCTCCACCCCGGACAGGTCCGGCAGTTGCAGGTCGAGCACGACGACGTCGGGGCGCACCGACGGGCCGATGCGCACCGCCTGCCCGCCCTCGCCGACCGCGGCCACCACCGTGTACCCGGCGTCGGTCAGGTCGCGGGCCACCCCGTCGCGCCACATCGGATGGTCGTCGACCACCATCACGTCCACCACGCACGTCAGCCTAGCGGGGCAGCGGCACCCGCAGTTCCACCTCGGTGCCCTCGCCGGGGCCGCCGGTGATGGCGACCGCGCCGCCCAGGTCGCGGATGCGGCCCTGGATCGACTGCGCCACCCCGAGCCGTCCCGACGCCGCGGCCTCGGCGAGCCGGCCCGGCGTGATGCCCGGCCCGTCGTCGCGGATCGACACCGTGACCGCGTCGGGCTCCTGCTCGACCAGCACCCAGGCCCGCGTCTCGGGACCGCAGTGGACGGCCACGTTGTCCAGCGCGCTGCCGGCCGCCGCGGCGACCTCTGCCGCGATCGCCGCGGGCAGCAGCACCGGCGTCGCGGGCATGGCGACGGTGACCCGCGGGGAGCCGTACCGTCCCAGCAGCAGGCGCAGGTCCGCGCTGCCCGCGGCCGCCGCCTCGTCCTGCACGCCCACCAGCGAGCGCAGCACCGCCTCCTGCTCCCCGGCCAGCCGCCCCAGCTCCGCGGCCTCGCCGCCCAGCTCCGTGCCGCGGCGCTGCACCAGGGCGAGCACCTGCAGCACGGAGTCGTGGATGCCGCGGGCCAGCCGCTCGCGCTCGCGGGTCGCGGCGTCCAGTTCCACGGCCCGCTGCATCCGGGTCTCGGCGTCGTCGGTCAGCCGGGACACGTACCCCATGACCCCGCCCGCGAGCAGCAGCAGCACCGTGCCGTTCGCGGTCGCCGAGGTGATCTCGCCGCGCAGGAACAGGTCGGCCGCGCCGAGGATCAGCGCGGCGATCCCGCCCGCCCGGCGGCCGCCGCGCAGCGCCCACACCAGCACCGCGCCGGCGACCCAGGCCATCGGCAGCGTCGGCCCGCCCGAGGCCAGGCGTTCGGGCGACACGACCAGGTTGGACGCGAGCAGGCAGGCAAGGGTGACGGCCAGGTCGGCCGCCAGCCAGGCCCGGTTGCGGCCGGCGGGATCGTGGTAGCGCACGCCGGTGACGGCGGTCCAGGCGGTCATCGCCGCGAGCACCGCCCAGCCCAGCCAGGGCCGGGTGAAGTCGCGGAACCCGGCCAGCATGAGGATCGTGGCGTACACCAGCGCGGCCACCCGGAACACGGTGACGGCCCGCCACAGTGGCGCCTGCAGTCCCACCGGCGGTCTCCTTTCCGCAGCCGTCGATTCGCGCCGAGCGGCCGTCCGGGATCACGCCGTCCGGGATCGCGGCGCGTCGGCCGCCCGGGTCGAGCGCACCCGGTGCCAGATCTCGTCCGGGCAGTACGCTACATCCCGGCGTCGCAGGTCGAACCGGCTCACCCGCCGGACCACGAGTTCGAGGAAGCCGTCCTCGACGGCGTACGGGTCGGCGCTGCCTGTCCAGAACGGAACATGGTCGCCGCGGTGCGACTTGTCCTTCGACGTGATCTGCAGGACCTCCAGGTGGTCGGGATGCACACGCAGCACGACGAACGGCCGGTCCTTGGACCCGTCGCCGTCGCGGAACTCGATCTCACCCCACCAGATCTCCTGGGGTCGCGGGTCGGCCCACGCGGTCGGGCGCTGTGGCGCGGCCTGCGTCCGGCGCGGCAGCTTGCGGTCGAGCAGCCGCAGCACGAAGTAGAACACCAGGGCCGTCGTGCCGGCGGCGACCGGACCGACCAGCGGCAGTGACGTCTCCAGCGTCAGCGGCTGCTTGCCGGCCGTGACCGGGGGCACCGTGCCGCCGAGATAGCGCTGGTGCAGCACCAGCGCCAGCAGCGCGGTGCCTGCGGCAAGCGCCGTCAGGACGCCGGCGCGGACGAGATGGACCTGGTGCCGGGGGTGCACCCTGCCGCGTCCGGCGAACCGGACCACGAGGTAGGCCACGACCGGCGCGAGCGCCACACCGACCCACCCACGACGGGTACGCCCCGATCTGGCCGGGGTCCTCGGCCAGCAGGAACGCCACGATCGCGGGCGAGGCGAGGATCGTTCCGGGAATGGAGATCGCCAGACTCGCGAGGAACGGCCCCAGCAGGATGAGCATCAGACACCCGCACCCGGAAGGGTTTTTGCGCCGCGCCATCGACTTTCCCTCCATATCGGACGACATGTGATCATAACTTTTGGCGAGTCCTAATATGGCGCGATGAGTGAACAGATCCGCCAGCCGACGCCGTCCGTGGTACCGCCACCTGTGCCGCCTCCCGGCCGGTCGTCGTGGCTGCTCGTCGGTGCCGGGCTGGGCGCGATGGTCGCCGCGTGCCAGCTCGCCGTCCTGATCGGTCCGCTGCTCGGCGCGGCCCGGCAGGCCCTCGGCCTGACGGCGACCGGGCTGACGACCGTCGTTGTCGCGCAGTTGGCCGCCATCGTGTCGGGATTCGCGGCCGGTTACCTGCTCGGGCGGCGGGCGCCTGCGGCGGTGACCGGATCGGCGCTCGTGCTGATGCTGCTCGGTGCAGTGATCGTCGCGTTCTCGCCTTCGGCGGCGATACTGACGATCGCCGTGCTGCCGGCCGGACTAGGTCAGGGCGCGGCGCTCGGCGCCGGTGCCGCCTCGACTGGCCGGGCAGGCGAGCGGCGGGCACAGGCGCGGCTGGCCCTCGGCTTCGCCCTGTTGTTCGCGCTCGCGTTCGGCGCGCTGCTCGGCTGGTTCGCCACGAGGTCGCTGAGCTGGCGGCTGGCCTGCCTGGCGACGGTGCCGTCTGTCGTCGTCGGGCTGTTCGCGGTGGTGGTCATCGCGGTGGCCGCGTCGGTGCGCGGCACCCAGGCGGGGCGCTGAGGTCTCCGCCGCGATTCGATCGACCGCGTGCCGGCCCGACCAGATCATCGACATCTCGGCCCTGCTGCGCGCCCGTGGGAAGGTTTATCCGGCCGATCCGAGCTGACCGTGGAGCCGCACGGCACCGCTCTACAGGCAGGATCCCAGGTCGGCGGAGACGTCATGAAGCCACCGCAGCTGACCGGCGTAGTACTCCAGGGAGGCGGCCGCCTCGGCTGGTGCGAGCGGCGCGTACTTGACGCGCTCGACCTCGTGCAGTTTGGCCCGTTGCAGAGCGGGCAGCATCGCCTGCCTGTCGGCGAGCCCGTACGCGTCGACGAACAGGCGAAGCCGCCTCGGCAGGTCCGGCAGGGGGTCGAAGTCGGCTTCGCGTAGTTGCCCGGGTGGGCACAGCGGCACGAAACTCCACGCGGCCGCCGCCAGGTCGTCGAGCGGGTCCACCGGCTGCGTGGCGTCCCAGTCGATGAACGCCACCGGGATCCCCGCCCGGTAGACGGTGTTCCACGGTCCGAGGTCACCGTGGGAGACGATCTGTCCCGGGCGGGGCGCACACGGATGGAAGCGGTAAGCGGTGATCGTCGGGCTGAACCCGGCTGCCGCGTGGTGCAGCCGCCTGATCAGCTTCGCCGCCTCGGTCAGGGCTCGGTCCGTGCGGGCGTACCCCGGCAGGCGGGCACCACGGCCGGGCTGCCACTGCGGATCCACCGCCACGTCCCCGGACAGGTATGTCAAAACCTCGTGACCGCCCTCGACACCCACGAACCGCGGCGAACCGGCGAATCCGACCGACTCCAGGTGGCCGAGAAACTCGTGCACCGCCGGCGACCACGAGCCCATCGGCCGGTGCACGTGGCCGCCGCGGCGCACGATGCCGGCCGTCATCCGGCCGCCCACCAGCGGTTCCTCCCCGTCCATCGGTCCAGTATCCACGGCAGTCGCTTGCTCGCGGGACGTGAGGCGACCGTGCATTCGTGACGAACGGGCCACCCGAGCCGGTGGGTCTGCGGTTGGTCGCGTATCCGGTCGTGGCCGCGCCGATGGCGGTGCTGCTCGGCGTCGGCGGTAACGTGTCCGGCACGGGCCCGCCGCGGTGACCAGGGAGCTGCCGCCCACGCGCAGTACGCGCAGCCACTGGCCTGACCGGCTGGGAAGGCGGGCGGAGGGCGTCGATCTGGGAGTCCGAAGACCGGCCTCGCGTCCACGGCCCCGGCCTGCCCGGAGCCCGACAGCAGCGGGAGCCTGCCCATGGTCAGCGAGTTCTACGACGTCATCCACCGCCGCCGGGACGTGCGTGGACAGTTCACGGGGGCCGCGATCTCGGTCGACGTGCTGGACCGGGTCCTGGAGGCGGCGCACGCCGCGCCCAGCGTCGGCCTGACGCAGCCGTGGGATTTCGTCGTGGTCCGCGACCGGCCGCTGCGGGAGGCGTTCCATCAGCACGTACACCGGGAACGTGAGGTGTTCGCCGCCACGCTGGACGCCGAGGCCGCCGAGCGGTTCGCCCGGATCAAGATCGACGGGGTGCTGGAGTCGACGCTGTCGGTCGTGGTGACCTACGACCCCGACCGAGGATCTCCCGCGGTGCTGGGCCGGCACGCGATCGCCGACGCCGGGCTGTACTCGGTGTGCCTGGCCATCCAGAACCTGTGGCTGGCGGCCACGGCGGAGCAGTTGGGCGTCGGGTGGGTGTCGTTCTACCGCGAGGAGTTCCTGCGGGAGCTGCTAGCCATTCCGGCCGGGATCCGTCCGGTCGCCTGGCTCTGCCTCGGCCCGGTCACCCACCTCGAAGCCGTGCCCGACCTCGAACGGCACGGCTGGCGCCGCCGCCGGCCGCTGGCCGAAGCCATCCACACGGACCGGTGGACACCTCGCTGAACGGGGCGATCACAGGATCAGGTCAACGCACCCGGGACCGGGCGTCCGAAAGCTCACGTCGTGACTCGACAGCTGCAGCCGGGAGACGCCCAGCACGGAGAAGCGAAGCTCGACGACCAGAGCACCAGCACGACGGCTCCGATCCGCAGCACGGTTGCCCACCCTGGGTCCCGTCGGGGCACGGGTGTGACGTCGTGGCCGAGAGGGTCGCCCGGCCGCGGCCACAACGGATCGACCTCCGACATCACCTGAAGGGCGGAGTTCCGGTGCGCCGAGGCGTCGCCCGGAACCGGAGTCTCTTCCGCGGCACCAGTCACCGCCACAGCCTAGACATGGTCGGCGGATTGCGTCGTCCCTGCTGAGGCTGTGATGAGCACGGTGTGCTTGCGTACGCGGAAGCTGCCGTCGGCATCGATCCGGGCCTGGAGGTGGTTACGGGCCGCGGCGAACTGCTTCGGCGTGAGCGGTTCGGACGACAGGCTGGCGAGATAGGTGAGGACCGGGTCGGGGCTGGGGACTTCGAGGTCGCCGTGGTAGCGCTCGACCGAGACGTCGGCGAAGAGGCGCGCCAGGTAGCCGGGACCGGTCTCGGCGGTGAAGTCGTTCTGGGTGGCGTGCAGCGCCAGGTCGGGGCGACCGACTGCCGGTCCGATGGCGTTGAGTTCTTCGAGGTGGTCGCGGCCGTTCACGGCGACCGCGAGCCGCCCGCCCGGACGCAGCACCCGGGCGAACTCGCGCAGCGCGGCAGCCGGGTCGTCGACGTGGTACAGCATGTGGTTGGCGATCACGGTGTCGAACACGGCATCGCCGAACGGCAGGTCCGTCGCGTCGCACTGCCGCACACGCGCTTCGGGGACGGTGCGCAGCTGCTCGCACATCGCGCCGGAGAAGTCCGTCAGGGTGAGGCGGATCCCTCTGGTGACGTGATCCACGTGGGTCCACAGTTTTCCGGTGCCGGCGCCGACTTCGAGTACGTCGCCGGCCAGCGGGAGCCGCTCGCCGAGCCAGGAGAACCAACTCTGCGGGTTCGTGCCGTAGGCATGCAGTGCGATGCGAGCGGTGAGGTTTTCGGTCGTCGTCGCGTACTGGCTGACGGCATGCGCGGACGGCGTCGAGGTCATCGTCGCATCGTAGATCGAGTCGCGTTGCGCGATGGGGCACCTCGCTCGCGGTCGTCGCGGGGTGCCCCATCATGGCTCAGGCCCGCTTGGTCTCCCAGAAGATCTTGGAGATCTCCTCGATCCTGCCCAGCAGCTGCTCGGCCACGGCCGGGTCGGCCTGACCCTTGGTGCCGGCGGCGCCGGACAGCTTGGTGGCCTCGTTGAACAGCTGGTTCAGGTTCGGGTACTTCTCGAAGTGCGGGGCCTTGAAGTAGTCGGTCCACAGCACCCACAGGTGGTGCTTGACCAGCTCGGACCGCTGCTCCTTGATGATCAGAGCCCGGGTGCGGAACTCCGGGTCCGTGTTGGCCTGGTACTTCTCGCAGATGGCCTTGATCGACTCAGCCTCGATCCGGGCCTGGGCCGGGTCGTACACGCCGCAGGGCAGGTCGCAGTGGGCGCCGGCGACCAGGCGCGGGCGCAGCAGGTGGGACAGTCTCATCAGGTTGCCTCCGGTGACAGTGGTGAGGTGTGGAACCTCCTGGCGTGGTAGATCAGCTGCCCGTCGTCGGGTCCGTGGAAGACGTCCAGGACACCGGCGACGACGACGGTCGCGTCGCCGATCGGGACCTGCCGCAGCGGCCTGACCCGAAGCGCGGCCAGCGCGCCGGGCAGGAACGGCTCCCCGGTCGGCAGCGTGCTCCAGCCCTGCTCGGCGGTGAAACGGGGCCCGCCCGCGCGGGAGAAGTCCCGGGCCACCGCCACGTGCGCAGGCCCCAGCAGGTGGACGACCAGGCTTTCGGCCTGCAGCAGGTGCCGCGCCGACCGGGTGCCCATGACGGAGAAGGACAGCGCCGGGGGTGTGAGCGACACCGACGCGACGCTGGAGGCGGTCAACCCGACCGGGCCCTGCGGCCCCGCCGCGCAGATGATCGCGACCCCGCTCGGGTAACGGCCGAACGCCTCCCGGAACCGGATGCCCACCAGGTGCGGGGCAGCTGTGTGATCCACAGCCGCGACGCTAAAACCTCAACCGCACTTGATGTCAAACTCGCCGGTCGGCGAGGCATACGTCTCCGTGCGCCTACATCTATTTTGATGTGGGCACATCAAAATAGATGTAGGCGCGGTACGCGGTGTCACTTGCCGCGCGGTGATGTGGGCTGCTTGTGGCGGTCGTGGTGGCGGGCCACCCGTGCCCGGTTCCCGCAGGCGTTGCCGCACCATTCGCGGTTGGGCCGGTCGCGCAGGAACAGCAGCACGCAGCCGGGCGCGGCGCAGACGCCGAGGCGGCCGGTGGCGAGCAGATCGACCGCGTCGGCGGCGACCTCCGCGAGCGCACCCGGCACGGGCTTGCCGTCGTGCCGGGCGGTCACCGCTTTTGCGTCGGAGGCGAGTTCCTGCCAGCGGGGCGCCGTCCGGACGGCGGCGTTCAACCGTTCGATGTGCGCGCGGTCTGCTGCCTGGCCGGCCGAGACGGCGACCGCGATGGCGCGCACGGCATCCCGCAGGTCGCGGGCGGCGGCCAGGTCGGTGCGGCTGATGCGCGGCGAGCCGACGGGTACGGCGAGCAGCGGCGCGGCGGCGTCGAGCCAGGCGGCGAGGTCCGCCGGGGCCTGGAGCTCGTCGCGGATCTCGCCCTGGCGAGCGTGGACGGTGTTGGCCAGCTCGATCGCAAGTCGCATGGCCTAATGCTATCTCTCGTTGAAGCCATTAGCTCACCGTGCTACCGTTTAATGGGCACCAAGAGATTTGCCATTAGAAGGGTGGGACATGAGCGACCACGGCATCACCACGGGCCATGTCGGGCTGAACGTCACCGACCTCGACCGCTCCGTCGGCTTCTACCGCCAGGCGCTCGGCGTCGAGGTCGTCGGCCGCTCGGACGCCGACGGCCGGCGCTACGCCTTCCTGGGCCGCGGGGGCACGCCGATGATCACCCTCTGGCAGCAGAGCGCCGCGCCGTTCGCGGCCGACCGCGCCGGACTGCACCACCTGGCCTTCCAGGTCGCCGACGGCACGGCCCTGGCCGAGGTCGAGCATCGGCTGCGCGCGCTCGGCGCGACCATCCGCGACGACAGTGGGGTGGCCGGTGAGCCGGCCGCCGCCGGGCAGCTGTTCTGCTACGACCCCGACGGCATCCGCCTGGAGTTCTACGCCCTCCAGCGTCCGCCCCGGCCGGCACCCGCCGCGACCGACGGCCCCGCCTGCGGATTCTTCTGAGCGCGCCATGGCCAATCATCCAGGAGAGGTGTACGTCCAGCGCAGGTCCGGCTTCGACCGGGAGGGGCTCGGCTCGGCGGGCATGGGCGTGCGGCTGCCGGAGGTCGCCCGCCGGTTCCTCACCCACCAGCGCCTGCTGGTGATCGGCGCAGCCGACGCGGCGGGAGCCCTCTGGGCGAGTCCGCTGTACGGCCCGCCGGGGTTCGTGCACGCCGACGGCGAACGCGAGGTGATCGCCGAGACCGTGCCCGCCGCCGGCGACCCGCTGCGCGGGGCGTTCGCCGCCCCGAGCCCCATCGGCGCGCTCGTGCTCGAACCGGCCACCCGCCGGCGCATGCGCGTCAACGGCACCGGCCACGACCAGGGCGGCCGACTCGTCATCACCGCCGACCAGATCTTCGCGAACTGCCCGAAGCACATCACCCCGCGGGAGGTCCGCGGCGAGGTCCACGCCGGCCCGGCCGCGGCGGTCGGCGACCGGCTCTCCGCCGAGCAGCGGCGTTTCATCGCCGGTGCGGACACGTTCTTCATCGCCAGCAGTGCCGACGGCCACGGGGTGGACGTGTCGCACCGCGGCGGCGACCCGGGGTTCGTCCTCGCCCGCGACGCCACCACGCTGTCGTGGCCGGAGTATCGCGGCAACGCCATGTACATGACGCTCGGCAACCTGCACCTGCAGCCGAGAAGCGGCCTGCTGTTCGTCGACTGGACCGGTGCCCGGCCCGCGCTGCGCCTGACCGGCCGGGCGAGCATCGACTGGGACCCGGGCCGGGTCGCCGAACATCCCGGTGCGGAACGGATGATCGACTTCGTCGTCGACCGGGTCGTCGAGACCCCGGGACCCGCACTGGTATGGGACAGGGTCAGCTAGCTTCAACGCCGTGACCCGACCTGCCGAGCACGAGCCTTTGCACCGTACGCGTGCCCGAGCGCAGCTGCTGGCCGGTGGCCGGCGCGCCGACACGGCCGCCGACGTCGTGCGGCGGGTCTTCGCGATCCAGGCCCAGGACGCGACCGCCGCCGCCCTCGGCGTCCGGGCACGCGGACGCGACCTCGGCGCGCAGGCGATCCGCGCCGCGTACGAGGGGGACAGGTCGATCGTGCGCAACTGGTTCATGCGCGGCACGCTGCACACGATCCCGGCCGAGGATGTGCGCTGGGTCACCCGGCTGCTCGCCCCGCGGGTGATCGGCGCAACCCGGCACCGCTACCGCGACCTCGGCCTCACCGACGAGCTGATCGACCGGGCCGACAACCTCGTCGAGGAGGTGCTCGGCGCGCAAGGGCCGCTCACGCGGCACGAGCTGGCCGAGCGCCTCACCGCCCTCGGCGTCGACCCCACCGGCCAGGCGCCGTTCCACCTGATCCGGCACGCGGCGCTGGTCGGGCGGGTGTGCCACGGGCCGGTGCGCGCCGGCGAGCAGACGTATGTGCTGCTGGACGACTGGGTGCCGCGGTCCGACGAGCCCATGCCGACGGACGACGCGGCCGTCGCGGAACTGGCCCGCCGGTACCTGGCCGCGTACGCCCCGGCGACCCTGGACGACTTCGTGTGCTGGTCGGGCGTCGCGGTCACCGTGGCTCGCCGGGCGTGGCAGGGCCTGGCCCGATCGGGGGCGATCGTCGTCGACGGCGACTCGGCGCTCCTGGCGCGGCAGGAGCCCGCGGACGAGTCCGCGACGCCGGACGTGCGCCTGCTCCCGGCCTACGACAACTACCTGACCGGTTACCGCACCCGCCGGGAGTCGGTCGACGCCGCCCACGAGGCGCGCGTGTGGCCCGGCGGCGGGGTGATCCGGGCGACCGTGCTGGTCGACGGGCGGGTCGCGGGCACCTGGTCGCGCGGCTCCGGCGGGCGTGCGGTCACCGTGGACCTGTTCGAGCCACTGTCCGAACAGGTCCAGGCCGAGGTCGATCGAGAGGCGGCCGCCGTCACGGGATTTCTGCGTCCGGCCGGCTGAGCTGATCGACGGCAGTGGAAGTACCGGACGTGGCTGCCTACACTACGTCGCATGGTCATCGGAGAGCGGATGCGATGCGGCTGCTGATAAACGGCCGGCACCACGAGATCGAGCACGGTGACGAGCCGCTGCTGTGGGTGCTGCGCGACGAGCTCGGCCTGACCGGCACCCGGTACGGCTGCGGTGTCGGGATCTGCGGCTGCTGCACGGTGCTGCTGGCGGGCCGGCCGACGCGAAGCTGCCAGATCACCGCTGCGGAGGTCGGCGACCGCCCCGTGGTGACGTTGGAGGGTCTGGCCGAACGCGGGCCCGACGGCCAGGTCGTCGCCCTGCACCCGGTGCAGCAGGCGTTCGTGGAGACCCCGCTGCAGTGCGGCTGGTGCCTGCCCGGCCACGTGCTGACCGCGGTCGCGCTGCTGGCCCGCGACCCCGACCCGGACGAGGCCACGATCGCCGAGGCCGCGAGCCCGAATCTGTGCCGGTGCGGCGGGTACAACACCATCAAGGCCGCGGTGGCCCGCGCGGCCGAACTGGCGCGCGACGCATGACCGGCGACGACACCGCGCCGTCCGAACCGGACGTGCGTCCCAAGCGTTGGCGGGTCGCCCGGCGCAGGCTGCTGATCGGGGCCGGGGCGACGGTCGGGTCGCTGCTGGTGGGTGTGCCGATCGCGCTGGAGTACGGCCGCCCGAGCCTCGCCCGGTGGATGCTGGAACGCGGCACCGGTCCGGCCGAGATCCCCGAGTCGTCGCTGGTCTGGTTCGAGCTGACCGGTGACGGCATCACCGTGCACGTGCCGAAGATCGAGATGGGGCAGGGCATCCACACCGCCCTGGCGCAGATCGCGGCCGAGGAACTGCGGGTGCGGCCCGAGCAGCTGGCCGTGGTCCAGGCCGACACCGCTCGCGGGTTCCCGGCGGCGACGTTGTTCACGTTCGGGTCCACTTCGGTCGCGTCGCTGTACACCCCGATCCGCGAAGCGGCCGCGGCCGTCCGGGAGATGCTGGCGATCGAGGCGGCCCGGCAGCTGAACGTCGAACCGGCGGAACTGACCGTTGCGGAGGGCGCGTTACAGGTCGCGGGGACCGGGCGCGTGCTCGCCTACGTCGATGTCATCGCCGCGCATCAGGGGCCGTGGCAGGAACCGGGGGAGCGCCCCGTGCTGCGCCCGGCCGGTGAGTTCACCAGCATCGGCCGGTCCGCGCCCCGGGTGGACTTCCGGGCCAAGGTGCTCGGCGAGGCGACCTACGGCTATGACGCCCGGCTGCCGGGTATGGACTACGGCGCGTTCGCGGTGCCGCCGCGCTTCGGCGCGCGGCTGGAGAGCGCCGAGCCGGGCGACGCCGCCGGGATGCCCGGCGTGCTGCAGGTCGTCATCGACGTCGAAGCCGGATTCGCCGGCGTGGTCGCCGACACCAGGACCCGCGCCTGGGCGGCGGCCCGCGCCCTGCGCACCACCTGGAGCGAGGGCACCCGGGTCGACACCGGCGCGCTCGAACGGCAGGTCACCGCCGGGGACGGCGTGGTGTTGCGCCGCGACGGCTCGATCCGCAATGCGTTGTCGCGGGGCCGGATCGTGCAGGCCGAATACCGTACGCCGATGGCCGCCCACGCCCATCTGGAGCCGCTGGCGGCACTGGCCGCGGTGGAGCCCGGACCGGCCGGCAAGGTCGAACTCTGGGTGCCGACCCAGAGCCCGGAGAGTGTGCTGGAGGACGTGCGCGCCGCGCTCGGCGAGGAACGCGAGGTCGTCGTCCATGTCACGCAGCTCGGCGGTTCCTTCGGGCGCAAGGGCGGCCAGCACCTGGCCGTCGAGGCCGCGCGGCTGTCCGCGGCCACCGGTCGGCCGGTGCACGTCGGCTGGACCCGCGATACCGACCTGCGGCAGGCCTTCTACCGGCCGCCCACGCATACGAAAATGCGCGGCTCGGTCGGGCCGGACGGCATGATCCGGGGCGTGGAGCAGGTCAGTGCGGCCGGGGACATCATCTGGGCCGTCGCGGGCCTGCCCGAGCCGGTGCGCAGCCTGATCGGGTTCGACCCGGGCGGCCTGCTGGGCCTGTTCCTGCCGTACGACCTGCCCGCGTACCGGCTGGTCAACCGGCGTGAGCAGCTGCCGGTGCCGACCGGGCCGTGGCGCGGGCTGGGCCTGATGCCGAACACGTTCGCGCTGGAGAGCTTCTTCGACGAGCTGGCCGAGGCCGCCGGGACCGACCCGCTGACCTACCGGCTGGCGCACCTGCGCAAATCCGGTGAGCAGGGGGAGCGGCTGCGGACGGTGCTGCGTACGGCGGCGCAGATGGCCGGCTGGCACGAGTCGCTGCCCGCCGGGCTCGGCCGGGGCATCGCCTGCTCCGGCGACGCCCGCACGGTCGTCGCGGTCGTCGCCGAGGTCGACCTGTCGGGCGGACGGCTGCGGGTCACCGGCGTGGACGTGGCCGTCGACTGCGGCCTGGTGGTCAACCCGGCCGGGGCGAAGCTGCAGGCCCAGGGCTCGGTGGTGATGGGACTGAGCTCGGCGCTGCGGGAGGAGCTGCGTATCCAGGACGGGCAGGTCGTGTCCGACAACTTCGACAGCTACCCGATCCTCGCGATGGCCGACACGCCACCGGTGCGGGTGACGTTCGTCGGCGGCGGCGAGGTGCCGTACGGGATGGGTGAGCCGGTCGTCGGCCCGGTGCCCGCCGCGGTGGCGAACGCGGTCCGCGCGGCCGGCGGCCCACGGCTGCGGAGCCTGCCGCTACGCCTGTGACCGTGCGTTTTCGCGGGTCACCGTAGTTCGGCGGGCGGGGCGGTGGGGTCCTCGTCGGGCGTGAGGTCGAGCTGCAGCCACGTGACGTCGTGCCAGCCGCCGAGCTTCCAGCCGACTTTGCGGTAGGTGCCGACGTCGGTGAACCCGAACGAGTGGTGCAGTCCCATGCTGGCCTCGTTGGGCTGGGTCACGCCGCCCATCACCCGGCGGTAGCCGCGGGCGGCGAGGATGGGCAGCAGCGCGGCGTACAACGCCCGCCCCGCACCGGTGCGGCGGCGGCCCTGCTGCAGGTAGATGCTGGCGTCGCAGGCCCAGCGGTACGCGGCCCGGGTCCGGTGCTCGGTGCCGTAGGTGTAACCGGCGACCTCGCCGTCGATCTCCAGCACCAGCCAGGCATGGCGCTGGTTGGCGGCTTCGATGCGCCGGGCCATCTCCGCTGTCGTGGGCGGCTCGGTCTCGAACGTGATCGTCGTGTCGGTGACGTACGGCGCGTAGATCGCGGCGCAGGCGGCGGCGTCGTCCGCTGTCGCGCGCCTGATGTTCCCATCCCCACTCATGGCGACTATAGTAGGCATCATGTTCACTATAGTGTCAACGGCCCGGCTGTGACCGACGATCTCGGCAAAGCGCTCGCGTCGACCGTTCGCGCCGCCCGCGAGGTGCGTGGTCTCACGGTCGCCGCCCTGGCCGACGTCTCCGGCGTGTCCCGCGCGATGATCTCGAAGGTCGAGCACGGCGAGGCGCAGCCGACCGCGGCCCTGCTCGCCAAGCTGTCCGTCGCGCTCGGACTCACGCTGTCGGAACTGATCGCGCGGGCCGAGGGCACCGCGGGGCAGGTCGCGCGACGCGACGAGCAGCAGGTGTGGACCGACCCCGAGACGGGCTACACGCGCCGCGCGGTCTCGCCACCGGGGAGCACCGCCCTGGAACTGGTCGAGGTGGAGCTGCCGCCCGGTGCCGAGGTCGCCTACCCCGCGCAGGCCTACCGCTTCATCAGCCACCAGATCTGGGTGCTCTCTGGACACCTGCGCTTCGTCGAAGGCGAGCAGGTCCATGAACTCGACGTCGGCGACTGCCTGCAACTCGGCCCGCCGGCCGACTGCGTGTACGTCAACGCGACCGCAGCCCCATGCCGCTACCTGGTCGTACTCGACAAGCATGGCCGCCCCAGATAGCTGATCGAAACACGTGGAGCGGTTCGCGGACGTCGCCCGCGAACCGCCTCACGTGGTCCCCCTCCGCCACCGTCACGTGACGACCGCCAGCCGAGCCCGCTACTCGGCCCGCAGGGCCGTGGCGACCCGGGTGCGGGCCGCCCACCCGGCGGGCAGCAGCGCCCCCAGCACCGCCAGCAGGATGCCCGCACCGCCGAGCAGCAGCAGGTCGCCGAGCGCGTAGACCTCCATCGCCGACTGCGGCAGCGCGGTGCTGGCGGCCTCGCCCATCACCGGGATGACGGCGTGGTGCAGCGCGACGCCCAGCGGCACGGCGATCACCCCGGCCAGCAGGCCCAGCCCGACCATCGAGGTGACGACCATGATCCGGGTCTGCCGGGGCGTCATGCCCAGCGCCTTGAGCACGCCGATCTCGTGTATGCGCTCGCGGGTGGTGAGCACGACCGTGTTCAGCACGCCGAGCGCCGCCACGACACTGAGCAGCAGCGTCAGGGTGCCGATCAGCGCCTGGATGATCAGGAACGTCTCGCCGTCGTCGCCGGCCGTCTGGTCCTCGACGAACACCCCGGACGTCTCCTCCGGATACTTGGCCTGCAGCGCCGTCGTGTACGCGGCGGCCTCCGTGCCGGGCGTGAGCCCGATCTCGACCCGGGCCATCATCGGTTTGGCCACCAGCGACACGTCCCCGATCATCGTGAAGCTGTCGCTGCCGTTGATGACCTCCGCGGTGATGGTGACCACCCGGCCGCCGGGCATCGTGATCCGGTCGCCGACCGCGTACCCGGTCTGGCGCAGGAAGTACGACGAGACCACCACCTCGTCGGCATTGCTGTACCAGCGCCCGGACACGATCCGGTAGCCGACCCAGCTCGCGTCGCCGGTGTAGCCGTTCAGCCTGACCTCCTGCGACAGGCCCGCGACCCGGATCTCGGCCTCCTTCAGCAGCGTCGAGCGGGCGGTACCCGGCATCGCCGCCACGGTCGCGGCGACGTCGGCGGCGTCCGGTGGGGTGATCGGCTCACCGCCCGGCCGGGCCATCACCGGCCCGAACGCGTCCGGCACGAAGACCTGCACCGTCACCGGCACCGCGTCCAGGCGGGTGAACGCGACGTTGACCTCGGTCATCGAGGCCGACAGTCCGCTGGAGAAGACCAGCGTGACCGCCCCGAGCAGCAGCGCGACCAGGGTCGCCACCGCTCGCGACGGCCGGGCCAGCGGCATGCCCAGGCCCAGCGCCACCGGACGGGGCAGCGGCGAGGCGGTCAGCGCCCGGCGGGCCCGGAAACCCCGGCCGGTACGCGGCGCGCGGCCCACGCTGATCGCCTGGTTGGCGGCCAGCCGCCCCGCCCGCGACGCCGGCCCGATCGCCGACAGCACGACCAGCAGCGGCGCGGCGACCAGCACCAGCCCGAGCACCCACAGCGGCACGCCCGCACCGTCACCGGGCAGCCCGTACGCGTCGTCGGTCTCGGCGAGCAGCGGCACCGCCAGCCCCGCGCCCAGTGCCACGCCGAGCACCGCCGCGACCAGCGCCGGGACGAGCACCTGCGCGACGTACACGGCGACGACCTGCCCGGGGGTGAAGCCGAGCGTCTTGAGGATGCCGATGGTGCGGAAACCCGAGACGACCGCGCCGTTGACGACGTTCACCGTGATCAGCACGGACAGCACGATGCCGAGCAGCGCGAACGCGACCACGAACGGCGCGATCGCCGAGATGGACCGGTTGAGCGACTGCCGGATCGTCAGGTACGTCGTCGCGCCGGTCACCGCGCCCGCCGGCAGCGCGGCGGTGACCTTGGCCAGGTCGGCGCGCACCGCGGCGTCGTCGACGCCCGGAGCGGCGAAGCGGTAGAGCATCTGCCGCGCGGCGGTGTCCCCGCCGAGCACGTCGCTCTGCGTCGGCCACACCCATGCGTCGGCGGTGCCGGTGACCGACGCGGCGATCCCGACCACCCGCAGTTTCACCCCGCTGACAGTCACCTCGCTGCCCACGGCCGTGCGCGGCCCGGAGGTGCGCCGGGTGAGCACGATCTGCCCCGGCCCGCTCAGCCAGGAGCCGGTGCTGAGGGTGAGCCGGTCCACGGGCCCCTGCTGCTGCTCGCGCCCGACGATGACGAACTCCATGTCACGCGGCCCGAACATCCCGTCCATGGGTGCCGTGACCAGGTCGAACGGCCCCGCGGCCGCGGCGACGCCGGACGCGGTCGCCGTGGCGGCGACCTGGTCGGCGGGCACGTCGGCCCGGATCGTGGCGGTGGCGTGGGAGCCCCGCGTGGTGGCGAACGCGTCGTCGAACGGCCCGTGCGAAGAGACGAGCAGGCCGACGCCGAGCACCGCCGTCGCCGCCGACAGCAGCATGACCACGCCGACGATCACGGTCTGCAGCCTGCGCCGCGTGACCGCCGCACGGGCCGCCGCCAGCACCGCGCCCGTGCCCCGGCCGCGCCGTGGCACGCCGGGTGCGGTGGCCGCGGCCCCGACGCGCGTGGTCGTCGGTGCGGCGCTCACGCGGGCACCGCCTCGGCGGCGTGGCCGTCGCGCATGGTGATCAGCCGGCGGCCCGCGGCCGAGGCCAGCTGCGGGTCGTGCGTGACCAGCAGCAGGGTCAGCCCGTCGGCGGACAGCTCGTGCAACAGGTCGCGTACGCCCGCCGCGGCCTCCTGGTCGACCGCGCCCGTGGGCTCGTCGGCCAGCAGCAGCTGGGGCCGGTTCATCAGCGCCCGCGCGATCGCGACGCGCTGGCGCTGCCCGCCGGACAGCCGCGCCGGGTAGTCGTTGGACTTGCCCGCGATGCCGAGCCGTTCGAGCAGCTCGTCGGCGCGGGAGCGGGCCTGGGCGGGACGCGCCCCGGCCAGCCGGGCGGGCAGCACCACGTTGTCGCGTACGGTCATCTCGTCGAGCAGGTGGAAGAACTGGAAGATGATGCCGACGTGGGCGCTGCGGAACCGGGCCAGCGCCGTCTCCGACAGCTTGTCGACGCGCACCCCCGCCACCTCGACGGTGCCGCCGGTGGGCCGGTCCAGCCCGGCGATGACGTTGAGCAGGGTCGACTTGCCGCTGCCGGACGGGCCCATGACCGCGACAGCCTCCCCGGCGTGCACGGTCAGGTCGACGCCCGCCAGGGCGGGCGGCCCGGCCGCCTCGTACGCCTTCGCTACGTCGCGCAGGCGGATCAGTTCGGTCATGGTCAATGGCCCCTTCCGGGTCGGACATCGGACCCGGTGACCGTAGGAAGCGGCGGTGCACGGGCGCGTCCGGCGCGGGAGCGAACCTGGCGCGGTGTCCTCCGCCACGATGATGAGGCGGGTAGTCATCACGGCGGACGCAGCCCACGGCTGACCTGGGCACAATGGGCGGCGTGCCGACAGACCTGCGCCGCCTGCCCGACCGCCTCGGGGTGCCCCGGACCGACATCGCCCTCGCGGCGGTGTTGGTGCTGGCCGGCATCGTCTGGGCGATCGCGAGCGGCGGAGGCGGCGACGCTCCGGCGCCGGTGCACCTGGACTTCCCCGACCTGGGCGTGCGGCCCACCCGACCAGAGATCCCTGACATTCCCGACATCCCTTCCGTGGTGGACGTGCCCGGGTGGGGACAGGTGCCGGTCAGGCCCGTGGACCCGCGCCCACCGCTCGACGGCGGCGACGAGGCGGGCGGCATGCTGGCCGTCAACGTGATCGCCGGGGCGGCGGTCGCGGCCCGCCGCCGGTGGCCGCTGAGCGCGTTCGCCGTCGCCGCCGGGGCGGTGTTCCTGATCCAGGACGGCCTGCTGTGGCCGGGCTTCGTCGCGGTGCTGATCTGCGCGTACTCGGCCGTCGCCTACGGCCGGTCGGTGCGCGTGGCCGGAGCGCTGCTGATCGTCGGCGCGATCATCGCGGCGTCGCTGTTCGCCAACTCGATCCCGCAGATCCCGGGCTGGCTGAGCCCGTTCGCGGTGCTGCTGCCGGCGGGGCTGTTCGCCGTCGCGCTGCGCAGCGCCCGGGGCCGGGCCGATGCCGCCGCCCGCCGCGCCGCCGCCCTGGAACAGGAGCAGGCGGCCACGGCCCGCGCCGCGATCGCCGAGGAACGCGCCCGCATCGCCCGCGAGCTGCACGACGTCGTCAGCCACCACGTCAGCGTCATGGTCGTGCAGGCCGGAGCCGCCGGGAAGGTCATCGACAAGCGCCCCGACCTGGCGGCGAACGCGCTGTCGGCGATCGAGGACAGCGGCCGGTCCGCCATGGCCGAGCTGCGCCACCTGCTGGGCCTGATGGCCCCCGCCGACGACCGCCTGCACCCCCAGCCCGGCCTGCGTGAACTCGACACCCTCGTCGACGCGGTACGCGCCGCCGGACAACCGGTGACCCTGCGCCGCGACGGCGTCGATGTGCCTGACGGCGTGGACCTGACCGCATACCGGGTGGTGCAGGAAGGGCTGACCAACGCGCTGCGGCACGCGCCCGGCGCGCGTACCGCGGTCGAGATCCGCCACGACGGCCGTGACCTGCTGGTCGAGGTGAGCAACGAGGCGCCGACCGGGGAGCCGGGCGGCCCCGGAGCGGGGCGCGGCCTGCTGGGGCTGCGCGAGCGCCTGAAACTGCACGACGGCACCCTGCACGCCGGGGCCGCGCCGGGCGGCGGGTTCCGGCTGACCGCCCGATTCCCGGCGGCGTCATGAGCGAGCAGCTGAGAGTGGTCGTCGCCGACGACCAGGCGCTGGTCCGCAGCGGGTTCACGATGATCCTCGCCGCGTCGGGCATCGACGTCGTCGGCGAGGCGGGCGACGGCGAGGCCGCACTCGCGGCGGTGCGGCGGCTGCGCCCCGACGTGGTGCTGATGGACATCCGCATGCCAGGCATGGACGGCCTGGAGGCGACCCGGCGGCTGCTGGCGACCGGAGCGACCACGACCGCGGGCGAGCCCACCCGGGTGATCATCCTGACCACGTTCGACCTCGACGAGTACGTCTACGCCGCGCTGCGCGCCGGGGCCAGCGGCTTCCTGCTCAAGGACGTCACCCCGGACCACCTCGTGCACGCGGTGCGACTGGTCCGCGACGGCGACGCGCTGCTCGCCCCGTCGATCACCCGCCGGCTGGTCGACCGGTTCAGCTCCACCTCGGGCGTACGCGAGGACCACGGCGCGCTGCCGACGCTGACCGCCCGCGAGCGCGAGGTGCTGGTGCTGCTGGCCCGTGGGCTGTCCAACGCGGAGCTGGCCGCGAACCTGCAGCTCGGCGAGGCGACGGTGAAGACCCACGTGGCGCGCATCCTGGCCAAGCTGGGCTTGCGCGACCGGGTGCAGGCGGTCATCTTCGCGTACGAGAGCGGCCTGGTCAGCCCCGGTTCCTGAGCCGTGCTCGGCGATCCAGGGGCTCCTGGCCGAGCTGTCAATCGTCGGCGAACCCGCGGTAGGTGCCGGAATCGTCCGTGGCGTCGGCGAACTCGGCGAAGTCCATGTTCGCGATGCTGAGGTTGGCGGAGACGTCGGCAAACCAGCGGGGCGGCACTCGGAAGGTCCGGCCGGGTTCGGAGGACAGGTCGACGGCCAGCAGCCGGTGCTCCTCATCGGTCATGGTGGCGGCGTCGGCCACGAACAGATATATGATCTTATCTGCCTCGTCGGCGGAAGCGTCGGCATCCACGAGTGCTTCGACGGACACGCCCGCATACGCCGGATCACTGGCACAGGTGGCGCTTCGGAACCCGGCGAGGTCGTCGAGCGCGGCCGAGAGCCTGTTCCAGGCTGCGTCGTCGCTGAAGTCGGTACGCAGGACCAGTGAGGTCAGATCGTCCGGCGGGGGCAGCGGGGTCACTCCCGGATCTTCCCATCAAGAAGCTGGCCGGCGCATTTATCGGGAGCTGGAAGGGATGCGCGGCCGCTATGGTGCACTGGTGATCGACGATCCCTACCGTGATGTCGAACTGGTCAAGCTGTACGACCTCGACAATCCCGATGGTGAGGACCACGCCTATTACCGGGCGCTCGCCGACGAGCTGGGCGCACGATCGGTCATCGACCTGGGCTGTGGCACCGGACTGCTGACGCGGTCGCTGGTGCGGCCGGGGCGGACCGTGCTCGGCGTCGATCCGAGCCGGACCATGCTGGACTTCGCCCGGTCGCAGCCCGGGGCGCAGACGGTTACCTGGATGTTCGGTGACGCGACCGCGCTTTCGCCGACCGGCACCGCCGATCTGGCCGTCTGCACCGGCAACGCCATCATGCATCTCGCCCCGGACGAGCTGCCCGCGACGCTGACGGCGCTCGCCGGGGCGCTGCGCCCGGGTGGCGTTCTTGCGTTCGAATCACGCAGCCCGGCCTACCGCGAATGGGAACGCTGGAGCCCGGCGGCCACCTACGCGGAGCGCATCACCCCGATGGGTCGGCTGCGGGAGTGGTTGGACGTCACCGAGGTCGAGGACGGGCGGGTGACGTTCGACGCGCACAACGTCTTCCCCGACGGCGAGGACCGGGTCTACACGAGCGTCCTGCACTTCCGCAGCTCTGAGCGGTTCCGGCAGGAGCTGGAGTCGGCCGGTTTCGCCGATATCGTCTGCGACGGCGACTGGCGCGGCGGCCCGGCCGGGGACGGCTCACGCCTGTTCGTGTTCCGGGCGCGCCGGGTCTGAATGGCGGGATCCTCGGGCGGGACCGGGTCCGCGCGGACCGGGCCCCGCCGGAAGTGTGCGGGCGGTCGAGGCCGCCCAGGTTGAGGCCGGGCCCGGTCACCTGATCGGCGTCAGAGCCCCAGGAAGGCGGCGATGCCGCGGGCGTGGCCGCGGGCCGTGGCGGTGATGAAGTCGGCGCGCTTGAGCAGGTTCGCGTTGGCGACCGTGTCGATGAACAGGTTCTCGGTGAGCACGGCGGGCATGTTGCTCTCGCGCAGCACGTGCAGGTTGGCGGTCTTCTGGCCGCGGTCGGTGATCGAGGAGATGGTGCGCATCTGGCTGAGCACGTTGGAGTGCACGAGGCTGTGCAGGCGCTGGGTGGTGGCGCCGACGCCCGGGTAGCGGTAGCTCTCGAAGCCGGTGCCGCCGCCGGCGTTGATGTGGATGCTGACGAAGATCGCAGCGCCCCAGGCGTTGGCGTCGTCGGTGCGGTAGGCGAGGCTGCGGGTGATGTCGGTGGTGCGGGACATGCGCACGTCGACGGTGTAGCTCGCCTTGAGGATGTCGCGGGTCTGCAGGGCGATGTTGAGGGTGAGGGTCTTCTCCTGCAGGCCGTTGGCGACCGCGCCGGCGTCGGTGCCGCCGTGTCCGGGGTCGAGGTAGATCTTGGGCCCGGCCGCGAAGGCGGGCCCGGCGGCGGCGAAGGGAGCTGCGGCCACGCCGGCGGCCGCGGCCAGCAGGGTGCGTCTGCGCAGTACGGAGTTGCCGTTCATGTTCACCTCTGGGGGGCGAGGACGGGACGGCGTGAATCTATTACATGCGCATCGATCTATGAAGATGTTCTACGAAAGAAGTTTGTGCCACGGCGGTTTCTTCCATGGCGAGCACGCTGACCCTGCCGAACGAAGCTGCTAACCGGACACTCCCGCGACGCGGCCGATCCTGGCCACGCCACCGCGGAACACGTATCCGACAAGTGCGAGCCCGTACCATGATCCGGCTGCGACAAGCTGCGACACCGTGGCATCGGCCGCCATGACGGCGGCCCACCAGTAGTAACGAGGTTCGTTCGGGGGGAAACCGAACATCATGCAGACGACGGTGTAGCCGAGTACCGGTAACCACGCCATGTGCGGGAACCCGCCGCTGACGGCGAGCAGTGCGATACCGGTGTAGATCAGCGTGTTGCGTACCGTCGCCAGCGGGTCGGTCGGTGCATCGGCCAGCTGCCCTACCTCCGCGGCGGCGGTCGCCGCCGCCGTCCAGCAGATCGCCCAGAGGAGCCTGGCGGCACCGGCCTTTGCCGGGTCTGGCAGCGAAAGACCGGCTTCGTTGTGGCATGCCGTCGCCGCCGCGACTCCGCCGATGGCAGGCAGCAGCAGCATCACGGAGACTTCGGCGAAGAATCGGACGACACCGAGGTCCTGGATGGTCGCCTGCGCCAGGGCCCACGACGCGAGTGCCGTCAACGCCACGATGTTCAGGGCCGGCCGGGTGGCGTGCACCGACGCCCAAGCGCGAGCCGTCGACACGTCGCTCAACCGCGGCCGTCCAGCTCGCAGCGCTGGAAGTCCTCGACCATCGCTTGGGCCTCAGCGGGGTTCAGCACCCGGAACTCGGCCGGAACCGGACGGTCGAGCCGATGGCCGGCGATCTGCATCCAGGTCATGAACAGGGAGAAGTACCGGGAGTGGTACGCCTGCCAGTCGAGATCCACTGACATGGGATCGACCCCTGGACGCAACTCATGGCAGTGCCACGGCGCGATGAGGCTTTCCACCAGGAGTTCTACCGGAAGCTGCCCCTGCTCGTAGACCTCGGCGGGCAGCCAGAGGCGCTGGACGTCAGGCCCGGAGGGGATGTAGGTCCGGCTCTGCTCCACCACGCGCTGCGGCACGAGGGCGTGGTAGCCCTTCTCCTTCGCACTGGCCATCAGCTGCTGCACCTGCGGCACGACCAGGCCGGAATGCCGACGGTGCTCGTCGAACAGGCAGATCTGCGGAGCGTCGCCCACACAGACGTCCGGCGGGACCGGCACGTCGACCTGGCGGTTGTTCGGGAACAGCGCCGGCCCGAAGGCGAGCAGGCCGACCGCGGCACAGGCCGCCGCCCATCCCGCGGCCGAGGGAATCCGCAATCCCGAGCGCGCCCGCAGCCGCACGGTGACCAGCAGCAGCGCGGTCAGCGACAACAGGATCGCCTGCCCACCGAGGTAGGCGAGGTTGTAGGTGCGCCCCAGCAGCGTGATGGTGGCACCGCCGAACTTGAGCAGGCGGAACTGCTGGTCGCTGTCGAACGCGTTGCTCAGCGTGTAGTTGAGCACGAAGCTGCTCACGGCGCCGAGAAGCCCTGCCACCAGCGGTGAGGCGAACCTGCCCAGGGCGGAGCCGAGGGCGACGTACCAGAAGATGGCCAGCACCTGCACCGACGCCGAAGCCATGATCGCCCACCAGCCGGCACTCGGCTGCCTCACCTCACCGACCAGCAGGGCCACGGCGATGGTCGCCACGTGTGCCGCGGCCAGGGGCACAGCGGTCCACAGCGCGGCGCGCAGGTACACCCGCTCGGGCCGGGGGACCGACAGCACCAGATGAATGTTCCCCGGTCGGGTGAGCCGAGCCGCGTCGACCGCCGCGACTCCGGCGCTGACCGGGCCGAGGATGAACAGCACGACCGCGAACCAGTCCGCGGTCCACATGCCCTCGCCGCGCCACGGCATGCCCCGCTGCAGGAACGCGACGACCTCAAGCACGATGGCCGGCAGCAGCAGCCACGGACCGACCAGCGTGTGGAGGGCATACCCGAGCTTCGCTTTCATTCGCCCGCTCCCGTCATGAGAACCGCGATGGCCCGCTCCAGGTCGGTGTCGCCGGGCGCGTCATCCGTGGCGTGTGCCTCCAGCGACGCCACGTCACCGTCGTAGGCGACCTGTCCCTCGCTCAGGATGACGACCCGATCGGCGAGCCCACGCACGTCTTCCACCAGGTGCGTGGACACGATGACGACGCGGTCGCGGCTCACTGCGGCGACCGCCTCGCGCAGCGCGATGCGCTGGCGCGGGTCCAGTCCGACGGTCGGCTCGTCGAGCAGCAGCACCAGCGGATCGTGGACGAGTGCGTGTGCGATGCCCAGACGACGACGCATACCACCGGACAGGGTGCCGATCCGGGTGTTCCGGCGGTCGGATAGGCCGACCTGGTCGAGTGCCCGCGACACCGCGGCCGCCCGGTCCTGCCGGGGCACCCGCTGCAGCCAGGCGACGTGGTGGAGGAACTCCTCGCAGGTAGCCGAGTTCGGCAGCTTC
The DNA here is from genome assembly GCF_040648615.1 of Catellatospora sp. NPDC049111. Classification (NCBI taxonomy): domain Bacteria; kingdom Bacillati; phylum Actinomycetota; class Actinomycetes; order Micromonosporales; family Micromonosporaceae; genus Catellatospora; species Catellatospora sp. NPDC049111. The sequence continues at coordinate 70,231 of NZ_JBEZEB010000016.1, read as the reverse complement.
GGCTCCTGCGGCAGGTAGCCCAGCCCGGCTCGGCCGCTCTCCGCCATGACGCCGATCGAACCCGAGGTGGGGCGGTCCACGCCCGCCGCCAATCGGAAGAACGTCGACTTGCCGGCCCCGTTGGGTCCGACGAGGCAGGTGACGCCGGTGGCGACTGCCATGGTGAGGGGGCCGAGACAGAATCCGCTGCGGTAGCTCTTCGTCAATCGCTCGCACACGAGCCGGTCGTGCTCAGTCATGCTTCCTTCTTCAAGGTCGAAGTGCCAGGTCGCCCGATCGCGCTGGAGGGCGACCTGGCCGGAGATGTCAGCTCCAGTAACTGGCCGCGGAATAGGCCCAACCGCTGCACGGATCAGTGCGGAACGGCACGTCCAGGCATACCCGGGCCTGCGCCCGGAACTGATTGCTGGCGGTGAGGTTGAGTCCGGTGTTGGCGTACAGCCACGACGCGGACTGGGTGCTTGAATGGCCGGTCTCGGCGTCGTCGTAGGAGTTCCAGGCGCCGTAGGTGTTGAACTGCGTCCAGAAGTGCGCGTACTTCTTGTGGTCGTCGGCGTTGGTGTACCAGACGTTGGCGTCGAGGTACGACCGCGGCCCCTGCCCGGCGTCGTTCAGGCGCCACACTCCGTTGCCGTTGACCTGGCTGCCGTAGGCCGCGACGGCGACGTAGCCACCACCGTGCGGCCAGTCCCGGTACTCGCCCGCGGCCGACGCGGCAGACACCGAGCCGAATGCCAGGATGCCGCCGGCAAGCAACGCAAGGCCGGCGCGGGCGAAGAGGCTCTTCTCCATGATCCCTCCCCTGAAAATGGGCACGGGGATCTACGAATTGGCACGGTCGCGCGCCGAATCACCCCCGTGATTTGGTAGATCAGGCTGGCGTACGGATACATGTCTGTCAAGGTCTTGCGGAATTCTGCAGAGGTAGTGGGTCGCGGGGACTCGAACAGGCCGCCCTCCGCTGAAGGATCGACGTGGAATCTCTGCTTGCCGTTACTGCGCCAGCCTTGACCAGGGAAAACCTTGGCCGTCCGTGGCAGGCTGAACGGCTGCGCCGGATCCTTTGATCGATCTACATCGAGATGTGAGGAAGGCCACATCGCCCGGGCGGTCGACGGTCGGTCGCATCGATACGTCGCATTTGCAATGATAATACCCGGCCGGCGGCCGAGTCCTATCACGACTGGAGGGGCGACTATAGGGCATCGTCGTTGAACGCGACGCCCCGCTTCCGTTAGGGCCGCCGAAAACGACGAAGGTCATTGCGAAGCGGGTCGCTTTCCCTTACGTTGGCGAAACTTGAACCCGGGGGCAAGGCAATGTGCAATTCGTCGGCGATGTCGGCGGCGAATCACTTCACACTGGTCTTGAATCGAGGATTTATGTCAATCAACGAAACGTCCGCGAGGAGCGGCCCGGTGCGGCCCCGCGCCGTCGCGGCGGCGATCGCGCTGGGGCTCGGTCTCGCGGGCAGCGTGCTCGCGGCGAGCCCGGCGGCGGCGGCGGTCGACCGCAGCTGCTACGCGGACACCTTCTGCGTCTACAAGGACGCCGACTTCTCCACGAGCAGCCCCATGTACCGCTTCACGAAGGGCACGTCGGACTGGGCGGTCAGCACGCCGGAAATCTTCGAGGCGGACAGCTCCTGGCGTAACCTGCGATCGTCCGGTGCCGCGACGTACACCTCATTCCAGTACTTCGGGCAGGAGATCTGCGTCGACGGCGGCTACCAGGTGGCGTCCTACTACTGGGCCAACAACGACGGCGCCAGCAGCAAGGTCAACGTCACCTGCTGATCTGCGGGATAGTCTGAAGTCAATGTGAATCGTGGGGTTGTCGGCATTCACGAGGGTCGGCAACCCCACCGACAGCGAATGAGTTGAGCATGGAACGACGTTGGTCTCGCATGTCCGGAATGTTGACCGCCGGCGTTCTGCTGGCGGCTGGTGCTCTCGCCGCGTGCAGTGAATCCGTGGCGAACGACCCCGCGGCCGCACAGCGGGCGCAGGCCGCGTATGACGCCGGTGTCGAGTTGAAGCGCCTGGTCCTCGACGCCGAGAACACCCTCGTGGAGCGGTGCATGGCGCACAAGGGCTTCCCGCAGTACGACCACGAGGACGGGCCTCCCTCGACGCGACCGAGCTTCGAGTCGCCGCCGCTGGAGTCGGCTCAGCTCCTCGGTTACGGCCTCGACCCCCGCCGGCGTGCGGTGCCGGACTCCAAGGCCGCGCCGACCGCCTGGGACAAGCTGCCGGACGATGAGAAGGGGCGGTACACCAGGGCCAAGTTCGGCGACATGGATCACGACGTGATCACCTACGACTTCGGCGACGGGAAGGTCAGCAGTCCCCGTGGCGGCTGCGTCGGAGAGACCCGGATCGCCATCTACGGCGACCTTCAGGAACACATGCGCATGAACTGGCTGGTGACCAACCAGTTCAAGGCCATCCAGTCAGAATATCTGCGTAATGATGCCGACCTGTCGGATGCGCTCAAGCAGTGGTCGACGTGTATGGTCTCGCGCGAATTCCGTGACCTGGCCAACCCCGGTGATGCGCGAACCGCGGCAGGTGAGTTCTACAAGGGACTCCGCCCGGAAGACGGCCCGGGCCTCGACCGAGCCAAGGAGAAGGAGATCCGGCTCGCGGTGGCCGACGCGCAGTGCGCCGACTCCACCAACCTGCGCGCGACCAGTCAGCAGGCCCGGGCACGTGCCCTCGGCGATGTGCTGACCCGGCATGAAGTGGACATCATCGCGTGGCGCGATTTCATGTCGAAGGCGCTGGCGGTGGCGCAGGAAATGCTGGCGAAGGCATGAACCGGCGGCGTCTGCTGACGTTGGGCGGGGCCATCGGGCTATCGGTCACCACGGGTGCGGCCGTCTATGCGGCGGGTCAGGCCCACACCCCGTCGCAGCGGGCCGCCCAGGCCGCCCCGCCGGAGCCCTCCGTGGTGACGGCACCGGTCAAGCGTGGCCGGCTGGCGGACGAGACTGTCGTGGAGGGTCGGCTGCAGCGTGCGGTCACCGTGAACGTCCCTGCCCCCGCGGCGGTGGACGGGGGTGCACGGCTCGTGGTCACCCGGTTGGCGAAGAAGGTCGGCGCCTCGGTGGCGTCAGGCGACGTCCTGCTCGAGGTGTCCGGGCGTCCGATGCTGGTGCTCAGGGGCAGCTTCCCGGCCTATCGCGATCTGAAGCACGGCATGACCGGCCCGGATGTCAAACAGCTCCAGGAAGCCTTGCGCCCGCGGTACGGCACTCCCCGCACCGGCAGATTCGATTCGCGCACCGAAGCGGACCTGCGCCGCCTGTACGTGCGAGTGGGTTACGAACCGGCTTTCGCGGAGGTCCAGGCAGCCGCATCGCCGGCCCCGGTGGCCGGGACGCCTGCGCCGACCCGGCAGGTGATCCTGCCGGCCGGAGAGGTGGTCTTCGTGCCGTCCCTTCCGGTACAGATCTCCGCGCTGCCGGCTCGTGTCGGCGGGGCCGCCGAGGGGACCGTCGCTTCACTCGCTTCAGGAGCCTGGCGGGTGTTCGTGCCGCTGGACGACGAGGCCGAACGATTCTTGAACGGTGGCACCGAACCGGCGGCGATCACCCTGGAGGACGGTCCTGCGGCGGACAACGACACGAAACTGGTGGAGATCGTGACGAAGCCTGCCGAGGGTCAGACCCCGGAGAGCCGCGAGGCGGTCTTCTCGATGCCAGGCTCGGTCCAGGCGCGACCGGGAGATCCCCAGCGGATCAGGCTGACCCGGGCGCGCAGCGAGCCGGACAGCCTGATCGTCCCCGTCTCCGCGCTGTGGACGGCCACTGACGGCACCGTCTGCGTGAATGTCGTGCAGGGCGCCGGGCAGCGTACGGTCCCGGTCAAGGTGCTGCTCAGTGTGCGCGGCGAGGCCGCGGTCACCGGCGAACTGGTGGAGGGCGAACGCGTGGTGGTCAGCCGCAATGGGTGAACTCGTTCTGAACGTGTCCGGAGTGGGACGGGTCTTTCCGGGACCACCCGCGGTCGCCGCCCTGCGCGACGCGAACCTCTCCGTGCATGCCGGCGAGATGGTTGCCGTCGTCGGTCCGTCCGGTTCAGGCAAGTCCACCCTGCTCAACATCCTCGGCCTGCTCGACACCCCGACCAGCGGCACCGTCGAACTCAACGGCAGGGACGTCACCACGCTGTCCGAACGAGAGCGCACCAAGGCGCGGGCGACCGACATCGGTTTCGTCTTCCAAGCATTCCATCTCGTTCCGCACCTCGACTGCGTTCGCAATGTGATGCTGCCGCTGGTGCACCAAGGCCGCCCGAGGGGCCAGCGGCAGGCGATTGCCGAGAACGCACTGCGCCGCGTGGGGCTGTCGCATCGTCTCGGTGCCCGCCCCACCACCCTGTCGGGAGGCGAGCAACAGCGAGTGGCCATCGCCAGGGCCATCGTTCACGATCCGCCGCTGCTGCTGTGCGACGAGCCGACGGGAAACCTCGACAGCGAGAACACCGCCGGCGTGCTCACGCTGCTTCGTGAGCTCGTCACGCCTGGACGCGCGGTGGTCCTGGTCACCCACGAGCAGCAGGTACGCGATGCGACCGACCGGTTTGTGGAGGTGCGTGATGGCCAGTGCGGCTCGCACGAGCGTGCGTGACATCTTCGCCCAGGCCTGGCATGCGGTGACCGGACGGCGCGCCCGGTCCTTCTTGACCGCCGCCGGCGTAGGCCTCGGCATCGCGGCGACCGTCGCGACGCTCGAAGTCACCGCCACGGCAGCAGGAGCGATCTCCGACAAGTTCGACGCGACGAGGGCTACCAGCATCACGCTGCGCTGGCCGGACGCGGCCGCGCGGCCGGACATCGGTGTGATCGACAACGTCCTCCGGCTCAACGGGGTGGAGGCGGCCGGCCTGATGTGCGAGGCATCCGACGACGTCCACCGTGCCGCTGCGGTTGCCGCCCCGCACGCGACCGGCATGGCCGTACGGGTCAGCCTCCTTGCCGCGCAGCCTTCCGCGCTGACCACCGAGCGGATCACGATGCTTCAGGGCCGTGTCTTCGACGAAGGCCACGGCACCCGGGGCGATCAGGTGGCCCTGGTCGACAGCATCGCCGCGCGTGACCTGGGCGTCTCCCGGCCCGGCCAGCTGATTTACGTAGACGGCGACCCGGTGAGCGTGCTCGGCGTGTACCAGGCGCCCGTCGGCCAGGCACGGCTGACCGCCGCGGTCGTGGTGCCATACCAGCGGTGCGGCAACGATGCTCGGGAGGCCTTCCGTCAGCCGGAGGCGGTGATCCGTACCGCGCTCGGGGCCGCCGACCAGGTCGCCGGGGAAGCCCGACTGGCCCTCAGCCCTGCGGACCCCGGATCGCTGGTGGCGCTGGTCCCACCGGACCTACGGACATTCCGGCAAGGAGTCGAGGCGGACACCCGGGCGCTGTTCCTGGGCCTCGCCCTCGTCTCTTTGATCATCGGCGCGTTGGGGGTGTCGAACACGACTCTGGTGTCGGTGCTCGAGCGGCGCTCGGAGATCGGACTTCGCAGGGCGATCGGAGCATCACGCGGCGCCGTCGCAGCGCAGTTCCTCGTCGAGTCGGGTTTGCTGGGCCTCGCGGGTGGACTGCTCGGCACGATCGTCGCCGTCAACGTGACCGCCTCGGTGGCGCTGGCGAAAGGCTGGGTCGTGGTCCTGGAGCCGTCCGTCCTGGGGGCCGCACCTGCGCTGGGCCTGCTCGTGGGCACGCTGGCCGGAGCCTACCCCTCCTGGAAGGCCAGCCGAGTCGCGCCCGCGGTCTCGCTGCGCAGCGCCTGAAGCCTGGCGCAGGCGCTCCAGCAGGATCGACACGAGCGGGCACCACCCGGTGAGCACAACAGTCATTCGGCGCGCTCGCATCGGCCGATGTCCGCCCCGTCCCGCCGCGCCTACAGTCCGGTGCATGCCCCTGCCCCTCAACCTGCTCGACCAGGCCGCATACCGGGCCCAGAACGCCCTGGACAGCGTCGTGCTCGCCCAGATGAGCTGGCTGTCGGACGGCCCGCCCGACGTCGATCGGGTCCGTGCGCTCGCCGCGCGCCTGGCCCGGTCCCGGCAGCTCGGGCGGGTCATCGTGCCCGCGGCGGCGTTCGGCGGCCGGGACCACTGGGGGCCGCTGGACGCCGTGCCCGAGGTCGCCGTCGTGACGGACCCGGTCGAGCGGAGCGCCGTGACGGCGTGGCTGGACGACCGCGGCCAGGTTCCCGTCGACCCGTGCCGTCACCCCTGGCACCTGGCCGTACGTCCGCTGGCCGGTGGCGGGCACGCGGTGACGCTGGTGGTGTCGCACGCGCTCACCGACGGCATCGGCCTGGTGAACGTGCTCGCCGCAGCCGACGGCGACGCCGCCGCCCTGTACCGGGGCCGCCGCCCCGGGCTGGTCACCGCGATCGGGCAGGCCGCCGCCGGGCTGCCGAGCGCGGTCAGGGCTGCCGCCACCGCGGCACGAGCCGACCGGCGCACCATGTCGCCCGCGCCGAGGACCTCCCACGCCCGCCCGCTCACCGCGGTGGCCCTGATCGACGCGGGGGCGTGGCACAGCGCGGCGGCCGCCGCGGGCGGCACGTCGAACGTGCTCTTCGTGTCGGTCGCCGCGCAGGTCGCGGTCACCACCGGACGGGTCACCGGCGACGGGCGGGTGCTGATCGGCATGCCGGTGAACAGCCGCGGCGACGGCGACGACGTGTCCGCCAACGCCGTCACCACCGTGCAGCCCGACCTGCCCGCCGACCGGGTCGGCGACGTCGCGTTCGTCCGCGCCGAGGTGAAGCGCACGCTGGCGGCCCGGCGGGAGCAGGACGCCTCGTTCACCGCGCTGCTGCCGCTCGTGCCGTACCTGCCGCGCAAGGTCGTGCGCGCCCTGGCACAGGCAGCATTGGGCGGCGGCGATCCGGTGACCTCGGCTTCGCACGTCGGTGTCGTGCCGCAGGCGCTCGTCGCCGCGCCCGGATCCGCGTACGCGGTGGTCATGAACCTGGCCATGCAGCACCCGGCCGGGGTCGCCGGGCCCGACCGGGTCAACGCGGTCGTCGCCGAGACGCCGGGCGGCACGGTCGCGCTGCACCTGAGCGCGGCAAGCGACGGGATCGGCGACGCCGCCGTGCTGCGGTCCGCGCTGGCGGGGGCGCTGCGGTCGTCGCACGTCGAGCCGCGGGAGCTGCTCTGAACGCGCTGCGCCTGCTCGCGTACGCGGTACCGGACGGTAATGGGTGGCATCGCTGACCGCACCGGCCTACCGTCCTGCTGTGTCCAACGCAGACGAGACCTTTCAGCGGTCCGAGGGACCGCCCTCCGATCTGAGGGTCGGCGCGCCCGAGCGTGAGGCTGCGCTGCTGGCCCTCGACGAGCATCTCGGCTACGAGCGGCTCGACCCGGCTGAGTACACGCAGCGCCGCGCGGCCTGCCAGACGGCGCGAACCGAGTCCGATCTGCGCCGGCTGTTCGTCGACCTCCCCGAACCTCACCCCGACCTCTTCCACCAGCCGCCTGCGGCACCCGCCGCCGACGACGTCACCGCCCTCGGCTGGGCCCTCGGCATCCTGCTCGCGCTGGGACTGCCGGTGACGATCGTGCTCGGCGTCGTCTACGACGCCTGGTGGAGTCTCACGGTGCCCGTGGCCCTGAGCGTGCTCCTGCTCTACATCGAGCACCTGCTGACCCGCAAGGCGACCGGCGTCGTGGTTGCCGACGAGGCATAGGGTGTCGCCGTGATCGAGACGGCGGTGGCGGGCGCGAACGCGCTGACGCGGCGATGGGTGGCCACGATCGAGTCCGGCGGTTCGTCGGCCGTCTCCGCGGCCGGAGTATGGCCCCTGCTGGCCTACCTCGCCCCCGCGGCGGACGGCGACGGCCGCGACGAGCTGACGGCGGCGGTCGGTATGCCCGCGGGCGACGCTGCCGCAGGTGCGGCCGCGGTGATCGAGCTGCTGCGGTCGGCACCCGGGCTCAGGGCCGCGATCGGCGCGTGGGTGAGCCCCGACCTTAAGGTGCACGCCGAGTGGCGCGACAGTCTGCCGCCCGGCGCGGTGGGTGTGGCCGCCGAGCAGGCGGTGCTGGACGCCTGGGTCCGCGAGCAGACCGACGGTTTGCTGAACCGGATGCCGGTGCGGGTCAACCCGGAGACACTGCTCGTGCTGGCGTCGGCGCTCGTGGCCAGGACCCGCTGGACGCACCCGTTCACCGACGGGATGCTCAGCGCCGCTGAAGGCCCGTGGGCCGGGCAGCGGCTGGCCGGGCTGCGCCGGACCACCACCGACTGCGACCGGCTCGCCGTGTACGACACCGGGGCCGGGCCGGTCAGCGTGCTGACCGTCGAGGGCGACAACGGCATCGACGTCGACCTGGCCATCGGGCTGCCCGACGCCCCGGCCGCCGCGGTGCTGACCGCGGCCGTCGACGCCCCGGCGGCGGAACCCTCGCGTCGCGGCTCGCAGTTCGGTGAAGGCGACACGGCACCGGGGGTCACGGTGGGCCTCGGGTCCGGGCACGACGACACGCCCCGACTGCTGGCCGCGCTGCCCCGGTTCACGGTGGCGTCGTCGCACGACCTGCTCGCCCACGCCGAGGTGTTCGGGCTGCGTACCGTGTCGGACCTGCGCGCGCAGCGGCTGCCCGGGGTCAGCGACTTCCCGCTGGGCGTCGGCGCGGCGGCGCAGGACCTGACCGCGTCGTTCACCGCCGAGGGTTTCGAGGCGGCGGTGGTGACCGCGTTCGCGCTGCGGGCCGGCAGCGCGCCGTCGTCGCAGCGCCCGCTGCAGGTGCGGGTGCTGCTCGACCGGCCGTTCGCGTTCGTCGCCCGGCACCGCCCGTCGGGCCTGGTGCTCGTCGCCGGCTGGGTCGCCCAGGGCGAGCAGCAGACCGGCCCAGGCCCCGGCTTCGCCGGTTAGGAAGGGCACCTTCCACAACGTATGGCGATGTGAAGGTGCCCTTCCTTTCCGCAGGTCGGGGTTGGTGGGGTGGTCGGGGCGGGATACTGGAGGGGTGCGGCGGGCGGCGGTCTGGAAGATCGGGATCGGGGCGGTGCTCGTCGCGGCGTCTTGTCTGCAGGTGGTGGTGCCGGGGTGGGTGTTCGCGCCGCCGCAGCAGGCGATCTTCGGGCTGCCGGTCGCGCCGGTGGTTGTGCTCGGGCTGAGTTCGGCGCTGTTCGCGGTGGGGGTGATCCTCGCCGGTGAGGGGATCTGCGGGGCGGTCGGCGGGGCGTCGCTGTGGGATCTGGTGGTGCGGGATCCGCTGATGGTGTTGCGGTTGCTCGGCTGCGGGGTGGCGGCGGGGCTCGTGCTGGAAGTCGTGTCGCAGTGGCTGGGGCGGCTCTGGTACTACCCGTGGTGGACGACATGGTTCTACCTGCTGGTGCTGCTGCCGGGGTTCGCGCTGTACTGGGTGTTCATCGTGGAGAGTTATCTGGCGGCCAAGGCGGTGCTCGACGCCGTCGCGCGGCGGCGGCCGGTGCTGCGGACCGTGCGGTCGTGGCCGGTCGGGGTGGTCGCGCTCGGCGTCTTCGCGGTGCTGTCGGCCGGCTGGTATGCCCGGCGCGGCTTCATGTTCGACGTGACGGGTCCGAGCCCGGTCGCGCCGCCGTTCGGGTACACGGTGCTGGCGTTCACCGGGGTGGCGCTGCTCAGCGGGGCGCTGGTGTCGGCGGCGGTGGGCCGCTACTGGGTGCCGTTCGCGGCGATCGTGCTCGCGGCGCTGGTCGTGTCGGTGCTGTTCGAGGTGCCCAACGCCGTGCACTGGCACTGGGCGTATGCCCATTTCCCCGGCCCGGTGCTGCCCGACGGGCTGCCGGCGGCGGTGTTCGTGTCCTGGCCGATGCAGTACGTGGTGTTCCTGGCGGTGCCGAGCCTGCTCGTGCCGCGCCTGGCCGCGGTGTTCTGGCAGCCGTCGGACAGGGTGTGAGCAGGTCAGCGACGCGGTGCGGCGGTCGACTGGCGGACTACCAGCTGCGGCTGGAAGACCACGTGGCGGTGGCCGTGCGCATTGTCGGTGTCGGCCTCTTCCAGCAGCAGCTGTGCGGCGGTGCGGCCGAGCTGCTCGCGGGGCTGGCGGACGGATGTCAGCGGCACGGCGGCCGCGGCGGCGAAGTCGATGTCGTCGTAGCCGACCAGGGCGATGTCCTCGGGGACCCGCAGTCCGCCGATGGTCAGTCCTTGCAGGACCCCGAGCGCGAGCAGGTCGTTGGCGCAGAAGACCGCCGTGGGCCGCCTGCCCCGTGGCAGGGCGCAGATGTCCTCGGCGGCCTGCCGTCCGGCGGTCACCGACAGCGCTTTCGTCTCGAACATCTCCAGCTCGACGCCGCCGCCGTGTTCGGCGAGGGCGGCGGCCGCCCCGGCGTGCCGGTCGGCGACCTGCGCGATGCTGGTCGGCCCGCCGACGAACGCGATGTGCCGGTGGCCGAGTTCGGCCAGGTGGGTGGCCGCCAGGCGGCCGCCGAGCACGTCGTCGACCGCGACGGAGCAGCGGTTGAGCTGACCGGAGCCGCGGTCGACGAGGACCACCGGGATGCCGCGGTCGACGAGGCGTTCGAGGCGGTCGTGGCGGCCGTTCTCGACGGGGGTGATGAGCAGGCCGCGGACCCGCTGCTCTTCTAGGGTGGCCAGGTGGCGGCCCTCGCGGGCGGGGTCCTGGCCGCTGTTGCAGACGACGAGCATGCCGCCGGCGGCTTCGACGACGGCTTCGGCGCCCTGCACGACGTCGGTGAAGAACGGGTTGGACACGTCCAGCACCACGATCGCCACGGTGCGGCTGCTGCCGGCGCGCAGGTGGCGGGCGGAGTCGTTGCGGACGTAGCCGAGTTCGTCGATGGCGTCGAGGACCCTTTTGCGGGTGGCGGGGGCGACGCTGTCGGGGCGGTTGAGCACGTTGCTGACGGTGCCCAGGGACACCCCCGCGCGCCGCGCCACCTCCTTGATGCCGGTCACCGCCATCGCTCCCTCATCTGCTGCTTTCGGTGGACACTATCGGACCGGCCGGCACGCCCCCGTCGACGATGACCACGATGAGGGTGCGCGGGCCGTGCACGCCTTCGACGCGGTCGAGCTCGATGTCGCTGGTCGCCGACGGGCCGCTGATCAGGGTCAGCGGCCGCGTCGGGTCGAGGCGGCGCAGCAGTTCGGGGACGGTCTGCACGACCTGCTCGGCGTGGATGACGCAGACGTGCCGGTCGGGGATGAGCGTCAGCGCCCGCCTGCCCTGGCCTGCTCCACCGTCGAGGGCGATGGTGCCGGTGTCGGCGCAGGCGGCCGCGCAGCCGGTGAGGACGGCGTCGACGGCGTCGAGGTCGGTGTGGCTGAGCGTGGGCCGGTCGGGGACCGCGCCCGGCACGGTGAGCCCTTCCGGCACGGCGACCCGCCAGCCCTTGGTCAGCTCGGCGAGGGTGGCCGCGAGGTCGGCCGGTGCGCACCGGCGCACGGCCGCCCGGTAGTCGCGCAGGCGGTCGGCGAGCAGGTCCAGCAGCTTGGGGGCACCGGGGGCGTACGCGCCGGTGGTGGTGTAGTCGCGGGGGACCGGGACGGCCGTGGGGGAGGGGCCGTTCGCGGTGCGGATGCTGTGGAGGATCTCGTCGCGCGCGCTCATCGAGGGCCGTCCCCGGGGCGGGTCCGCCACCACTGCCGGAACGTCCGCGCGGGCGGGGCGGGCAGGTCACGGGCGGCGGTCCAGGCCGACAGCGGCGGCGGCAGGCTTCGGATGTGGCCGGAGCGGGCGAACACCCGCCCGAGCCGCAGCAGGCGCTCGGCGAACCGGAACCGGCGCGGGCCGCCCATGGCCCAGGCGGCCACGGCCATGGTGAGCGCCTCGGCCGAGGGCAGCAGCCCGCGCCGGCGCGCTTCGACGTGTTCGCCGCGCAGGTGGACGAGGATCGAGGGGATGTCGATGCGGACAGGGCAGACGTCGTAGCAGGCGCCGCACAGCGTGGACGCGTACGGCAGGGAGCTGTTGTCCTCGATGCCGGTCAGCTGCGGGGACAGGATCGCGCCGATCGGTCCGGGGTAGACGCTGCCGTAGGCGTGCCCGCCGGTGCGTTCGTAGACCGGGCACACGTTCAGGCAGGCCGAGCAGCGGATGCAGTGCAGCGCGCTGCGCCCGGCGGGGTCGGCGAGCACCGCGGTGCGCCCGTTGTCGAGCAGGACGAGGTGGAACTCCTGCGGGCCGTCACCGGGGGTGACTCCGGTCCACATCGAGGTGTAGGGGTTCATCCGCTCGCCAGTCGAGGAGCGGGGCAGCAGTTGCAGGAACACTTCCAGGTCGGTCCAGGTGGGCACGACCTTCTCGATGCCGATGACGGTGATGAGGGTGTCGGGCAGGGTGAGGCACATGCGGCCGTTGCCCTCGGACTCGACGACGGTGACGGTGCCGGTCTCGGCGACGGCGAAGTTGGCCCCGGAGACCGCGACCTTCGCAGTGAGGAACTTGGCACGCAGGTGGGCGCGGGCGGCCATGGCCAGGCGGCGCGGTTCGTCGGTGAGGCCGGGGTCGACGCCGGGCATGTGCCGCAGGAAGATGTCGCGGATCTCGGTGCGGTTGCGGTGGATGGCCGGGACCAGGATGTGGCTGGGTCTGTCGTGTCCGAGCTGGACGATGAGCTCGGCCAGGTCGGTCTCGACGGCGGCGATGCCGGCCGACTCCAGGGCTTCGTTGAGGCCGATCTCCTGCGTCGCCATCGACTTGACCTTGACGACCTCGGTGGCGCCGGTCGCGCGGACCAGGTCGGTGACGATCCGGTTGGCCTCGACGGCGTCGCGGGCCCAGTGCACGTGCCCGCCGCGGGCGGTGACGGCGGCTTCCAGCGCGACGAGGTGTTCGTCGAGGCGGGCCATGGTCGCGGCCTTGATCGCCTCCCCGGCTTCGCGCAGCTGCTCCCAGTCGGCGAGTTCGGCGACGGCGCGGGCGCGTTTGCCGCGGATGGTGGCGGTGGCGTGGCCGAGGTTGCGGCGTAACTGCTGGTCGGCCAGCGCCTTGTGGGCGGCGGCGGGGAACGGTTCGTCGCCGCGCAGCTGCCCGACGCCGCGGGGCGCGTGCGGCATACCCAGGAAGGTGGTCATGGCCTGCTCCCGTCGGTGGCGGCGAGGATCTGGGCCAGGTGCAGGGGGCGGACCTCGGACTCCAGCCGGGACAGGCCGCCGCCGATGTGCATGAGGCAGGACGCGTCTCCGGCGGTGATGACGTCGGCGCCGGTGGCCAGGATGTGGCCGGTCTTGTCGGCGAGCATCGCGGCGGAGGTGTCGGCGTTCTTGAGCGCGAAGGTGCCGCCGAAGCCGCAGCACTGCTCGGCGGCGGGCAGCTCGACCAGGTCGATGCCGCGCACCGCCCGCAGCAGGCGCAGCGGTTTGGAGCCCACCCGCAGCATGCGCAGGCTGTGGCAGGTGGGGTGGTAGGTGACCCGGTGCGGGAAGTACGCGCCGACGTCCTCGACGCCGAGCACGTCGATCAGGAACTCCGACAGCTCCCAGGTGCGGGTGGCCAGTTGCGCGGTGCGGGCGGCGAGGCGCTCGTCGCCGGCGTCGCGGGCGATGGCGGTGTGCTGGTGGCGCACGGAGCCGACGCACGAGCCGGACGGGGCGACGATCGCGTCGTAGGGCTCGAACACGTCGGTGTGGTGGCGCACCAGGGTGCGGGCCTGGCGGCGGTAGCCGGTGTTGATGTGCATCTGCCCGCAGCAGGTCTGTGCGGCGGGGAAGGCGACGTCGTGGCCGAGCCGTTCGAGCAGGGTCACGGTGGCCCGGGCGGCGTCCGGGAACATCGCGTCGGCGAGGCAGGTCGCGAACAGGGCTACCCGCATGCGGGCACCAGTGCTCGGGAGGTCGTGATCGGAGTGTCCGGTCCGGACCATGGCGGGGGCGCGCCGCCGTTGAAATGAATCAACTCTCGCTCCCTGGAGATCGAACGTAACAACTCGGTAACTGCGGAGAAACCCTTGACGGGCAGTGGATCTGACTTCTAACGTCATCCTAACGGGCGGATGAAACGTTTCACAAGGTAGTGATCCGAGAAGAGGTCCACGTGCCGACACCACTGCTCACGCTCGACGGCGTCAGCAAGTCCTTCGGCGCCGTCGCGGCACTGCGGGACGTCCGCCTGGAGCTGTATGCCGGCGAGGCGCACGCGCTGGTCGGCGAGAACGGCGCGGGCAAGTCGACGCTGGTGAAGATCCTCGCCGGGGTGCACACCCCCGACGCCGGCACGATCACCCTGGACGGCAGGCCGCTGCTGCCGGCCGGCCCCGCCGACGCGCGCGCCGCCGGGATCGCCGTCATCTACCAGGAGCCGACGCTGTTCGCCGACCTCAGCGTCGCCGAGAACATCTTCATGGGCCGCCAGCCGCTGCGCAGCCTGCGCCGCGTCGACTACGCCGCCATGCGCGAGCGCGCCGCCGAGCTGTTCGCCCGGCTCGGCGTGCGCCTCGACCCCGACCGTCCCGCCCGCGGACTGTCCATCGCCGACCAGCAGCTCGTCGAGATCGCCAAGGCCATCTCCCTCGACGCGCGGGTCCTGGTCATGGACGAGCCGACCGCGGCCCTGTCCGGGATCGAGGTCGAGCGGCTGTTCGCCGTCGCCCGCTCGCTGCGTGACGCCGGCACGGCGGTGCTGTTCATCTCGCACCGCTTCGACGAGGTCTTCGCCCTGTGCCAGACCGTCACCGTGATGCGCGACGGCCGGTGGGTCTCCACCGACCCCGCCGACACGCTGACCGTCGACGACGTCGTACGCCGTATGGTCGGCCGCGAGGTCTCCGCCATGTATCCCAAGCAGGACACCATCCCCGGCGAGCCCCGGCTGGAGGTGCGCGGCCTGACCAGGCGCGGCGTGTTCGACGACGTCACCTTCACCGTGCACGCCGGGGAGATCGTCGCGCTCGCCGGGCTCGTCGGCGCGGGACGCAGCGAGGTCTGCCGGGCGGTCTTCGGCGTCGACCGCCACGACGCGGGCGAGGTCGCCGTCGACGGCGTACGCCTGCCCAACGGCGACACCGCCGCCGCGATCCGCGCCGGACTCGCCCTGGTCCCCGAGGACCGCCGCCAGCAGGGCCTGGTCATGGAGCTGTCCGTCGAACGCAACACCAACCTGCCGCGCCGCTGGAGACTGACCCGCGGCGGGCTGCTGTTCGGCGGCGACGAGCGCCGCGCCGCCACGACCTGGGCGCAGCGCCTGCAGGTCAAGGCGGGCCGGCTCACCGACCCGGTGTCCACCCTGTCCGGCGGCAACCAGCAGAAGGTCGTACTGGCCAAGTGGCTGGCCACCGCGCCGAAGGTGCTGATCGTCGACGAACCCACCCGCGGCATCGACGTCGGCACCAAAGCCGAGGTGCACCGGCTGCTGTCGCAGCTGGCCGCCGACGGCGTCGCGGTGCTCATGGTCTCCAGCGAACTTCCGGAGGTGCTCGGCATGGCAGACCGCGTCCTGGTGATGCACGAGGGACGGCTCACCGCCGACATCGGCCGCGCACGGGCCGACGAGCAGTCGGTCATGCTCGCCGCGACTGGGCAGGCGGCCGCCGCATGACCGCCGTCGACACCGCCCCCGCCGAGACGGCCACCGGCGGCGGCGCCCGGCTGGCCCGGCGGGCCTTCGCCGTACGCGAGCTCGGCATCGCTCTGGCCCTGGTGCTGCTCGTGGTGACCACCACGATCGTCAACCCGCGCTTCCTCAGCGCGCAGAACCTCAAGGACCTGCTGCTGGGTTCCACGATCCTGGCGATCCTGGCCGTCGGGCAGGCCGTCGTGGTCATCACCCGCAACGTCGACCTGTCGGTCGGCTCGATCCTGGGCCTGTCGGCGTTCGCGACCGGGGCGGTGTTCGTCGCCGTGCCCGGCCTGCCGATCCCGCTGATGCTGGTCGTCGGCACGGCGCTGGGGGCGGTGCTCGGCGCGGTCAACGGCGGCCTGATCGCCGCCGCCCGGGTGCCCGCGCTCGTGGTCACCCTCGGCACCCTGTACATGTTCCGGGGCGTGGACTACATGTGGGCCACCGGCCGGCAGATCAACGCCGCCGACATGCCCGCCGCGTTCCTGCGTTTGGGCACCGCGACCGTGCTCGGCGTGCCGGTGCTCGCCCTGTTCGCCGCTGCCGTGCTGGTCGCCGTCGGCTACGTGCTGCGCAACCACCGCAGCGGCCGCGAGCTGTACGCCATCGGCTCCGACCCGGCCGCGGCCCGGCTGTCCGGCATCCCCAGCGGCCGCCGCGTCTTCTACGCGTTCGTCACCAGCGGCGCGCTCGCGGGCCTGGCCGGAGTCCTGCACGCCGCCCGGTTCGGCACCCTCGACGCCAACGCGGGCCTGGGCACCGAACTCAACGTCGTCGCCGCGGTCGTCGTCGGCGGCGTGGCGATCTTCGGCGGCAGCGGCTCGGTGTACGGCGCGGCCCTGGGCGCGGTCCTGCTGACCACGATCCGGGCCGCGCTGCCGGTGCTCGGCATCAACCCGTTCTGGCAGGACGCCGCGGTCGGCGCGCTGATCCTCGCCGCGATCGGCCTCGACCGGGCGCTGTCGGCCCGCGTCGCGCGCAGCCTGCGAGAGAGGAAGGCCCATGTCTGAGCCCGTCGCCCGGATCCGCCGCGCCCTGGGCACCTGGGACGTGGTCGTGCTGCTGGCACTGGTCGCCGTCGCCGTGATCGGCGCGCTGACCATCGACGGCGTCGCCAGCCCTCGGTTCTGGCGCTTCGTGGTCCTGGAGGCGATCCCGATCGCCCTGATCGCCCTGCCGATGACCCTGATCGTCATCACCGGCGAGATCGACCTGTCGGTAGCCAGCGTGCTCGGGCTGACCTGCTCGGTCATGGGGCAGCTGTGGGTGTCCGGGGTGACCTCGCTGCCTGTGCTGATCGCGCTCGCGCTGCTGCTGGGCGCGGGGCTCGGGGCCGTCAACGGGCTGTTCGTCACCGGGTTCGGGCTGCCGTCGCTGGCCGTCACCATCGGCACCCTGGCCCTCTACCGCGGCCTGGCCTACGTCGTGCTCGGCGACCGGGCCGTCGCGAACTACCCGACGACCTGGACCACCACGGCGATCAAGCCGCTGCCCGGCACCACCATCCCGTGGATGATCCTGGTCGTCGCCGCACTCGCCGTCGTGTTCGCGGTCGTCCTGCACGCCATGCCGATCGGCCGCGGCCTGTACGCCATGGGCAACAACGCCGAGGCGGCGCGTTTCGCCGGGGTCAACGTGCGGCTCACCAAGTTCTGGCTGTTCGTCGCGTCCGGCGCGATGTCCGCGCTCGCCGGGGTCTTCTGGACGCTGCGGTTCGCCAGCGCCCGCGCCGACAACGGCAGCGGCTTGGAACTGGCCGTCGTCGCCGCGGTCCTGCTCGGCGGGGTGTCCATCTTCGGGGGCCGGGGCGCGCTGCTGGGCGTGCTGGCCGCCGTCGCCCTGCTCGGGGTGCTGCGCAACGCGCTGCAGCTGGCGTACGTGCCGGCGAACACGCTGACGGTGATCACCGGCTCCCTGCTGATCGCTTCGGTCGTCGGACCGAATGTCGCCGCGATGCTGCGCGAGCGGCTACGCCGGCGGCGAACCACCACTGTTTCGCCCTCTTCCTGACGCCGCCTGCTCCTCGCGGCCACCCCCGATGAAAGGAAGCACTCCCATGAGATCAGGCACGAAGCGGATACGCCTGGTGGCGATGGCCGCCCTGACGGCGCTCACGTTCGCCACGGCGGCCTGCGCCGAGGACGGCGGCGACGGCACCACCCCCGGCGAGTCGACGGGCAGCATGAAGACCGGCCTGAAGATCGCGTTCCTGCCCAAGCAGGTCAACAACCCGTACTTCACCACCTCCGACAACGGCGGCAAGGCCGCGGTCGAGGAGATCAAGGGCAGCTACAGCGAGACCGGCCCGTCCGAGGCCAGCCCGTCGGCGCAGGTCAGCTACATCAACACGCTGTCGCAGCAGAACACCGACGTGATCGTCGTGTCCGCCAACGACAAGGACGCCATCTGCGGCGCGCTCAACGAGGCCCGCCAGGCCGGCGCGAAGGTCGTCACGTTCGACTCCGACACCAACCCGACCTGCCGCGACCTGTTCATCAACCAGGCCACCGCCGAGGGCATCGCCGCCAACCAGGTGAAGCTGATCTCCGAGGCGGTCGGCCCGGACGGCGGCGAGATCGCGATCCTGTCGGCGACCGCGAACGCCACCAACCAGAACGCCTGGATCGAGCTGATGAAGACCGAACTCGGCAAGCCCGAGTACGCCAAGCTCAAGCTCGTCGACACCGTCTACGGCGACGACCAGGACCAGAAGTCGTTCACCGAGACCCAGGCGCTGCTGGCCAAACACCCCAACCTCAAGGGCATCATCTCGCCGACCACCGTCGGCGTCGCCGCGGCCGCCCGCTACCTGTCCGGATCCACGTACAAGGGCAAGGTGCAGCTGACCGGGCTGGGCACGCCGAACCAGATGAAGGCGTTCGTCAAGGACGGCACCGTCAAGGCGTTCGCCCTGTGGAACCCGGCCGACCTCGGCTACCTGGCCGCGTACGCCGGTGGGGCGCTGGCGTCCGGCCTGATCACCGGCAAGGAGGGTGACAAGTTCACCGCCGGAAAGCTCGGCGAGTACACCGTCGGCAAGGACGCCACCGTGCTGCTCGGCGACCCGTTCACGTTCAACGCGTCCAACGTCGACCAGTTCAACTTCTGACCCGGTAAGGAGGCATGGCGTGCGCCGGATCTGCTTCACCCTGCAGGTCAGACCCGACCGGCTGGAGGAGTACCGGCGCCGCCATGCCCAGGTCTGGCCCGACATGCTCGCCGCGCTGCGCGACACCGGCTGGACCGACTACAGCCTGTTCCTGCGCGAGGACGGCCTGCTGGTGGGCTACCTGCTCACCGACGACTTCGACGCCGCTCTGGCGGCCATGGACCGCACCGACGTCAACGCCCGCTGGCAGGCGCAGATGGCCGGGTTCTTCGACACCGGCCGACCCGACCAGCACATGCACGTGCTCACCGAGGTGTTCCACCTTGAAGACCAGCTAGGAGACCAGTGATGACCGACCTCGCGCCGCAGACCAGGTCGCGCGTGCTTTCGACCCTGCGCGGGCAGCGCATCGAGACGGCCTCCTGGGCGTACGGCAACTCCGGCACCCGGTTCAAGGTGTTCGCCCAGCAGGGCGTGCCCCGCGACCCGTACGAGAAGATCGCCGACGCGGCCACCGTGCACCGCTTCACCGGCGTCGCCCCGACCGTCGCGCTGCACATCCCCTGGGACAAGGTCGACGACTACGCCGACCTGGCCAGCCACGCCGCCGAGCTGGGCATCGCGCTGGGCACCATCAACGCCAACGTCTTCCAGGACGACGACTACAAACTCGGCAGCGTCACCAACGCCGACCCGGCCGTACGCCGCAAAGCCGTCGGCCACCTGCTCGAATGCGTCGACATCATGGACGCCACCGGCTCGCGTGACCTGAAGCTGTGGTTCTCCGACGGCACCAACTACCCCGGCCAGGACGACGTGCGCACCCGCCAGGACCGCCTCGCCGCCGCGCTGCGCGAGACCTACGGCCGGCTCGGCCCCGAGCAGCGGATGCTGCTGGAGTACAAGCTGTTCGAACCGGCCTTCTACATGACCGACGTGCCCGACTGGGGCACCGCCTACCTGCACTGCACGCAGCTCGGCGAGCGGGCCCAGGTCGTCATCGACACCGGCCACCACGCGCCCGGCACCAACATCGAGTTCATCGTCGCGATGCTGCTGCGCGCGGGCCGGCTCGGCGGGTTTGACTTCAACTCCCGCTTCTACGCCGACGACGACCTGATGGTCGGGTCGGCCGACCCGTTCCAGCTGTTCCGGATCATGCACGAGATCGTGCTGGCCGGGGCGCTGGAGCCCGCCGCCGGGATCGCGTACATGCTCGACCAGTGCCACAACATCGAACCGAAGATCCCCGCGGTGATCCGGTCGGTGATGAACGTGCAGGAGGCCACCGCCAAGGCGCTGCTCGTCGACCACGCCGCGCTGGCCGCCGCGCAGCAGGCCGGTGACGTGCTCGAAGCCAACGCCGCGCTGATGGACGCCTACCACACCGACGTGCGCCCGATGCTGCGCGAGCTGCGCGAGGACATGGGCCTGGACCCCGACCCGATCGGCGCCTACAAGCGCTCGGGGTACTTCGAGAAGATCCGCGACGAGCGAGCGCAGGGCCAGGCCGCGGGCTGGGGCGCGTGATGGCGGCCAAGGACGAGCTGCTGGCCCGCTCGCACCGGCTCGGCGCGGACCCGGCGTACACCAACTACGCCGGTGGCAACACCTCCGCCAAGGGCGAGGAGATCGACCCGGCGACCGGGCAGCCGGTGCGGCTGATGTGGGTGAAGGGCTCCGGCGGGGACCTCGGCACCCTGACCGAGGCCGGGCTCGCGGCCCTGCGCCTGGACCGGCTGCGGGCACTGGCCGACGTCTACCCGGGTCTGGACCGCGAGGATGAGATGGTCGGCCTGTTCGACTACTGCCTGCACGGGCGCGGCGGCGCGGCCCCGTCGATCGACACCGCCATGCACGGGCTGCTCGACGCCGAACACGTCGACCACCTGCACCCCGACGCCGGGATCGCGCTCGCCACGGCGGCCGACGGGCCGGCGCTGACCAAGGAGTGCTTCGGGGACCGGGTGATGTGGGTGCCGTGGCGGCGGCCCGGGTTCCAGCTCGGCCTGGACATCGCCGAGGTCCGCCGCGCACACCCGCAGGCGATCGGGGTGATCCTCGGCGGGCACGGCATCACCGCGTGGGGCGACACCAGCGACGAGTGCGAGCAGCGCTCGGTCGAGATGATCCGCACCGCGCAGGCGTTCCTCGACGAGCGCGGCCGCCCCGAGCCGTTCGGGGCGCGGCTGCCCGAGTACGAGCCGCTGCCCGCACCGGAACGGCATGCCCGCGTGGCGGCGCTCGCGCCGGTGTTGCGCGGCCTGGCCTCCACCGACCGCCGCCAGGTCGGCCACTACACCGACACGGCCGAGGTGCTGGACTTCCTCGCCGCGGCCGAGCACCCGCGGCTGGCCGCGCTGGGCACCTCCTGCCCCGACCACTTCCTGCGCACCAAGGTCCGCCCGATGGTGCTGGACCTGCCGCCCACGGCCGGTCTCGACGAGACGATCGCCCGGCTCCGCGAGCTGCACGCCGCCTACCGCGACGAGTACGCCGCCTACTACCGGCGTCATGCCGACGCCGACTCGCCGCCGATGCGCGGCGCGGACCCGGCGATCGTGCTGGTGCCCGGCGTGGGCATGTTCAGCTTCGGCCGCGACAAGCAGACCGCCCGGGTCGCGGGGGAGTTCTACGTCAACGCGATCAACGTCATGCGCGGCGCGGAGGCGGTCTCCCGCTACGAGCCGATCCCCGAGGCGGAGAAGTTCCGGATCGAGTACTGGGCCCTCGAAGAGGCGAAACTGGCGCGGATGCCCCGGCCCAAGCCGCTGGTGGCCCGGGTCGCGCTGGTCACCGGCGGCGGCTCGGGCATCGGGCGGGCGGTCGCGCTGCGCCTGGCCGCCGAGGGCGCCTGCGTGGTGGTCGCCGACCGTGACCCCGAATCGGCGGCCAAGGTCGCCGCCGAGATCGGCTCGGCCGACGCCGCCGTCGCGGTCGAGGTCGACGTCACCGACGAGGAGCAGATCCGGGCCGGGTTCGCCGCGGCGGCGCTCGCGTTCGGCGGGGTGGACCTGGTCGTCAACAATGCCGGGCTGTCGGTGTCCAAGCCGCTGCTGGAGACCACCCTCGCCGACTGGGACCGGCAGCACGACGTGATGGCGCGCGGCTCGTTCCTGGTCTCGCGCGAGGCCGCGCGGACCATGATCGCGCAGGGTTCCGGTGGCGACATCGTCTACATCGCCAGCAAGAACGCGGTCTTCGCCGGGCCGAACAACGTCGCGTACGGCGCGGCCAAGGCCGACCAGGCCCACCAGGTGCGGCTGCTCGCCGCCGAACTCGGCGAGCACGGCATCCGGGTCAACGGCGTCAACCCCGACGGCGTCGTACGCGGCTCGGGCATCTTCGCCTCCGGCTGGGGCGCCAAACGCGCCGCCGTCTACGGGGTGCCCGAGGAGAAGCTCGGGGAGTACTACGCCCAGCGCACCCTGCTCAAACGGGAGGTGCTGCCCGAGCACGTCGCCAACGCGGTCTTCGTGCTCGCGGGGGCGGAACTGTCCCACACCACCGGCCTGCACGTGCCCGTCGACGCCGGGGTCGCCGCGGCGTTCCTGCGATGAACGCCCGGACGGCCACGGCCCGGGTCGCCGCCGTCGACCTCGGCGCGGCCAGCGGCCGGGTGATCGCCGCCCGGGTCGGCCCGGACCTGCTGGAACTCACCGAGGTCGCGCGCTTCGCCAACACCGCGGTACGCGCCGGCGGCACCCTGCACTGGGACGTGCTGAACCTGTACCGCAACATCCTCGACGGGCTGCGCGACGCCGGGCCGCTCGACTCGATCGGGATCGACTCGTGGGCCGTCGACTACGGCCTGCTCGACGCCGACGGGCGGCTGCTGGGCAACCCGGTGCACTACCGGGACGCGCGCACCGACGGGGTCATCGAGCGGGTGCTGCGGCAGGTGCCGCCGGAACGGCTGTACGCGACCACGGGACTGCAGCTGCAGCCGTTCAACACCCTGTTCCAGCTCGTCGCCGCGCGCGATACGGCGCAGCTCGCGGCGGCGCGGACGCTGCTGCTGATGCCCGACCTGCTCGCGTACTGGCTGACCGGCGAGATCGGCGCGGAACGCACCAACGCCTCGACGACGCAGCTGCTCGACGTGAACAGCGGCACGTGGGCGGCGGAGCTGGCCGGGCAGGTCGGCATCCCCGCGGGCATCCTGCCGCCGCTGCGTGAGCCCGGCCAGGCAGTCGGCGTGCTGAACGCGGATACCGGACTCGGACCTGTGCAGGTCACCGCCGTGGCGTCACACGACACCGCGTCGGCGGTCGTCGGTGTGCCGGCCCAGGGCGAGCGGTTCGCATACCTGTCCTGCGGCACGTGGTCGCTGGTCGGCGTCGAGCTGGACCGGCCCGTGCTCACCGAGCAGAGCCGGGCCGCGAACTTCACCAACGAGATCGGCGTCGACGGGACCGTCCGTTACCTGCGCAACGTGATGGGCCTGTGGCTGCTGCAGGAATGCCAGCGGGTCTGGAGAGGCGACGACGTTGAGCCGCTGCTGCGGGCGGCCGCTCGTTGTGCCGCCTTCCGTTCGGTCATCGACCCTGACGACCCGGTGTTCCTGCCGCCGGGCGACATGCCCGCGCGGATCGCCGAAGCGTGCCGCCGGACCGGGCAGCCGGTGCCGGGCACACCGGCCGAGACGGTGCGCTGCATTCTCGACAGCCTCGCCCTGGCCCACCGGGCGGCGATCCTGGACGCCCAGCGGCTGTCCGGGCGGGAGGTCGACGTCGTGCACATCGTCGGCGGGGGAGCGCGCAACGAGCTACTGTGCCGGCTCACCGCCGACGCGTGCGGGCTGCCGGTGCTCGCCGGGCCGGTCGAGGCGACCGCGCTCGGCAACATCCTGGTCCAGGCCCGCGCTCTCGGCGTGGTCGGCGGCGAGTTGGCGGACCTGCGCAAGCTGATCCGCGACACGCAGCCGGTTCGCCGGTTCGAGCCGCAGGGCGACGATGCGGACTGGTCGGCGGCCGCGGCTCGCCTGACCCACTGACGGCGTACGATGCACCTGACTTCAAGGCAGTGTGGGAAGCATGTGTGCACATCCTCGACGACCCGACCGGGCTGTCTGAACGCGCTCGAGACCTCCTGGCCCGGACCGGTTGGCGCAAAACGGAATCCAGCCCGCGCCTGGCGACCGACTTTCACCGCGTCCGCGACCGGACGGGCAGCCTGATCCCGGCTCCGATGAAGCTCGTGATCCGCAGGGAAGGGTTCGCGGCCCGCTTCGGCGGGCTTCAGTACCTGGTGCGCCAGAGCGTGCTCATGCCCGGCGGCGCTCACGAGGTCCAGCATTGGTGGGACTTCGACCTGGGTGACTGGATGCGGCGCGACGTGCGGGGCTGGCACTTCGAATTCATCGGTGAACACATCTCGTCACCGGTGGCCTATGCGGTGCACACCGACGGCCGGGTCGGAGTGACCGGCGGCGGCCCGTTCCTGGAGATCGCGCCGTCGGTGTACCACCTCATCGAGAACCACGCCGTTCTGGACCAGGTGGCGTCCTGGCATCCCTGGCATGAGCCTGCCGCCGGATCCGGCTGGGCGGCGCTCGTCGACCACCTGGCGGCACAGCTGGATGGACTCACCGAGGTGGCTGAGGCGTCAGGGCCGTGTTCCCGCTGGCTCTTGGGCGAGAACGTCGCCATACGTGACGCGATGAGTTACACCAGCGATGGACCGCGTACCCGCTGTGTCCGCGTGTGGGTACGCGGCGAGCATGGTCTCAGCCAGGTCCGGGCGGCGCTTGCGTAGGCCACGGCTGACATCCGGCGTAAGCCGGGCACCTGCCGCAAGAATACGGCCGGGGCAGCAGCATCGGTGATCTACCGTGTGCCCATGCGAAAGAGCTGGCGCTCCCCGTTCTGGAACGTCGTCCTGTGCCTGGTGATGTCGGTGATGGCGCTGACGTCGACCGCCAGCACCATCGGGTGCTTCGAGCACCCGGGGGGATGGTGGGCGGGCATCGGCTTCGCGTTGATGACCGGCCTTCTGGTGGTGGGCGCGGTTCGGGCGTTGTTCGTCGGCGTATCGGCCGGTCCGCAGGGCATCACGGTGAGGGGCGTGACCAAGACGACGAGGATTACCTGGAGTGAGATCTCGCAGATCACGCTGGGCGGTCTCAACTCTGCCGCAGCGGGTGGCGCCGGGGCGTCTGCCCCGGTCGTGACTCGGATGCGGCCCGGAAAGCCGGACCAGCGAGTCGAACTCAAGGAGCTCGGAAGTTACGGGATGTCGAGCGGGCCGAGCCTTGCCGAACGAGCGGTCGCAGATCTCAACGACTGCCTGGAGGCCTGGCGCGAGAGCAGCCGGACCGCCGAGCACCCGGATGCCCCACAACGCCGCTCCTAGACGCCCGGGTTGTGGCATCCGGGTATCGGCCCGCTGAGAATATGCGGATGAATGGTGAGCGGCGGGGCGTCATCCTGTATGGACAGGGGGCGGACACGGTGGCGGAAGCGTTGCGCGAGCTTGATCCGCGGTACTGTCCGGTCGATGATGCAGCGCCGGTGTCGGGCCAGGTTCCCATCGTGCGGCGCGCGGACGGAGCCGAGGCAGACGACGCTCGCGCGGCGGCACGGGATATGACGTGGCAGGTAGTGGAGTTGTACCGGCCAGGGGATGAACGCGACCATGCCCATGACCCCCTGCTTTGGTTCAACACCACCAAGGTAGACCCCAGGACTATCGCGCGTGCCATCCACCAGGCCGATCTCGTGATCTGGTACGAGATCATCAATCCCATCCAATGCACCACTGTTGACGGCGGGCCGATAGCGGACGACTACAGCAACGTCTCACTCATCGTGCCGGACGGGCATCGTGCAGTGGCGCACGCGGTCAGCGGAGCAACAGCGCCGGATTGTCTGTCACGCGATGCGGAGCGGGTGCTTCCCTCGCATGACCTATGGGCACTCGCCCGGCTCCGAGAGATCGAGGTGTGCCCGGCCTGCACCCTTCGCCACGGGTGATAATCGCGGTCGACGTCGGTGACTACGCCAGTCGGCTCGTGTATCCCGCCGCCACAAGACGAACAAATGCGGCTCTGACCTCGCTCGGAATCGGCTGAGCGATGGCGAACCCGCGCTCGGCGTACACCTCGATGCGTTGCGTGTCACCGACCAGCATGTCGACCACCTTCTTCGCATCGCCGATGCTCGCCACATAGTCGTCAAGCAAGAGCGACCGGGACCGACAGACGACATCGACCTCGGGCCACACCTTCTTGCACGTCGCGTAAGCCCGCCGTTGCTGATACGGGCGCGACATCAGCAGCACCGATCGCGCCTCGATGCCTCTCTCCGCCAGCAGCGCACGGGAGAACCTGAGGTTCTGCTCGGTGTTCGTCGCCTTGGCGTCGATCAGGATGGCGTCCTCGGGCACCCCCTGCGCTATCGCGTAATCGCGGTAAGCCACTGCCTCGCCCTGCGGAAACCGTTCGATGGTCGTGGGCGCGTTCGCGCCGCTGAAGATCAACCGCGGGAACATTCGGGCGTTGAACAGCTCGGCAGCCACGATCGCCACACCGAGGTCATGGCTGCCGAGGCCGATCCCTACATCGCATCGTCGAGCATCGTGGTGCATGTCGTGGTAATCCCACAGGGCCTTCACGTCATCGCGGATGGCCGGCGACAGGCTTGTCGCTGTCATGTGAACATCCCTCAGTCCGCCGTCGCCGTGCACGCGGCAGGTTCAACCAGTGGCTGCCAACTTTGCCAAGCCCGGTTCTACCACGGCAGGATGGCGCGCGCGGTGGACGGAATCGAAGGCTGATAGCCACTGGATGCTTTCGCGCTGAGTCAGCTGACCTCAGAGGGCTGCCGCTGCCCTATTCGGCATCTCGTTCCGCATCCGCGCATGGGCTTGCGGTGAACTCGTACGCGCGCTCGACATACGCCACCTCGACGCGGTAACGCGCGAGCCACTTCTGCCGGCCGAGCTGTTGTGCCAGCACATGCTCGGGGTTCTGTTTCCAGGCATGGATCGATTCGGCGTCGGTGTAGTAGATGACGACGAGGTCGCTGCCGTCCGGCAGGATCGCCGACTCCCGGCCCAGGTAGCCGGGCTGTGCTTCAGCCAGGGTGACCATCCGTTCGTTCATCGCCGCGTAGCCTTCGGGGTCCGTTCCGCTCGGCGTGATCGTGAAGATGGCGACATGGTACGGCGGCTCAGGCCGGTGTCCGTAAGGAGTAGTCACGGCTTATGGTACTTGCGTGCCTGGGCAACTGTTCATCTGGGCATTCACGTTGAAGATCCTGCGTCGCAGGGTGATCGCGTTGCCGACCGCCACGTAACGGATCCGCAGGTAGCAGCGGCTCACCGGCGCAGGCTAGATCACGGGAGTGACGGTCACGCGCCCAGGAAGGCGGATTGGACGACGAGGCCTGCCCGACGACATGTGCCGTGAGAAAGAACCTAAAGCGGCAGGACGTAGGCGTTGACGAAGAACGTCCGCACGTGCGCCTCGTGAAGATGACCGGCGAGCGCCCCATCACCTTCCTTGCCAAGCACTACGTGCAGGTGCGGCTTGCCGTCCTTGATCTCACCGGTTCCTGTCAACTCGAAGGGCTGCTCGTACGCGGTCAAGATGTCCTTGGTCGCGTCATCTGCTGGCATGTTGGAGATCACGCAGGCATCGATCCCTCCGATGAGAGATACGACGGCGCCGTTCGCCACGCCCAGACGGGCGAGTTCGGCGGTGATGGTTGCCATGACCTCCTGGCCAGGCTGGACGGAGACGAGGATCATTGGGTTCGCTTTCGGGTTAGGCGGTTACGGGATCGGCCTCGGCGAGGAGCGCTGCCATCGTGCGCAGGTTCTCGCGGGAGTCCTCGGTACGGAGGTTCTCGGCGATAGCTGCTTTGACCGGGTCGCGGTCGGTGATGTTCATGTGGCCGAGCAGCACCGCGGAGCACCATCGGGCGGCTGGATCGCGCGGATTACACAGCTCGTTGACCAGTCTGGCGGCGTAGTCCTCGGTGTACGAAGGAGTCGCGGCGTAGCGGAGAGCGTCATTCCAAGGCAGGCCCAGCACCCGGTGGGCGACCGCCGCCAGGTAGAGGTGCCGTGCACTTTCATCGGTGCGCAACGCACCTGCGACGGCATCGGCTGCCTCCGGAGTGCGCAGCTTGGCGAGGATGCCGGCGGAGTTGACTCGCAGCACTGGTGTAGCGCCTGCCCGCATCCAATGGCCGAGCGTGTCAGCCGCCGTAGTGTCGCGCTCGACGAAGCCGCGGATGATCTGGTCCGTCTCGTGGCTGGTCTGCACTGTTTCCAGGTCGCCGCGCCGACCCGTGGCAATGCCGCCGAACACCCGCGACGCTATATGGAAGTCGATCAGGCCTGGCACGGAGAACCGAAGTAGGCCGTCTGGGTCGCGTAGAACCTGGCGGACGGCGACGAGCTGACGCATGGCCGGGATGCGTTCGCCGGGCACAACTGCCTCGCTGATCGCCGGGCCGCTGGCCCGGTGCCAGATTTCCCAGGCCAGCCACTGGGCGGTGTCCTCAACCTCGGCCACCACGGGTTCGACCGCCGCGCCACCGAATACGGCGGCCCCGGCCAACTTGAGTGCGCTCCTGCGATCCACATCCCCTACCGTAGGGACCGACGGATCATCCGGGCCACCGATCCTGAAACCTAGGACGCGTTCGTACAGGGCCACAATGTTCGGGGTCACTTCACGCCGACCGCCCTCGACGCGGGACAGATGGCCCGGCGATTTGCCTCCCTGGCTGGCCAGATGCTCTAACGTCACATCGACATACCGGCGCGCTCGACGCAGGTCAGCCCCGTCAACCATCTATGCACCCCCCTTGCGGCAAATAACGTGCGGTGGCCGGTCCTAGTGACTCACCCCGATGGCTCGGGTGACTCTGAGTGCAGGCGCGGGGCGGAGGCGATCCAAGCATCCATCCGCTCCGCTGCCCTAACCAGACCATAAGCACCGCAGGGGAGGACATCAACCATGGTCGCGAGTTCAACCGACGAGAGTAATTTTCCGAACTGGGCCGACTGGCCCACCCAGCAGGTGCATCCGGTAGCCGAGCGTATGACCGCAGCGGTTGCCGCGAAGAACAAGGAGTTGGGCTTCGCGAGCGACGAAGTGCCGTGGTATGCACAGCCCACCGGGTTCTACCGGGCCGTCATCACGGGGCTCAGGGGGCTCCGGTGACCTCGCGTACGAATTGGGTGATCGTCGGCGGGGCGAGCGTCAGTGTCGGTGACCGGGTGAGGCTCGACATCTCCCCGAATTCGGCTGGCGAGATCGTCGGGGTGAACCCCAACACCGGGCTGCCCAAGGTTGTGATTACCGAAGGGCCGGGCGTCGGCGGCACCGTCTATCCGTTCCCCGGCCAAATGCTCGGCCGCTTCCCCGACACGTGAGCATCGGCACTGTCGAACCGCCAGATAGGTATGACCAGCTGGCAGCCTGTCAGCAGGGATCTCATGGTCCCTGTGAACCGTAGCCAGATGACCATCAGGTAGCGCCCCATCACGCATTTCCGGCACGCCGCTGGCGACGCCGGTCCTCGCCATGTCCTTGCATGGAGGCAGCGATGAGCACTGGAACGAGAAGAACGCCCGGTCGCCTACCGGTACTGACAGGCGAGCAGCAGGCCGAACTCATGCCGGCATTGCGGGATGTGATCGAGTACCGCAAGTCCGGGCTCAGCCTCAACCACGTGGTGGGCTGTCCGCTGGATTGCGCGTACTGCGTGCGGCACTTGTTCCACAACTACGAGATGAAGATTCCTCGCGCGCTCATGGGTGACGAGGAAGCGGTCGAGATGCTGGTCGGGCACCGGTACTTTCAGCCGCACATCACGCCGATCCAGTTCTTCAACCGCGCGACCGATCCCATGCTCCCGCAGGTCAAACCGCATACCTTCCGTGTCCTGAAGCTGCTCGACGATCGGGGCCTGAAAAACCACGTTCTGGTCATCACCCGGTGGAGAGTCGAGCCGGACGACTGTCAGCGGCTCAACGCGTTCCGGAACATCAAGATCACGCTACTCGTCACCCATTCCGGCATCGATGATCGGCGCGTCGAGCCAGTCGACTCCAGAATCGCCGCCGAGTCGCTGTGTACGGCGTACCGGCTGGCCGAGCGCTACCGCACCGTCCTCTACTGGCGGCCCATCGTCCCTGGGCTCAACGACACCGACGAGCACATCCGCCGAGCCCGGGAGCTGTCGGCCAGCGCTCACGCGGTCGTCTACACGGGGCTGTTCTACCGTCAGCAGATCCAGGACTACTACCGGTCGCACGGACTCCCGGAGCCCTACGGCGAGACCGCCCGCCGCAAGATCTTCCCCGGCGACCTTGAGACGCGGATCCTGTCCACGTTCATGAGTGACGACGGACTTCGCGCCCCGCTGTTTCGCAAGACGAGCTGCGGGGTGGCCTACGCGCACCAGGTGGCCGACTACAACGGCCACTACGGAATCCGCGAACTGTGCGACATCTGCCCTGTCGCCCAGGTCGGCCGATGCGCCGACGCCTGGCAGCGACCGGACACCGCCCGCGTAGCGCAGATGGCCGCCGACCTAGGGTGCCGCTTGGTCGAGATCAACGACCGGGCCGTGGTCGTCGAAGGGCTGAGCGAACAGCCGCGGTATCTGATGCAGCACACGCTCGGTTATCAGGTGCACGATGTCGACAAACCGCACCACCTTCGCCGGCACGGGCGGGCCGACATCGGATGGACACCGCGACCCGAGGGAGCAACCACATGACACCGGAGTTCGACGATCTCCGCTTCGTCGTGGTCGATGTCGAAGGCAACGGGCAGCCGACACCCGAAGTCGTGGAGATCGCCCTGGTGCACCTTGACGGGTTGACGATCGTCGGCGAGCCGCATACGTGGCTGATCAAGCCGTCCCAGCCCATCACACAGCTCGTCACCAAGAAGGTCCACGGCATCACCAACGCCGATGTCGCGCAAGCCCCGTCGATCGAGGAACTCGCCGACGAACTCCTCGACTCACTCGGCGACCGTATCCCGATCGCCCACAACGCCAGCGTCGAGCGCAAGGTCCTCGGCGTCCAACTGCCCGAGTGGCAGCCGCCCATGATCCTGGACACCATGCGGCTGGCCAAGAAGGTGTGGCCCGGACTCGGCGGCTACGGCCTTGACCCCCTGCTGGCGCACGCTCAGATCGTCCTCGCGGATGAACGCGGTAAGCGCCACCGCGCAGGTTTCGACGCCTACGCCACCGCTCGCCTGTTCGCGGTTCTCGCCGAGGCGACCGACGCGCGCGACACCCTCTTCGACTGGGCGAGCCTGCCCGGCTCCACCCTGCCCAGCCGACCCCTCATCTCGCAGGAAGGCACACTCTGGTGACCATCAAGATCGCAGTCACAGGCACCCACTCGACCGGGAAGACCACCTTCGTGACGGCCGTCAGCTCGGCACTCCAGAAGTGCGCCATCCGCGTCACGGTGGTGTCCGACCTCGGCGAAGAGGCGATGAACCTCGGCTTTCCCATCCTCTACAACCACGTTCCCGAAAGCACGCTCTGGATCATGACCGCTGGCATATCGCGGGAGCTGGTAGCGGGGCTCGACGCGGATGTCGTCCTCGTCGACCGGCCCGTACCCGACGCGCTCGGCTACTACCGAGCCGCGCTGGCCTACCGTGGCGACGCGGCCCCGGGACGGTGGGCTTCCTACCTGCTGGCGCTCTCCGGCCACCACGCCCAAACCTACGACCTCATCTTCTCTGCACAGCTCGACCCATCCATCCCGCTTGGGACGAACAAGCCCCGCGACCCTGACGGCCGCTTCCGGGCGATGGCTGCACAGGGCATCACCGACGTCCTCAACGAGCTGGGCATTCCGGGCGAGCCGCTGACCCCGCACAACCATGAAGCAGCCGTACAACGGGTACTGGACTACGTGCTCAGCCGCCGCCCTGCCGTACCAGCTCAGGCGTCTCCCATACAGAACCTCGCCGATGCCTGAGCGGCTCATAGGTGACGGCCCGCGTCCGGGTGGCGGTTCCCTCGTGCCGCCCCCGGACGCTGAAGCCGTGCCGTTGTGCCCGACTTTACGAGTCGAATGGGCTCGATGCGTACCTCTCGTCGATGCGCTCGTTGATCGCGGTCGAAGCCGCCAACCCGCTAACCCGCCGACCGAAACACTTCGGTGCCGCTTCCTCTGCTGCGTCGAACCCGCAACTGCCGTCTCCATCGCCCTGATCAGCGGAGATGAACATCCGACCGTCGGAGGGCGACTTGAGAGCATCAAAACGGGGGCGCAGATTCCCAGGGGTTGGATGAGGCCAGGGGGTCGGCGGCCCAGGGGTCGTCGGAGTACGCGGCAAGGCGTGCCTTCCTGGTCAGGCACCAGTCGATGTAGTGCAACACCCAGGGATCGCTTTCACACTCCTGCGACTCGCGCAGCATGGGGTGAAGATGGTCGAGATCGAAACGATTGACCACCACCACGCCGTGAGAGCGGGTGAGGGGGTCAGGATCCGCGAGAAGCCGCCGAGCGACGCTGTCGAGCAATTCTTGCAGCACCTTCTCCTGGCTGGTCCATGGGAAGTCCCTGCCGAGGATGTACGCGGCGTAGCGGGACCGTTCGAGGTCGCCACTGTCGAGTTCTGGAACGATGTCGTCCAACGTCAACACGCGCTGTATGGCGAGTGCTTCGAGTCCTGGCGGGTCACACGAACGCGCGTATCGCGCGACCTCGTTCGCGTCGGCCGAAGCTGGGTCCGGTCGACGTCGTTCGTCGCGTCGTTGCTCGGTCAGGTCGTGCAGCAGCGCAGCGCGTACCGTCGGGTCAGGGTCTGCCGTCACGGCGTGCGCGAGTGCCGTCCAGGCGGCTTCGCCGATCTTCGGTTGCTGCATCAGCGACTCGCCAGCCCGGAGACGCCGGTGGGGTGACGGGTCGTCGGTGAGCACCGTGATCAGGTCGGGCTGGTCCAGCGGCAGCCGCTCGCCGAACCAGCCCATGTCGAAGCCGGCGACGAGCTCGTCGAGCCATCGTTCGTACCAGGTCAGAAAGTCGGCATCCTCGACCACGTACGGGCCGAGGGGTCCGTCGTAGTCGAGATTGATCAGCCGTCCCCGTGCGGGCCCTGTCACGACAAGCCGGGTGGCAAGGGAGCAACCGTGACTGACGATCTGCAGCGTGCCTGGCATGAAGAGCCGGTCGGGGCTTGGTGGGTCCTCGTGGCGCTGTTCCCAGTCATCGAGATACCGGCGTCCGGGCAGATAGGGACTGGCTTGCGCCAGGTGCCCCGGGTGGTGACAGCTCCTGTCGCACAAGGCTGCGAGGCGCCCCAGTCCGTAACCGGGCCCGGCGCCACCGTCACCCAGTTCGGTGAGGAACAACCGGTATGCCGCAGGGAGGGCCACCTCGTGCCGGGCTTCGAAGGCGGACACTGCTGCCTCGGTCGCCGGTGGTTCGAGCACGAACTCGTGCCCCTCGACCCCGAAGGCTGTGAGCAGTTCAGGCATGGCGCGTGCCATCGCGAGCTTGTCGGCGATGCGCCCCAACCGAACGTCCTCGTCCACAGCCATCGGCGGAGTCTAGAACAGTCGGCGGAAGCGAAGTCCCCGGATGAGGTCGGCGCGCGACTTCTTCGCGCAGCGGATGGCCGGCGGCCGTACCTCGCGGTAGGCCGCCGGCCAGGGGCGCGTCAGTTCACGGTGATCACCACGCTGCTGGAGTGGGTCGCGCCGGCGCTGTCGGTCAGCGTCAGCCAGGCGGTGTAGGTGCCCTTGCGGCTGTAGACGTGGCTGGCCGTGGCGGCATGCACGGTGGCCGTGTTGTCGCCGAAGCGCCATTCCCGGTCCACGATCGTACGGCCGGGCGGGGCCGTGGACGTGCTGGTGAAGTTGACGGTGAGCGGCCCGGTCCCGGTGGTCGGGGTGGCCCCGACCGTCAGTGTCGCGCCGGTCTCGACCTTGACGCCGCGCCCGTTGAACCGCAGCCAGTCCAGGGCCATGATGTCCGGGTCGCCGGTCTGCCCGGACTTGACGAACTTGAGGTACAGCGTGAACGTCCCGCCCGGGTTGGTCAGCGGCACGGTCGGCGAGATCACCGAGTCGTAGCTGCCGGTGACCGGGATGGTCGCCGTGCCCAGCAGCGCGCCGGTGGGCGAGCCGTTGCGGAACTCGATGGTCCCGCCGGTGCCCGCTGAGCTGGCCCCGACCACGACACCGCTGATGTTCTGCAGGTTGACCGGCCCGATGTTGATCCAGTCGCCGTTGTCGATGTCGCCGAGCCGGCGTCCGGCCTGTGCCGTGGCCCGGTCGAGCACGCTCACCCCGGAGGAGGCGTCGAAGTGCTCGGCCTCCATGCTGCGCGTCTGCAGCTCGACCTGCAACGAGCCGACCAAAGCGGGCACCCCCGTCGCACCGGCGTCGGTGTACTGCGCACTGATCAGCGTGAACAGGTTGGTGCCGGGACCGTGCCCGTCGCCGCCGCCGGACTCGGTGACCAGGGTGCCGGAGCAGCCGACGTAGTTGTCCAGCGGGTGGGCGTGGGAGTCGTGCCCGAGCAGGGTCTGCACCACGACCCGGTTGCAGTCGATGGTGGTGTCCTCGGGGTCGGTGACGGTCACGGTGTACGGGATGCGGTCGCCGAACTCGAAGAAGCCGCCCTGCGGCACGTTGATGGTGACGGTCGGGCGGGTGTTGCCGACGGTGATCTCGGTGCTGGCCACGGCGGTCAGCCCGGCCGCGCCGGTGACGGTCAGCCGGGCGCTGAACCGGCCACGTGTGGTGTACGTGTAGGACGGGTTGGCGGCGGTGGAGTCGACGGTGCCGTTGCCGTCGAAGTCCCACGCGTAGCTGGTCGCCCCGACGGAGCCGGCGCTGGAGAACGTGACGGCGAGCGGCGCGGGGCCGTTGTCCCGGCTCGTGGTGATCTTCGCGGTGGGCGGGACACCGTTGGCCACGTAGTCGATGCGGTAGATGCCCGCGCCGTCGTTGGAGCCGCCGCGTCCGCTGCCGGACCCGGCCCCGAAGTCGATGACGTACAGCGACCCGTCGGGTCCGAACTCGGCCTCGAACGGCTGGATCCAGCTCATTCCGGCGAAGATCCCGTTGATGGACTGCAGCCCGCCGACGGTGGTGGGCCCGAAGCGCGGGTCGGTGAACGTCTGCGCCGTCTTGTGCAGCGACAGGGTCTTCCACCACTGCCGGGTCAGCTCGTAGACGATCCACTTGCCCTCGAAGTACTCGGGGAACTTCGAGATGCGGGGGTTGGCGGGGTCGTAGTCGTAGACGGGGCCGCTCATCGGGCCGCCGCCGCCGGTGCCGACCTCGGGGAACTGCGCCGAGGCGGAGTAGGCGTACCAGACCAGGGCGGGGCGGGCGGCGGGCAGGGTGGTCAGGCCGGTGTTGTTGGGGGAGTTGTTGACGGGGGCGGCGCAGTTGAACTTCGCCCCGGACGTGCTGGTGGCGAAGTTGTAGTCGTTGAAGGCGATGTTGTTGCCGATGCAGTACGGCCAGCCGTAGTTGCCGGCGCTGGTGACCCGGTTGAACTCCACGGTGCCCTCGGGGCCGCGGTTGGCGTTGGCGGCGGTGGCGTCGGGGCCGTAGTCGGCGACCAGAACCGCGTTGGTCAACGGGTCGACGGTGATGCGGAACGGGTTGCGGAAGCCCATCGCGTACACCTCGGCCCTGGTCTTGGCCGTGCCCGGTGCGAACAGGTTGCCTGACGGGACGGTGTAGGTGCCGTCGGCCTGCGGGCGGATGCGCAGGATCTTGCCGCGCAGGTCGTTGGTGTTGCCGGAGGTGCCCTGGGCGTCGAACGCGCGCCGCCCGGACCGCTCGTCGATGGGGGTGTAGCCGCTGGACTCGAACGGGTCGGTGTTGTCGCCGATCGCGGCGTACAGGTTGCCGTCCTTGCCCATGGCGATCGAGCCGCCCATGTGCGAGTTGGCGC
The DNA here is from genome assembly GCF_040648615.1 of Catellatospora sp. NPDC049111. NCBI lineage: Bacteria > Bacillati > Actinomycetota > Actinomycetes > Micromonosporales > Micromonosporaceae > Catellatospora > Catellatospora sp. NPDC049111. The sequence goes on along the minus strand of NZ_JBEZEB010000016.1, from coordinate 34,681 downwards.
GGGCCTCGCCGCGCAGCGTCGGGATGGTCAGCAGCCGCTTCTCGGAGCTGAGCGCGACCGTCGCGCCGGTGACGGTGAACCGGGACAGGTTGAGCTGGTTCAGGGTCTTGTCCGACCACAGCAGATACAGCCAGTTGTTGGTGGCGAAGTTGTTGTCCAGGGTCAGGCCGAGCAGCCCGTCGGACTGGCTGGTCTGGGCCGGGGTGTACGCGAAGTCGATCAGCGTGGTGACGGCGAGGGTGGCCTGGTCGACGACCTTCACCGCGCCGGTGCGCTGGATGTAGAAGACGCGCCGGTCGGGTGCCACGGCCAGCTCGAACGGGTCGGCGAGGTCCTGGTCGACCAGCGGCACGCGCTGGAACTGGCCGTTCTGGGTGGCGCTGCAGTCGCCGGCGACGGCGCCCGCGGCCCACTCGATGCCCCAGCGCAGGTGCTCCAGGAACAGGGTGTTGCTGAACGCGGAGCTGCTGTGCCCGCCCGCGGTGAACCAGGACCGGCCGCCGTCGTAGTTCTGGCACCACGAGTACGCGTGGTCGACGCCCTCGTCGAGGCCGGAGATGCCGTCACGGACCTTGATCTGGGCGAGGGTGTGCACCCGGCCGGTGGGATTGGTTTTCCAGTTGTACCACTCCTCACTGTGTTCCCACAGCTCAGGAAGGTTGCGGGTGGACGGGTGCGCGCGGTCGAGGACCTTGATCCGCCCGGGGTACACCCCGCCGGTCGCGCTGAAGTCCGGGTGGTAGTCGAAGATCGTGCCGACCAGGCCGTCGTACCAGGTCCAGTCGCGCTCGCTGGCCGACGCGGCGTGCAGGCCCGCCCAGCCGCCGCCCGCGCGGATGAAGTTCTGCAGGGCGAGCCGCTGGGACGCGTCGAGCAGGGCTCCGGAGGCGGGCGTCGAGTTGGTGTTGTTGAAGATCAGCGCGTCGAACCGGGCCAGGTTGGCGTCGGTGAACGCGGCGGCGTCGGTGGTCGCCTCGACCTCGAAGTTGTGTGCGGCTCCGAGCTGCTGGATCGCGGCGATGCCGGCGGGGATCGAGTCGTGGTAGAAGTTCGTGATCTTCGAGAAGACCAGCACCCGGAATCGGGGTGCGGCGGAGGCGGGTCCGGCGACCGAGGTCGACAGGACCAGGGCGGCGAGCGTGACGATGGCAGGCAGGATGATGCGACGGCGTCTCATACGGGCGCTCCCGGATGGGGGACGGACAGGATGGAAAGCGCTTGCTGGTCGCCGAAGGTGGCCATCGTAAATTGGTGACAGCGAATGCGTCAATGGGTGGGGCGCCGGCCTGCCGGACGGTGGTTCAGGAAGCGGGCTGGTGGGGGGCCTCGGCGATGGTTCGCCAGATCTCGGCCGCCAGGTCGATGTTGGCCGCCTCGTGTGCCTGCCGGGCCAGGTCGCGCAGGTTCGCCAGGGCGGTGGCGGACTCGCCCCGGCGCAGCAGGAGCTGATTGCGCAGCAGGTGCAGCCGGACCCGGTCGCGGAAGGTCAGCAGGTGCTCGGTCGGCGCGAGACCCGCGCAGGCCGCCTCGGCCGCCTCGTCCCGTCCCCGCTGGTACGCCAGCTGAGCGCTGAGCAGCAGGAACTCCTGGTTGTGCAGTGGTGTGCCGACCAGCGCGACGGCGGGGTGCGCCTCGTCCAGCCGCGCGGCGGCCTCCTCGACCTGGCGGGGCGTCATCTGCAGGCACAGCGACGCCGCCGCGAGCCGCAGCCGCAGCCAGAGGACCAGGTCGTCGTGGCTGTCCAGCCGGTGCAGCGCCTGGTGCAGCAGCTCCAGCGCGGCCGCGTCGTCGCCCTGGCGGATCCGGACCGTCGCGGCGGTCCACAGCGCCTCGACCGGCAGCGTGCCGGTCCGGTCGGCGGTCAGCGCGCGCAGGTCGTCGGCGTGGGCACGGGCGTCGGGCAGCCGTCCCAGCTCGGCCTCGACCGAGATCAGCGTCAGCAGGGTTCGGGCGGCGTCGTCGGCAGGCACCGGCTGCTCGTCGGCCAGGGCCAGGGCCTGCTGGGCCACGGCGTACGCGGCGGGGATCTCGCCGAGCGAGCGGTGGCACAGCGCGAGCCGGTTGCGGGCGCGCACCCGCAGCTCGGGGTCGCCGATGTCGTCGCCGAGCGTGACCAGCCGGTGCAGCACGGCCAGTGCCTCGGCGCGCTCCAGCCGCCGGGTGTGGATCTCGGCGAGCAGCCACAGCGCGTGCCAGCGGCTGCCCGCGTCGGCGGCGGTGGCCTCGGCCAGGGCCTGGCGCAGCGCGGGGACCGCGTCGTCGGGCCGGGGCGCGGAGGCGGCCTTGGCCACGATCTCGCCCAGGCCCTGCGGCGGCGCGACGGCGAACGCGTCCGCCGGCACGCCGAGCCGCTCGGCCAGCAGCTTGAGCACTTTCGCGGTCGGCGGGCGCTGGCCCGACTCCAGTCGCGACAGGTACGCCGTGGACAGGGCGGTGCCGACCAGCTCGGCCTGAGACAGGCCGCGCTGCTGGCGCAGGGCGCGCAGCTGCCGGCCGAAGGCGGGCTGATCGGGCACGGCGCTCTCGGCCCGTCCGTGGTCGGGCCGCTGGTCAGGCATGCCCCCCATGCTGCGCAACTTGCCAAGTTTTGGCAAGTCCGCGTCGCTGCGGCGTCACGGCCGCGGCCCACCGGGGACCCCCCGTGGGTCCCCGGCGGGCCGGGCCTGTGCCGGCGTCACTGCCGCTGCACTTGGTAGGCGACTCCCGCCTGGGCGTCGCCGATCGGCATGATGATCACGGACAGGTCAGCCGCGTCCGCGGGCAGGCTCAGCTCGACCGACGACACCGTCGGCCGGGCCGTGTCGCAGGTCGGCAGCTCCTCGATCTTGGAGACGCCGCCGATGGCGAAGTGCGCGTACAGGGTGCCGGCGCCGACGCAGTACACGGTCAGCCGGTAGTTGCCCCTGGTGAAGGTGGTGCGGCTCTCGTCGCGCAACACCATCGCCTGCACGCGGCCGTTGTCGTCGACCACGGTCGGCCGGGCGCCGGCGCGGATCACCGTCGCCGGTCCCTGGACGTTGGCCTCGTCGGCGGCGGCCACGTAGCGCGGCAGCTCGGGGCTGATCGCGGGGTTGGCGGCCGGCGACGCCGCGGCCGCCGGGGCGGCCCCGCTGTCGCTGGTGCAGCCCGCCAGGCCGAGTGTGGCGGCCAGGGCCAGTGCGCCGAGCCGCCGGTGTGTCGATGTGATGTCGTCCTCCAGGAAGGGTGGTCCGGTGGGCGCGTGGGTCGCCACCGGACCACAGATTTGCTGACCGGCACCCACTCTGAGCTGCCGTTGCGAGTGCTCAACCTAAAGGAAGTTCACAGTCTCGGCAAGTCCTGGCAAGTAGTTGCCAACGCCAGACCTGTGGAGCGGCATCTCCCGGGAGCATGCCAATTCGGACTGATCGGCTTGACCGCACTGATGTGGACCAATATCGTTCACAGTCTATAAGTTAACTTAACTAACACTCTTGGCTGGCATCCGCCGTCCCGCTGCCCCGAGCGTCCGTTTTCCGGTCTCGCGGAGCCAGTCGCGAGGAACGGAGCCCCCCGTATGAACTCCCCGCCCCTGCGCCGCCTCGCCGTCCTCGCCGTGGCGATCTGCGTCGCCGCCACCATCGAGGTCGTCGCCGCCGCACCGGCCGCCGCAGACACGGTCGGCCCGATCACCGGCGTCGCGTCCGGCAAGTGCATCGACATCCCGTCCGCGACCACCGTCAACGGCACCCAGGTGCAGATCTACACCTGCAACGCCAGCGCCGCCCAGACCTGGACCGTCGGCACCGACGGCACCATCCGGGCGCTGGGCAGCAAGTGCCTCGACGTCGCGGGCGGCGTCAACGCCAACGGCACCAAGGTGCAGATCTGGGACTGCTCGGCGACCAACCCCAACCAGCAGTGGACCTACAGCAGCACCGCCCGCACCCTGGTCAACCCGGTCACCGGCAAGTGCCTCGACGTCGTCAGCGGCAGCACCGCCGACGCCGCCAAACTGCACCTCTGGTCCTGCATCGCGGGCCTGACCAGCCAGCAGTGGAACCTGACCACCGGCCCGCCGCCCGCGTTCACCGACTACCAGGCCGAGAGCGCGACGATCTCGCAGGGCCTGGTCGAGTCCAACCACGCCGGCTACACCGGCACCGGGTTCGTCAACTACGACAACGTCACCGGGTCGTACGTGCAGTTCACCGTCTCGGTGACCGCCGCCGGCAACTACCCGCTGACCCTGCGCTACGCCAACGGCACCACGATCGACCGCCCGATGGACATCACCGTCAACGGCAGCCCCGCCGCGCCCGGCCTGTCCTTCGCCGGCACCGGCGCGTGGCCCACCTGGGCGGACAAGACCGTCACCGCGAGCCTGACCGCCGGCACCAACACGATCCGCGCGACGGCCACCACCGTCAACGGCGGCCCCAACCTGGACCGGCTGCGGGTCACCGCCCCGTCGGACAGCCAGCCGCCCACCGCGCCCGGCAGCCTGCGCGTCGTCGGCGAGGTCCGCCCCAACGGCGTCGACCTGGCCTGGAACGCGTCCACCGACAACGTCGGCGTCGCCCGCTACGTCGTCTACAACGGCGGCAACGTCGTGGCCGAGGTCGGCGGCAACATCCTCACCGCCGCCCTGAACAACCTGCAGCCCAACACGTCGTACGTGTTCAGCGTGCTGGCCTACGACGCGGCCGGCAACCCGTCGCAGGGCAGCAACAACCTGCCCGTCACTACCCCGCCGAGCACCGACACCCAGCCGCCCACCACCCCGGGCAGCCTGCGCGCCACCGGCGTCACCGCGAGCACCGTGACTCTCGCCTGGAACGCGTCGACCGACAACGTCGGCGTGCGCGGCTACCGCGTCTCGCGCAACGGCACCCAGATCGCCGACGTGCCCGACCTGACCGCGTCCGACACCGGCCTGACCGCCGCGACGACGTACCAGTACACAGTGCTGGCCTACGACGCGAACGGCAACACCTCGCCGGTCAGCGCCGTGCTGCCGGTGACGACGTCCACGCAGGCCGGCGGTGGCGACCCCGTCTTCGACCGCAACGTCAACACGCAGCTGGACCTGCCCTGGGGCATCGCGTTCCTGCCCGACGGCAGCGCGCTGGTCGCCGAACGCGACCGGTTCGAGATCGTCCGGGTGACCCTGGCCGGTCAGAAGACCGTCGTCGGCACCATCACCGAAGCCGTCACCACCACCGGCGAGGGCGGCCTGCTCGGCCTGGCCGTCGGCCCGAACTTCGCCACCGACCACTGGGTGTACGCGTTCCACACCGCCGCCTCCGACAACCGGCTCGTCCGGTTCAAGTTCGAGAACGGGACCATCGGCCCGCGCGAGGCGCTGGTCACCGGCATCGCCAAGAACCGCTTCCACAACGGCGGCCGGGTGAAGTTCGGCCCCGACGGCTACATCTACATCACCACCGGCGACGGGCAGGACAGCAGCCGCTCGCAGAACCTCAACTCGCTCAACGGCAAGATCCTGCGGGTCACCACCACCGGCGCGGCCGCACCCGGCAACCCGTTCGGCACCCGCGTCTACAGCCTCGGCCACCGCAACCCGCAGGGCCTGGCCTGGGATTCGCAGGGTCGGCTGTGGTCGTCGGAGTTCGGCGACAACACCTGGGACGAGCTGAACATCATCACCCCGGGCTCCAACTACGGCTGGCCGACCTGCGAAGGCACCTGCGGCAACCCGGCCTTCGTCAACCCGGTGCGCACCTGGAGCACCGCGTCCGCCTCACCCAGCGGCATCGAGATCGTCAACGACTGGATCTACATGGCCGCCGTACGCGGCACCCGCCTGTGGGTCATGCGCATCACCGGCAGCACCACCGACACCCCGCGGGCGTTCTTCAACGGCTCCTGGGGCCGGCTGCGCACCGTCGTCAAGACCCCCGACGGCGGCCTGTGGCTCACCTCGACCAACAACGACATGAACGGCGGCACGCCGACGGTGCTCAACAACGTCATCGTGCGCCTGCGTTTCGCGTCCTGACCGGTGCGGGCCCGTGGCCGCACCGCCACGGGCCCGCACCCCCGACGACAGCTTGGAGAACGTGTATGAAGATCCTCAGCAGGCCGTGGCGCGCGGCCGCCGCCGCGTCGCTGGTGACGCTGACCGCCCTCGCCGTCGGCGCGACCCTGCCGGCGTGGGCCGCACCGACCCGCTACGAGGCCGAGTCGGCGACCATCTCGCAGGGCGTCGTCGAAGCCAACCACGCCGGGTACTCCGGCAGCGGGTTCGTCAACACCGACAACGCGATCGGCTCGGCCGTGCAGTGGACGGTGAACCTGCCCAGCGCCGGGAGCGCGACCCTGACCATCCGGTATGCCAACGGCAGCGGCGCGAACCGCCCGGCCGACATCATCGTCAACGGCACCGTCGTGTCCGCCGCGAGCGCCTTCAACGCCACCAGCGCGTGGACGACATGGACCAACAAGACCGTCACCGCGCTGCTCGCGGCCGGAAACAACACGGTCCGGGTTGCCGCCACGACCGCGACAGGCACCGCGAACCTCGACTACCTCGACGTCGAGGTCAACACCGGGCCGAGCGAGACGCTGCTGTCGCGCGGCAAGCCCGCGACCGCCTCCTCGGTCGAGGACACCACCCTGCCCGCAGGCAACGCCGTCGACGGCAGCACCACGACCCGGTGGGCCAGCGCGGCGGGCGTCGACCCGCAGTGGCTGCGCGTCGACCTGGGTGCATCGTCGGCGATCACCCGGGTCGAGCTGAACTGGGAGGCGGCCTACGCGACCGGGTACCGGATCGAGGTGTCCGCCGACGGCAACGCCTGGACCAGCGTCTACAGCACGACCAGCGGCAACGGCGGCACAGACTCGATCACCGGGCTGAGCGCCAACGGCCGCTACGTTCGCGTGTACGGTACGGCGCGCGCGACCCAGTGGGGTTACTCGCTGTGGGAGTTCGACGTGTACGGCACCGGCCCGTCAGTGCCGCCCAGCCCCAGCGCCTCGCCCAGTCCGCCGACCGGCACCACGCCGGTGGCGATCAACGGGCAGCTGCGGGTGTGCGGTGTGAAGCTGTGCAACCGGTACAACCAGCCGATCCAGCTGCGCGGCATGTCGACGCACGGCATCCAGTGGTATCCGCAGTGCGTCAACGACTCCTCGCTCAACGCGCTGGCCACCGACTGGAACGCCGACGTGCTGCGGGTGTCGATGTACATCCAGGAAGACGGCTACGAGACCAACCCGCAGCTGTTCACCGACCGGGTGCACGGCTACATCGAGCAGGCCACGGCGCGCGGCATGTACGTCATCGTCGACTGGCACATGCTCACCCCGGGCGACCCGAACTACAACCTGGCCCGCGCCCGCACGTTCTTCACCGCGATCGCGCAGCGGCACGCGAGCAAGACCAACATCCTGTACGAGGTGGCCAACGAACCCAACGGCGTCGGCTGGGCGGCGATCAAGAGCTACGCCGAGCAGATCATCCCGACGATCCGCGCCGTCGACTCCGACGCGGTCGTGCTGGTCGGCACGCGGGCCTGGTCGTCATTGGGCCTGTCGGACGGCGCGAACGAGACCGAGGTGATCAACAATAAGGTCAACGCGACCAACATCATGTACACGTTCCACTTCTATGCCGCCTCGCACGGCAGCAGCTACCTCAACGCCCTGTCGCGGGCGGCCGATCAGATCCCGATGTTCGTCACCGAGTTCGGCACCCAGGAAGCCTCCGGCGACGGCCCGAACAACTTCACCCAGGCACAGGCCTACATCGACCTGATGGCGGCCAAGAAGATCAGCTGGACGAACTGGAACTTCAGCGACGACTTCCGCACCGGGGCCGTGTTCACCACGGGCACCTGCGGCACGGGGCCGTACGCGGGGACCAGCCGGCTCAAGGCCGCCGGGGTGTGGGTGCGCGACCGCATCCGCACCGCCGACAACTTCCCGACCGGCTGAGCGGGCCCGGGTTCGGGGAACGCGGGCCCGCACACCAGTGGTGCGGGCCCGCCGTCAGCCCATCGGGTGGTGTCCGATGCCCGCCACCGCGAGCCGTATCAGGCGCGGGTCGCCGCTCATCTGCTCGGGTACACGCGGTCACCTCCGACCGCGTGCCGCCCCGAGGAGGCAGCATGCAGCCCGACCCGACCGCCTGGCAGCTCATCAAGCAGCGCGCGCTGATGAAGTATCGCCTCAATCTCAAGAAGCTGAACCTGCTCGTCGGCGTGCAGGTCAACGACCTGGACGAGGAGTCGTTCACGAAGCTGGCCAAGGACACCACCGGCACCGAGTTCAACCTCGACAAGCCCGAGCTGGCCCCGATCGCGATGTGCGACAACGGCGGCACCGGCATGGCGAAGCTGGCCGAGGCGTGCGAGGTCCAGTCGAACGCGAAGGACGGCACGTACCGCCCGCGCAGCCCCTACTTCGTCGGGTTCAGCTGGGTGCTGCGGCGTAAGAACCGGCTGGGCAAGGAGCACGCGTACCTCAACCACACCTACGCCCAGCCGGTGCCGGAGGAGTTCCAGAAGGAGTTCGAGGACACCACGTCGTGGTCCCCGTTCTGGGGGATGCTGTCGATGTTCTCGCCGGCCGGCGGCCCGGTGCCGGCGCTGAAGCGGTTCGGCCCGTCGATCGGCGACCCGTTCGCCGAGGGTGACGTGCTCGGCGAGCTGGAGGACCAGCGCAAGCTCGTCGAGCACCGCGAGCAGATGATCGCGGCGAACACGCCGCCGCAGGGGCTGCTGCACCTGGGCAACGCGGTCATCGACTTCAGCCGCCCGTTCATCATCGAGACCCCGCTGTACATCCACCGGGGCGGGCTGGCCAGCACCACGCCGCAGCATCCGCTGGACGGGCACACGGGCTGGATCCAGTCGTACCACAAGAAGAACAAGACGGTGAGCTTCACCGCCGCGGCCGGCGGCCGCAACAGCGTTCCGGGCGTGGACGAGTTCAACCTGACCTGGGCGGGCAACGTGTTCGGCCTGATGCTGGTCAGCTTCGCCGCGATCATGAAGGTGAACTCGGGCCGCAAGCGCCCGCTGCTGAGCCTGACCGACGGGATCACGTACGGCGACGCCTACCACGCTTACAACGAGAACCGGTGGCTCGGCGCCCGCCGGGCGATGACCTCGGTCGCCGACATGTTCGCCGGGTTCGGGGCGCTGACCCGGTCCGGGTTCGGCACGCACGTCGTGGAGAGCCCGGCCGAGGACGGCAGCATCGACCTGGAGCTGGTGGTGGAGGGGCCGAAGGAGGAGCAGTTGTAGCGGTGGATGACTGGCGGGCGGCCCCCGTTGACCGCCCGCCAGACCCGATCAGTGCGATCGGGTCTCGTGGGGCGGGCCGGGGACCACGGCCCGCCCCACCTTCGGATTCAGATCAAAGTCCAGGACGTCTGGACCGGGCCGCCCTGGGCGGGATGGCAGTGCAGGCGCAGGTGCCCGCGGGTCACGCAGGCCACCGAGAACCGGCCCAGTGGGTCGGCCTCGACCCAGGTGGGTCCGTCGGCGTGGTCGACGCGGATGCTGGCCGGCTGCGGCGGCACGAGCTGGCCGGTCAGCGCCGCGGTCAGCCCGGTCACCGCCACCTCCATCTCGATGGTCAGTTCGCCGGCGGTGAACGTGAAGAGGTCCGGCAGGTCCTCCCCGCGCACCCCGGCCAGGTCGATCTGGCGTACCAGCTGGGCGAGCGCGGCGTCGGTGTCGCGCCAGGCCAGGCTCTCCTTGGCGAGCGCGATCAGGTGCGGCGGCACCGGGTCCATGCGTGTGGTGAGCCCGCGCAGCTCGGCAGGCGTGTCGTCGTCGTACGCGGTCATCAGGGGTTCAACCTCCGGCGAAGCTGGTCGAGGCAGCGCGCACGGGTCGGGCCGATGCTGCCGACGGGGATGTCCAAGGCCGAGCTGACCTCGGCGTAACTGGGGGCGGGGTCCATCAGCAGCAGCCGCAGCACCGACTGGCACTGCCCGGGCAGCTGCGCGAACGCCCGCCACAGCACGCCGTCGCGTTCGCGGCGCAGCAGGTCGCTGTCGACCTCCGGGGCGGAGCGGTCCTGCGGTTCGAGGGTGAGCAGGTCACCGACGGGCAGATCGCGCCCGGCGCGGCGCAGCACGGCGAGGGACTCGCGCCGGGCGGTGGTGGCCAGCCACGAGCCGAGCCGCTCGGGTTCGCGGATCGCGCCCAGGTGCTCGACCAGGCGCAGCCAGGTGGCCTGGAAGACGTCGGCGGCGTCGGCCTGGCCGAGCCGGTGGCTGCGCGCCACCGACCAGACCAGGCCGGAGTACCGCTCCACGATGGTGTTCCAGGCGCGCTGGCTGCCTTCGGCGGCCTGGCGCAGCAGCGCGGCGGTGTCCGATTCGGGCAGCGTGTGGGGCGGGGTCTGGGTCATCTGATTCCTTCTGTGGACACTCCGGCCTTCAGGCCGGAGAGGAACGGAACCCCTGCGGAGCAGTAAACGGAAAGCCGATCTGTCGCTGAGGCGGACCGACTTCTACCCACCTCCGATGCTCGCCGAGCGTCTGTTTAGGATGCGAATCGTGTCGAGGACTGTGAAGCGGGCGTTCAAGTTCCGCTTTTACCCGACCGATGTGCAGGCTGCTGAGTTGTCGCGGACGTTCGGGTGCGTTCGGCTGGTCTACAACATGGCCTTGCAGGCCCGGACCGAGGCGTGGACGCTGCGCCAGGCGCGGATCGACTACAACGCCACCTCGGCCCTGCTCACCGCATGGAAGAAGATCGACGACCTGGCGTTCTTGAACGAGGTCTCGTCCGTGCCGCTGCAGCAGGCGCTGCGGCACCTGCAGGCCGCGTTCACCAACTTCTGGGCAAAACGCACCAACCACCCGACATTCAAGAGCAAGAGGCGTTCGCGCCGGTCGGCGGAGTACACCACCAGCGCGTTTCGGTGGCGCGACGAGAAGCTGACCCTGGCGAAGATGAGTCAGCCGCTGGACATCGTGTGGTCGCGGCCGCTGCCGGCGGGATGCTCGCCGTCCACGGTGACCGTGTCGCAGGACGCAGCCGGACGCTGGTTCGTTTCCCTGCTCTGCGAGGACGTGATCGCCGAGACTTCGGCAACCAGGCGAGTCGGGATTGACGCCGGCCTGAACAGCCTGCTTACCCTGTCCACCGGCGAGAAGGTCACCAACCCTAGGTATGAGCGTGCCGACCGCGAGCGGCTGGCCCGCGCACAGCGAAACCTGGCCCGTAAGCAGAAGGGCTCCGCGAACCGGGCCAAGGCCAGGATCAAGGTCGCCCGCATTTACGGTCGTATGGCTGACCGTAGGCGTGACCACCTGCACAAACTGACGACTCGGCTCGTTCGTGAGAACCAAACGATCGTAATCGAGGACCTCACCGTTTGTAACATGGTCAAGAACCATCGTCTGGCCCGCGCGATCAGCGATGCGGCCTGGCGGCAACTGCGCACCATGCTGGAGTACAAGGCAGCCTGGTATGGCCGGGACCTGGTAGTCGTGGACCGCTGGTTCCCGTCGTCGAAGCTTTGCTCGGCGTGCGGTGCCCTGGCAGGATCGATGCCGCTGAACGTGCGGGAGTGGACGTGCCGATGCGGTACCATTCACGACCGCGACGTCAACGCGGCCCGCAACATCCTGGCCGCCGGACTGGCGGTGACAGCCTGTGGAGACAGTGTAAGACCTCAACGAGGATCCTCTCGGTCGGGGCAGTTGTCGGCGAAACAGGAAGACCCGAGGGTGACCACGGGAGTCCCCGTCCGTTAGGGCGGGGAAGATGTCAAGCCAGCCCCGGGTATCCGCCGTAGGAGCGGTTCGCGGCGGTGGCAAGCACGGTCTTGAGCGCGACCTCGGTCGAGCCGCTGCGGACCGTCTGCTCGGCCAGCAGCGCCACGACGTGCGGGGTCGCGAACGAGGTGCCGCTCCACAACGCCCAGCCGGTCGGGAACTGGCCGTGCTTGACGAACGTGCTGGTGATGTCGGCGCCGGGGGCGGTGACGGTGACCCACGGGCCGGCGTTGCTCCAGTCGCACAGCTCCTTGCCGTCGTGGGCGGCGACGGCGACGACCTGGTCGGCCCAGGGCACGTCGGTGCCGGCGAACGCGGCGGGCCAGAACGGCCGGTCGCGCAGCCCGTCGTTGCCCGCGGCGGCGACGACGAGCCGGTCGCGGCCGGTGAGCAGTGCCGACAGGGCGGTGGCCAGGGCCAGGGGCGGCTGGTCGTCGAGGGTGTACCCGCCGAGCGACAGGTTGATCAGCTTCTCGTCGGTGAGCCGCGCGAACGACAGGATCAGGTCGGCTTCGGTGCACAGGCCGAACGTGTCCAGCACCCGCATGGCCCGTACGTCGGCTTTGCCGGTGCGGGCGCCGATGACGCCGATGATGAAGTTGGCGTGCCCGACGTCGCCGTCCATCACGCCGTCGTCGTCGACGTCGGTGTCGATCTCGTAGTCGGTCGGGGCGGCGGTGTAGGCGTGCGCGGGCAGCGGGCTGTCGCGCCATACGCCGGTGTCGATGACCGCGACGCCGACCTGCTGGCCGGGTTTGCGCGGGCCGGGGCGGTCGCCGGGCTTCGGGGCCGGCTGCGGTGGGCCGAACGGGCCGCCGTGCTCGAACGGCGTGGACACGAACACGTGGTTCGGGCTGACGACGGTGCGCTCGTCGCCGTCACGGGCGGCGGCTTCCCGCACCCGGCGGGCGGCGGTCGGCACGTCCAGGCCGTCGGCGCGCAGCCGCAGCAGGCCGGGGGCGAGTTCGGTCTCGCCGACGCCGCGGGTGTGCCCGAGGCCGCCGAGGACGCGTTCGGCCGACGCCCGGTGGTCGGACAGGACCAGCAGCTCGTCACGGGTGTACCAGACCGGTTTGCGGTCGGCGCGGGTCTCCTGGCCGAGCCAGGGCAGCCCGGCCATGCGCCGGGCTCGGCGGTCCTGCCAGCGGTGCAGGCGGTCCTGCGGCATAGCCATCGTCGTTCCTCCGTCTCGTGTTGCGTCCTGCAACAGAGTGCGGCCGACGGCCTGCTGATACATCCAGATGTGTCGCAACGCTGACACTACTGTCCGTGTCGATAGGACGGTCGTGCGAGAGTCTTCCAGCATGAGCGCGTGTTAGCGATGGTCATGGCCGACCCGCGACGGGCCGGGGTGCTCGGCGAGCGGCTGCTGGCCCGCGCCGAACGTGACCGCGATCCGGCCGGTGTGGCGATGTCGCTGCGCATCCTCGGGCTGGCGGCCCGTGAGCTGCAGGATCCGGCCCTGGCCGCCGCGCGGCTGCGGCGCTCGATCGCGGTCGCGGGCCGGGCCCGCCTGCCGGAGCTGGCGGCGCTGTCGCGGATGAGCCTGGCGCTGGTCCTCAACGACCTCGGCCGCCCCAACGCGGCGCTGGCCGAGATCGGCCGGGCCCTGTCGGTGCTGGACGGGCTGCCGCTGGCCAGGGCCCGGATGCAGCACGGCATCCTGCTTCGCCGGCTGGGCCGCGACGAGCAGGCGCTGGCCGCGTACACGTCGGCACTGGCCGCGTTCCGCCGCCACGACGACCGGCTGTGGCAGGCCAGGGCGCTGACCAACCGGGGCGTGCTGCAGACCTACCGGGGCGCGTTCGCGCAGGCCCGCGCCGATCTTGGGCGTGCCGAGCAGCTGTACCGCGAGCTGGCGCTGCCGGCCGCGGCGGCGCAGGCCCAGCACAACCTCGGGTTCGTGGCGGCGTCCAGCGGCGACATCGTCACTGCGCTGACCTGGTACGACAAGGCCGACGAGCACTTCCGGCGCAGCGGCTCGCGCCCGGCCGAGGCGCTCATCGACCGGGCCGAGCTGCTGCTGGCGGCTCGGCTGCTGCCCGAGGCGCACCAGACGGCGCAGGAGGCCGTCGAGATCGCAGCCGCGGCCCGGCTCGGCACGCTGCTGCCGCAGGCCCGGCTGCTGCAGGCGCAGGCGGCGCTCGCGGCCGGTGACGGCGCGGGCGCACGGGAGGCGGCCCGGCTCGCCCGGCGCGCGTTCACCCGCCAGGAGCGCGGGCGTTGGGCTGTGCACGCCGAGTACCTGCAGGTCCGCGCCGCACCGAAGCGGCGCACCGCCCGGCTGCGGGTGCTCGCCGACGCGCTCGACGTCGCCGGGTGGCCCGAACAGGCCCTCGAAGCACGTCTGTACGCCGCCGAGAGCGGTGACCCCGGCGCGCTGGCCGATCTCGCCGGTGTCGTGCCCGGACACGGCCCGGCCCGGTTACGCATCCGGGCCTGCCACGCCCAGGCGCTCAGCCGGCTGCACCACGGCGACCTCGCCGGGGCCCGGCGCGCGCTGCGCCACGGGCTGCGGCTGCTCGACCAGTACCGGGCGGCGCTCGGCGCGACCGAGTTGCGGGTGCTCAGCTCCGCCGAGGGCGGCGACCTCGCCGCGCTCGGCGTACGCCTGGCCCTGTCGCAGCGCTCCGCCCGGCAGGTGCTCGCCTGGGCCGAACGCTGGCGCGCCGCGACCCTGCGCCTGCCCCCGAGCACCCCGGCCGACGACCCTGACCTGGTACGCGAACTCGCCCAGCTGCGCCGGGTCACCGCCGAACTGGCCGGCGACTCCCTCGACGCGATCCGCCGGGCCCGGCCCCTGCAGCGCCAGCGCGCCCTGGAGGACGCGATCCGCCGCCGCACCTGGCGCACCGGACCCGCGACGTCGCCCGTGGACGCCCCAGGCTCCGTCGACGAGATCACCGCCGGGCTCGGTGAGCGCGCCCTGGTCGAGCTCGTCGAGCAGGACGGGCGGCTGCTCGCCGTCGTCGTCGCCGGTGGCCGGGTGCGCCTGAGCCCGCTGGTCGACGCTGCCGCGCTCGGTCCGGAGATCGCGGCGCTGCGGTTCGCGATGCGCCGCCTCGTGCTGCGCTACGGCTCCCCGGCGTCGCTGGCCGCCGCCGAGGCCGCCGCCCGCCACGGCCTGCGCCAGCTCGACGACTGGCTGCTGCGGCCGGTCGCCGCGCTGACCGGCGACCGGGAACTCGTCGTGGTCCCCACCGGAGCGCTGCAGGCGCTGCCCTGGGCGGCGATGCCGAGCTGCGGCGGGCGGCCCGTTGCTGTCGCCCCGTCCGCGACCGCCTGGGCGCGTGGCACCGCCAACCGCCGCACCGACCTCGACGAACGCTTCGTGCTCGTCGCCGCCGCCCGCCCCGACCATGCCATCGGCGAAGTCCAGGCCCTCGCGGCACTCGCCCCCGGCGCGCAGCAGCTCACCGGACCGCAGGCCACCGTCGCCGCGACCCTCGCCGCGATCGACGGGGCGCGCCGGGTGCACTTGGCCGCGCACGGCGAGTTCCGGGCCGACAACCCGCTGTTCTCGCACCTCGACCTCGCCGACGGGCCGCTGACCGTGCACGACCTGACCACGCTGCGCCGCGCCCCGGACCTGGTCGTGCTGTCCGCCTGCGACACCGGCCTGTCCGCGGTGCACCCCGGTGACGAGCTGATGGGGCTGACCGCCGCGCTGCTCGGCGCGGGGGCCCGGACCCTGGTCGCCAGCACCGGGCCCGTCGACGACGAGGCCACCCGCGAACTGATGCTCGGCCTGCACCAGCGGCTGCGCGCCGGCCACGACCCGGCCGCCGCGCTGGCCGCCGCCCAGGCCGCCGCGCCCGTCGAACGCTGGGCGACCGCGTACAGCTTCAGCTGCTTCGGCTCCGGGGCCGCCTGACCTGCGTCGGAAATCAGCGCCCGACCCGTCACGCAGCTGACAGCAGTGGGTGTATCACCGCCCGTGACCGGACGCTCTGTCTCGTGATCGTGCCGCCCCGGCACGAGACGAGGCGGAGGTTCCGATGCGGTATCACGAGGACCACGGGCCGTTGGCCCGGGCGTCCGCGCTGCTGCTGGCCAGCCTGGCCGAAGTCGACGTCGCGGTGCGGGTCGAACACCCGGCCGCGGCGACCGGAGTGCAGTCCGGCGCCTTCGGCGGACCGTGGGTGGCCGTGTGGCCGTACGCGGTCCTGCCCGAGACGCTGCCCGCACGCCCCGGTGACCCGCTGCGCCTGCGGGTCCGGTTCCTGCTGCACGCCGACGGCCCCGAGGCCACCGCGATCGAGGCCCTCGACCGCATCCTCACCGGCGGCGTGCCGTACCTGCTCGCCGAGCCGGTCCCGGACACGCTGTGGACCGCGCTCGGGGCACGGCTGCGCGTCGCGCTGCTGTGCGAGGTCGCGGTGCACGTCACCACGGCCGCCCCGCACATCCCCCGGGTGACCCAGCCGGGCCGGCTGGACACGGTGTCGCTGCGGCGGCTCACCGGCCGGGTGCAGACCCCGGGCGGGGTGGCGCTGGTCGGCATGCGGGTCTCCGCCGCCGACGGCACCGCCGCGTCGTACACCGACACCCGGGGCCACTTCGAGCTGCCCGTCGCCGCCGACCGGCCGGTGCGCCTGTCGGTCGCCGGTCGCGGGCTGCTGCTGTCCGCCGAGGTCGCGGCCGTCTCGGCCGAACCCGTCGTCATCACCTGCGAGATCCAGGAGGTCTAGCAATGCCTGTGTACTCCTCACCCGGCATCTACGTCGAGGAGGTGTCCGGTGGCAGCAGGCCGATCGAGTCGGTCGGCACCAGCACCGCCGGATTCGTCGGCACCGCACCGGACGCCGCCGCGCGCCGCAACGAGGCGGTCGCGGTCAACAGCTGGTCGGAGTTCGTCCGCGTGTTCGTCGGCGACGCCACCGCCAGCACGCCGCTGTCGCGGGCCGTGTACGGCTTCTTCGACAACGGCGGCGGCCGCTGCTACGTCGTCAACATCGCCCCCGGTGAGCCCCTGGCCGGCAAGGGCCGCCAGCGCAGCGGGCTGCGGCTGCTCGAAGCGATCGACGAGGTCGCCATCGTCGCCGCGCCCGGCTACACCGACGCGCTGTCCTACGAGGACCTGCTGTCGCACTGCGAGCTGATGGGCGACCGGATGGCCATCCTCGACGGGCCGGAGCACACCGGTGACGTCGAGCGGCTGACCCGCGTCGGCGGCGCGACCCCGGCCAAGCCCTCGGCGAAGAAGGGCCCGGCCGACGGTGTCGACGCCGCCCCTGCCGAGGACAACAGCGGGCTGCGCCCGCGCCAGTCCGACTACGGCACCTTCTACGTGCCGTGGCTGGTCGTGCGCGACCCGCTGACCGGCGACGTCGTCAACACCCCGCCCAGCGGCCACGTCGCCGGGGTGTGGGCCCGCACCGACACCCTGCGCGGCGTGCACAAGGCCCCGGCCAACGAGCCCGTGCGCGGCGCGGTCGACCTGTCGTACCGGGTCACCAAGGTCGAGCAGGACGTGCTCAACCCGGCCGGGGTCAACTGCATCCGGCACTTCCCGGCCGAGGGCATCCGCATCTGGGGCGCCCGCACCCTGGCCGCCTCCGGCAGCGAGTGGCGCTACCTCAACGTGCGCCGGCTGTTCAACATGCTCAAGGAGTCCATCGGCGACGGCACCCGCTGGATCGTGTTCGAGCCCAACGACACCCTGCTGTGGAAGTCGATCCGCCGCGACGTCAGCGCGTTCCTCACCCGCGTGTGGCGCGACGGCGCGCTGCAGGGCCGCTCGCCGCAGGAGGCGTTCTTCGTCAAGTGCGACGAGGAGACCAACCCTGCCGACGTCCGCGACGCGGGCCAGGTCGTGACCATGATCGGCATCGCGCCGGTCAAGCCGGCCGAGTTCGTCATCTTCAAGATCAGCCAGTCCGCCGGTGCCGGCGGCGACCAGGCAGGAGCCTGACATGCCCGAGGTGACCGCCACCCCCGCCGCCCAGCCCGGCAACCTGGTGGACCCGTACCGCGCGTACAACTTCAAGCTGCTCATCAACAACGTCACCGAGGGCCACTTCACCGAGGTCGGCGGCCTGGGCATCAAGGTCGAGACCATCTCGTACCGCGAAGCCGGCAACAACTCCGTCGTGCGCGCCATCCCGGGCCGCGTCACGTACGCCCCGGTGACCCTGCGCTTCGGTCTCACCTCCTCCCTCGAACTGTGGGAGTGGCTGATGACCGCCGTCGAGGGCAAGGTCAGCCGCCGCAACGTCTCCATCGTCATGCTCGACAGCTCCGGCTCGGCCGAAGCCCTGCGCTGGAACCTCGTCAACGCCTGGCCCCAGGAGTGGTACGGCTCGCCGCTGGACGCGATGAGCCGCGAACTCGCGGTGGAGACGCTGGTGCTGGCACACGACGGCATCCAGCGGGAGACCAGCAATGTCGGCGCGGCTGCGTGACCTGCTCGGCTGGCTGCGGCGCCTCCTCGGCCTGAGGGGCGCCGCTCCCCAGCCGAGGACGCCGTGGGACGGGGCCGTCCGGCTCGGCGGGCCCACGCCCGCTCCGGACGCCCCGTCCACCCCGCCCCTGCGCCCGGCCGCCCCCGCGTACGCGGCCGACGTCGACCGTGGCCGTGCCGCCGCGGCCGTGGGGATCGCCGCCGACCTCGACCCGGCGCTGCCCCGTGGTCCGGTGGCGCTCGCGTGGTTCGACCTCGGCCGACGGTCGGACTCCACCGGCCCGGCTGACCCGATGCCGACCGGCACTTCCTCGGTAGGCCGGGCCGTCGAGGGTGCGGAAGCGACGACTCCCGTCACGGCTGCGCGGCCGGTCGCCTCCTCGGCATCCGCCCGTGCGGCCGGTTCGGCCGATCCGACCTCGGCGGACACGGTGACGAACCGGCCTGCGGTGGCTGATCGGTCGCGGACCGCCCCGGCCGTCGCGACGACGATCGGCTATGCGGCACACCGACCGACGCCGAGCCGACCCGGGCAGGAGCCCGCCCCGATGGAGGCACGGCCCGCCACAGCAACACCTTCACCGTCCCCGCACATCTTTTTTGATGTGCCCACATCAAAAAAGATGTGGGCCGCGCAGAGCGACACCGCTCTCACGGACCCGGAGGCCGGGTCGACCGCGGCTGAGGCCCTGTCTTCGGAGCAGGCAGGTACGCCTGCATTCGAGCGCGTCAAGACGGACGACCCTGCCATTCGAACGGATCCGCCGCGAGCGGAGACGACCCACCCGGACACCGTGCGCCACGACGCAGGCACAGCGGTGGCGACCACGCGTGCACCGCGGCTCTGCGCTACGGATCAGGGTGACGCCGAGCGCCATTCTGCTGCGAACCCCGACGTCGGTCGAGCTCCGAGCCATGACCCGTGGACGTCGCCGTTCACCCCGGCGCACGTGGTGCCGGCGGCACGCCCACCCGCTGTCGCCGGCCGGTTCGCACCGGGCGAAGACGGTCCCGCGGGCGGGCATGCCGACGGCGCCCCGGCACCGTCGGTGGTCGCCGCGCCGTGGCCCCGGCTCACTGGCCGGGAGCCGGGCCGTGAACAGCAACCCGGTCCTTGGCCCGAGCTGCTCGACGACGCCGAACTGTGGGCCGTCCCGGCGCCGACCCGCACCGACCCCGACCGCATCCGTGTGCGGCAGAGCCAACAGGAGGGCAGGCCGTGGAACGCATAGCCTTTCTCGTCGACGCCACCGGCGAGCGCATCGACTGCCTGGTCAACCCCGAGACCCTGGTGGTACGGCGGCTCGCCGGGGTGCGCCCCGCGGCGCTGCCCGGGGCGGTGGTCGGCACCGGCGTGGACGACGCGCTGCTGTTCACCGGCGGCGGCCGCACCGAACTGGTCCTGGACCTGCTGTTCGATGTGGACCTGGTCGAGCAGGCGCACCGGCCCGACGACGTACGCCGGCTCACCGGGCGGCTGTGGCAGCTGGCCGAGAACGGGCAGGGCCGCCCGCCGCTGGTGCGCCTGGTCTGGGGCAAGACGTGGAACCTGCCCGGCGTGGTGGTGAACGTGGCCGAGCGCCTGGACGCCATCGACGCCACCGGCACCCCGCGGCGCTCATGGCTGCGGCTCAAGCTGGTCCGCAGCGAGGGCGAGCCCGCCGCGCCGCCCGCCCCGACGGCGGCCAGCGCGGTGCAGGCCACCGGCGACGGCTCCGACGGCGGCGGCGCACGGTTCGACCTGCTTGCCGCCGAGGCGCTCGGCGACCCGACCAGGTGGCGGGAACTCGCCGAGCACAACGGCATCGACAACCCCCTGGCCGTACGCGCCGGGTCCGTGCTCGGAGTCCCGTCATGATCATTCCTGTCGTGTCGGTGCGCCTGGACGGCGCGCCCGTGCCGGGCCGGGTCCTGTCGGCCCGCGTCACCCAGCGCATCGGCCTGCCCGCCCAGGCCGAACTCACCATGCACACGCCCACGGGCTGGCCGTTCGGGGCACGCCTGGAACTCGACGTCGACGGCGAACCGCTGTTCGACGGCGAGATCGGCACCGTCGAACTGACCCGCGGTCCGGGCTCGGAGACCGGCTGGACCGTCGTCGCCCACGACCTGCTGCACCGCCTGCGTGCCAGGCAGCGGCCGCGGGTCTTCACCGGCGTGACCCTGGCCGACCTGGCCCGCGAACTCACCGCCGGACTGGGCCTGACGGTGCGCTGCCCCGACCCGGGACCGGCGCTGGAGCGGCTGCTGCAGCACCGGGCCACCGACTGGGACCTGCTCGCCCGCACCGCCGCCCGGCTCGGCCGGTACCCGGTGCTCGACGGGCGGACCCTGGTCCTGGAGACGCTGCGGCCGCAGGGGCCCGCGCTGCCGCTCAAGGTCGGCGACACGCTTTGGCGGTGCCGCGTCGAGGGGCACTCGGACCGGGCCGTCGGGGCTGTGGCCACCTTCGGCTGGCACCCCGGCGGCGAGTTCACCACCGGCCGGGCCGGCGCGCCCGGATACCGGCCGGGGCCTGCTGTTTCGCCGCCCGGACTCGGTGGCGACGGTGACCGGGCGCTCATCGACCAGCCCGCCGGCCTGCAGGCCGAAGCCGCCCAGGCGGCCCTGGACCGGGCTGCGGCGCGCGTGCTGTGCGTCAGCGGCACCGCCCAGGGCGACCCGGCGCTGCGGCCCGGCCGCGCGGTCGAGATCGCGGGCGTCGGCGACGCCGTCGACGGGATCTATCCGGTGTGCATGGCCGTGCACACGATCGACGCCGACGGCTACCGCACGGTGTTCGGCACCGAACCTCCGGAAGGCCCCGCACAGCCCAGCGCCGCCGCGATCGCCCTGGGCCGGGTCACCGGCGTCGACGATCCCGACGGCCGCGGCCGGGTCCAGGTGACCCTGCCCGGCCACGGCGACCTCGACCTCGGCTGGCTGCCCGTGCTGTGCCCCGGGGCCGGGCCCGGCAAGGGCATCGTCGCCCTGCCCGACCCCGACGACCTGGTCGTGCTCGCCCTGCCGCACGAGGACCCGGCCGAAGCGATCGTGCTCGGCGCGGTCTTCGGCGCGCAGTCGCCGCCTGACAGCGGCGTGTCCGGCGGGCGGGTACGCCGGTGGAGCCTGCACAGCCCCGAAGGGCAGAAGGTCCTCGTCGACGACACCGACAAGTCGATCACACTGTCCAATGCCGACGGCAGCTCCCTCGAACTCGCCCCCGGCAAGGTCCGGCTGCTGGCCCGCACCGACCTGGTCATCGAAGCCCCCGGGCACCGGATGACCATCCGCGCCGCCAACGTCGACTTCGAGCGCGCGCTCATCCCCGGGCTACCCACCGAGGTGATCCCGGGATGAGACTCATCGACTCGTCGTCCGATGTGCGCTGCGACCACGACGGCAAGGTGACCAACAACCCGTCCCAGCACTGGGTCGAGATCGCCGGCAACCCGGTGCTGGTCGACGACGACCCGCAGGGCCGCGCCGTCGCCCGCTGCCCCAACATCGGCGCGACCATGAAGCCCTGCGTGAAGACCCTGCGCGTGTTCACCGGCTACAGCGACTGGATCCGCATCGACGGCGACGCCGTGGTCCTCGACAGCCTCGACGGCCTCACCGACGGCACCGTGCCCGGCACCGTCCACTACCGCGTACGCATCCCCGGCCAGACCTTCGTGGAGGCGACCTCATGACCCCGACCTCACTGCGCTTCAGCGAAGGCGACGGCATCGTCACCTCCGCCGCCGGCCGGGTCGCGCTCGTCCACGGCGACGACGCCATCCGCCAGGCCATCATCCTGCTGCTCGGCACCGTGCCCGGCGAGCGTCTGATGCGTCCCGAGTACGGCTCCCACCTGCACCGGCTGTTGTTCGCGCCCAACGACCAGACCACCGCGGGCCTGGCCATCCACTACGTGCGCCACGCCCTCGAACGCTGGGAGCCGCGCATCGACATCGAGCAGGTCGACGCCGACCCGGACCCCGACAACGCGTCCCGGCTCAACGTGCACCTGCGCTACCGGGTCCGGCAGACCCTCGCAGCCGGCGTCCTCGACTACCCCATCGACCTCGGAGAACCGTCATGATCCCCGTGCCGAACCTCGACGACCGCAGATTCGACGACCTGGTCGCCGAAGCCCGCGACCGGGTGCGCCGCTCCTGCCCGGACTGGACCGACCTGTCCGTCCACGACCCCGGCGTCGCCCTGCTGGAGGCGTTCGCGTACCTGACCGAGGTCATGCTGTACCGGCTCAACCGGCTGCCCGAGAAGGCGTACCTGGAGTTCCTGAACCTGCTCGGCGTCACCCGCCGCCCGCCCGCCGCCGCCTGGGCGGAGCTGACGTTCACCCGCACCGGCGCCGACACCGGCCGCATCGCCATCCCGGCGGGCACCCGGGTCGCCGCCGCGCGCGGTGCGGACCCGCAGCCGGTCCTGTTTACCACCACCGTCCCGGCCGTCATCGCCGAGGGCGAGACCGAGACGCGGGTACGCGCCTACCACTGCGAACTCGTCGACGGCGAACTGCTCGGCCTCGGCACCGGCCTGCCCGGCCTGGTCCTGCGCGCCGACCGGGCACCGCTGGCGACCACCGGCGAGCCCTTGGAGGTGCTGCTCGGCGTGCAGACGACCGGGCCGGTCACCGGCGCGGCCCGCGAGTACGACGGCCGCACCTTCGAGATCTGGCAGCGCGTCGAGACGTTCGCCGGGCTCGGCCCCGCCGACCGGGCGTACCTGCTCGACCCGGCCGCGGGCACGGTCACGTTCGCGCCCGCCCTCGACGGCGGCACCGTGCCCGGAGCCGTTCCGGCCGCCCACCGCGAGATCCGGCTCTGGTACCGCGTCGGCGGCGGCGCGTCCGGCAACGTCGCCGCGAACACGCTCACCGCGCTGCGCGACCAGATCCCGGGGCTGCGGGTCACCAACGCCGAGGCCGCACGGGGCGGCCGGGACATCGAGCAGGTCGACGCCGCCGCGCGCCGGGGGCCGTACGAGCTGTTCAGCCTGCACCGCGCCGTCACCGCCCGCGACTTCGAACTGCTCGCCACCGCCGGGTCCCCGGCCGTCGCCCGCGCCCGCGCGTTCACCCGCGCGTCCATGTGGTCGTTCGCCCGCCCCGGTGAGGTCGAGGTGACCCTGGTGCCGTTCGTGCCCGAGGCGGCCCGGCCCGGCTGGCGGCTGCCCGTCGCCGCCCTCGCCGAACGCCAGCTCGACGAGGTGCGCCTGCACACCCAGGCCGACCTGGACCGCCGCCGCGCCCTCGGCACCTCGGTCACCACCACCTGGGCCCGCTACAAGTCCGTCGCCGTCAAGGGCCGGGTCGTCGTCGGCCGCCAGGAAGACGTCGACGCCGTACGCCGCCGCATCCACGACCGCCTGCACCAGACCATCAGCCCGCTGCCCGCCCCCGCGACCGTCGAGGGCTGGTCCTTCGGCGAGCCGCTGCGGGCCTCCAACGTGTACCGGATCCTGGAGCAGGCCGAACCCGGCGTGCGCTACGTCGACGACGTGCGCTTCGTGCTCGAACACGCGCCCAGCCGCGACGTCACCTCGATCGCCGCCGACGGCTACCAGCCCGGCACCTGGTACGCCGGCGGCGGCGAGCAGGTCTTCCGGTCCACCAACGACGGTGAGGGCTGGGAGCTGGTCACCGTATTCGCGGGTGAAGTGGTGCGCCAGGTCGTGCCCGCGCCGGTGTCCGACCGGCCCGGTGTCGTGGCCCGCCCCGGCGCGGTCGCCGTCGTCACGAACTCCGACGAAGGCGGCTCGTGCGTGCACGTCTCCGCGGACCTGGGCGAGACGTGGCGCAAGCTCACCGAGATCGACGCCGTAGTACTGGAGGCGGCGTGGATCGACCGCGAGGAGGCGGTGTCGCTGCTGCTGGCCACCGACGTCGGCCTGTACGAGATGTCGCTGCTCGACGGCGCGGTCCCGCTGCAGATCATCGTCGACGCCAAGGACCAGGACCGCGGCTTCAACTCGGTGCGCACGTTCGTGTCCGAACGCGGCGTGTGGGGCGTGGCCCTGGCCGCCGAGACCACCTACGGCGTTTACCTGTCCACGGCGGGCGGGCGTCAGGGCACCTTCGCCCACGTCGGCCTCAACGGCGTCGACACCCGTGCCCTGTCCGTGCAGCTCGACGGGCCCGACACCATCCTCTGGGTCGGCACCGGCACCACCGACCCGCGCAAGCCCGGCAAGGGCTGCTACCGGGCCCGGCTGTTCGAAGCCGACGTGCGCTGGCAGGAGCTGTCCGCCGGGTGGACCGGCGGCACCTGCTGGGGCCTGGACTTCGTCGACGGCACCGCGTACGCCGCCAGCCAGAGCGGGGGAGTGCTGCAGCTGGACACCACGGCCGCCGCGCCGCAGTGGGAGTCCCCGTCGGTCAACTGCGGTCTGCCGCTGCGCGACCGCACCCGGTTCGAACCCGTGCGCACCATCGCCGGCGGCAGTCACGTGTTCGCCGGCGGCAACCGGGGCACGCACGTCGTCGCCGCTCCCGGCCAATGGCGTTCGGCCGCCGACATCGAACTGCGCCAGCTCGTCACCATCCCGCCCACCTGGCTGCTCGTGTCCGGTGAGCACGACATCGAGGTGGTGACCGAAGATGCGCCGTGACGCGATCGCCGCGCTGCTGCCCGCCGCCTACCAGCGGGCCATGCACCCGACCGGGGTGCTGTGGGCGCTGCTCGACGTGATGGAGGGCCTGCACTCCTCCGGTGAGGCCCGCTTGTCCACCGTCGAGGACCTGTTCCACCCGTACCGCTGCCCGCCCCAGCTGGTGCCGTTCCTGGCCCGCTGGGTCGCCGTCGACCACCTCGGCCACGGCCGGGACCTGGTCGCACACGGCACCGCCCTGGCCCAGTCCCGGGGCACCCGCGAAGGACTGCGGGCCGCGGTGACCCTGGCCACCGGCCTGACCGACATCGAGATCGAGGAGTCGGCCGACCGGCCGTTCCACCTGATCGTCCGCATCCCCGCGGGCAGCGACCTGCTCGAACGCGTCCGGCACATCGTCGAGCTGGACAAGCCTGCCGCCACCACCTTCGAAATGGGAGAACTGCCATGACCGCCGACAAGACCGAGAAGTGGGTCATCACCACCGCGACCCCGGAGGTGACCCTCGGCCAGGACCGCGCCGCCGAGGTCACCTTCACCATCACCAACCAGTCCCGCCGCACCGGTCGGCCCGGGATCGACTTCCACACCGGCCAGGACACCGACGCGTCCTGGTTCACCGTGGAGGAGTACCCGCGCCCGAAGCCCGGCGCGACCGCGCCCCTCGTCGTGAAGATCAACGTTCCGCAGGCGGCCCCGGCCGGGCGCTACGAGTTCCAGGCCCGGCTCACCCCGCCGCTGACCCTCGGCGCGCAGCGCGACGCCGAACTGTCCGACGCCCCCGAGGAAACCTCGGTCCTCAGCCGCCGCGTCGCCGTCGTCGTGCCCGCCCCGCCGGCCCCGGAGAAGAAGCCGTTCCCGTGGTGGATCGTGGTTGCCGCCGCGCTCGCGGTCCTCGTCATCGGCGTCATCACCTGGGTCGTCTGGCCCGAGGGCGAGCAGGCCACCACGACTCCGCAGCCCACGGCGTCGGCGACACCCGCGGCGTCGGCCAGCCCCGTTCCGGTGGAACTGGTCGCCGTGCCGAAACTGATCGGGCTGCCGCCCGCCGATGCCAAGGCCGCCCTGGCCAAGGCCGGGTTCGTGGCAGGCACTGTCCAGTTCGGCTGGGACAACTCCCGCGGCCCCGGTGCCGTCACCCGGCAGTCCCTGCCCGGCGGCGCGACCGCGGCCAAGGGCAGCACCGTCGACCTCGGTATCTCCGCCGCCGCCGCCAAACCCGTCATCTCCCAGCCGGTCACCAACTCCAGCGTCCCGCCGAACCGCATGCCGACCCTCGTGTGGACCCAGCCCGACTCGTGGCCGGTCCGCTGGCTGATCACCGTCCAGATCGAACGCTGCACCAAGTCCGCGTTCGGCGAGGTCTGCCAGCCCACCCCCGCCGTGTCCAGCCAGATCGCCACCGCGCGCGAGTTCACCCCGGCGATGCCGACGCTCAACTACAACACCGTCAACAACGTCCGCGACAACGGCTGGGTGTTCGTCAACGTCCAGGTCCTCGACGACTACGGCACCGCGACCGAGGCCGGGACCGTGCGCGTCTACCTGGAGCACTGACATGCCCGCCTTGACCCGAGGACAGAAGATCCTCGCCGCGGTCGCGGTGCTGATCGTCGCGCTGTTCGTCACCGGCGTCGCCACCGCCGACGACGGCACGATGACCGATCCGACCGACAACGCCCTGGTCCAGACCCTCGGCGACTGGTTCGGCGACCCCGACCCCGTCGACCCGGCGGACCTGTCCGCACCCTGCCTGACCGACGGTGTGCTCGTCGTCGAGACCGGCTGCGTGCTCACCGTCGCCGCCGCCGACAGCGACCTGCGCGAAGTCGAACTGCGCCCCGACGGGCCGCTGCGCCTGGTCACCCGCGCCCCACACGACGACACGACCCTCGACCGCGACGTGCCGGCGGGCGAGCCGATCCGCGTCGCCGTGGACGACCAGGGCGTCGACATCACCCTGACCTGCGACAAGTGCACCGTCACCCTGGGAGGAAGCGATGGATAGGCTCCGCACTCCGTTCTTCTTCGTCGCCCTGGTCGCGCTCGGCCTCGTCGTCGCCGTCGAGACCGGCAGCTCACTGCTGCTCGGCCTCACGAGCCCGGCACTGGGCACCGCCGCCGAACTCGGCGCCGACGTGCCACCGGGCGTCGCGGAACGACCCGGCGGCATCGCCATCAGCTACCTCGCCCTCATCGACGTGGTGCTGCTCGGCACGGCCGTGCTCATGGGCGTGGCGATCCTGGCCTCCAAGCGGCTGCATGCCCGCGCGCAGGGTGTGGCCACCCTGGTCGGGGCGATCATCCTGATCATCACAGCGCTGGTGCTGCTGTTCGTCGCCATCGCCAAGCTGATCCTGATGGTGTCGCTGCTGCTGGCGTTCCCGTTCGGCACGATCGTCTACCTGATCCTGTTCGGATCATTCCCGCGCGGCGAGGCGGCCACGGTGCTGTCGCTGATCATGTTCCTGAAGGTGGTCGCGATCGCCTGCCTGATCATCGCGCAGCAGCGCTTCCTGCAGAACAAGGGCCTTGTCGCCATGATGATCACATCGCTGCTCGGCAACGTCGTCGCCGTGTTCCTGCACGGGATCGTGCCCGGGATCCTGGTCAGCATCACCGACGCCATCGCCGGCATCGTCTTCGCGATCGTCGGGATCGTGTGGGCGATCATCCTGCTCGTCGGGTCCGTCCCGGCGATCGTCCGGGCGGTGCAGGTCACCGTCGAGAGCAGCAAGCAGCTCAAAGCCGCCGCGGCCACCTGAGCCGCGGACCCGGGTTCGCGTGCCCGGCGACACCGGGGCCCCGACACGCGAACCAGGCGGTGGCGCGGCCTGCCGACGGCAGGCGGGCCGCGCCACCGCTCCCGCGCGGGCAAAGGTCGGCTCGACAACGGCTACATCTATTTTGATGTGCCCACATCAAAATAGATGTAGCCGCGTTCGCTGCATGGCACGTCCGAGGAGCCGACCGGAGGGTGCGTGCCGGCATCCTGGGCGACCCGGCCCGAAAATATCCCAGGGCCCTCGTAAGATCCGCCGCGGCGACGACCTGCCCGGCCGCGGGTGGTCAGGGCCACTCGGCGGCGACGGTACGGGGGACAGGGTGGGCGGATCGAGCGACGCGCTGGGCGTCCGGCGGATGGTCCGACAGTACGCGGTCCCCGAGTGGATGATCGCCGAGTGCGCCGAGGCGCGCGAGCGCGGAGACTGGCGGGCCGCGTGCGAGGCGGCCCGGGTGACGGTCGACATCGACGATGCCGGCCCGGTCGCGGACCTGCTGGCCGGGTTCGCGCCCGACCTGCTCCGATGGCATCTGCCACGTTCGGGCAGCGGGACGGCAGGCCTGTCCGCCGGGTTGACGTACCTGCTGGCGCCGGACGGGCCGGTGACCCCGGACAGCGCCGTGCTCGTGGTCCGGTCGCCGGAGTGGGTGACCGGCTCGCAGCGGCTCACCGTGCAGGCGAGGCGCGCCGGTGACCTGGAAGAGACTCCGGTCTACCCGCTCGCGCCGTATCTGTGGGACGCCCGGCGGGTCGGCGAGCTGCGTGACGTGCTGCGCCGCGCCGATCCGTCGTTCGCGGTTCGTGAGCTGCGCCGGCTCACGGCCCAGTTCGGCCACCGGTCGTACCGGCTGCGCGGCGACGAGAGCAGGCTGAAGCGGTACTACCACAGGAAGGTGTACCTGGAGGCGGCTGGTGATCGTCACCGGTTGGCCTGCGCTGAACCGGCTCCACCACGGCCGGGGTCGATCGGCGTGGACCTCTGCCTGCATCCCATGTTGCTGCGCCCGCCCGTCGACCTGGAGCTGATCGGGCACGACCGGATCGGCGTCGCGGAGCTGCATCCCTTGGTGCGAGCGGCGCTGTTCCCCGCCGCTGGTGCCGAGACCCGCCCCGTTGCGACGTCCATGGTTCCCGCCGGGTTCTGGAAGGAGGAGCGCATCCGGGTGCGGTGCGGCCGGCAGTGGCACTGGATCAGCATGCGGGACGGGCAGGTCGAACTGCTCCACCACGACGGGGCCGAGCGGCGGCGCGAGCACGCCCTTCGCGCCTTCGGTGGGACGATACGCGGCTGCTTCCAGGCCGAACTCGGCTGGCTCGACGGTGACGACGCCGCGCCGAAGCGGCTGCGGGAGCACCGCCACGATCTGTGGCGGCGGATGGAGCACGGCGGCAGCCGGGTCGTGCGCGCGCTGCTCGACGCGGGCATGAACCCGCACGTACGCGACGGTCAGGGCCGGACGCTGCTGCACCGGATGCACATGTTCGAGCACGACGAGGAACTGCTGCCGCGCCTGCTCGCCGCCGGGCTGGACGTGAACGCCCTCAGCCGGCGGGGCTGGACGCCGATGGCTGAGGCGCTGGTCCATGCGGCGCCGATCGACCTGCTCGTGGCGTTGAACGCCGCGGGCGGGTACCCGCAGCTGTCGCTCACGGACCCCGAGCACTGGCCAGACCCGGCCGGTTGACCGGTCAGATCTCGTCGAGCCAGATCACGATGCCGGTCAGCTGGTGCAGCACGGCGGTGACCCCGGCGCGGATCGCGGCCGCGCAGCGCTCAGGTGTGAACGTCGCCGGGTCGTAGGTCGAGGACATGCCGAGTCCTTCGCCGCGGAACGACGCCCCGGACCAGTCGACGGCGGTGACGTTGCCGGTGGGCTCGGCGAGTTCCGCCCCGACGACGAGGAACTGCTGGTCGAGGTGGCTCGCGGTGACCAGCGCCAGCGGGTCGATGAGGTCGTTGCCGGCGCTGACGACGAGGTCCGGTCTCAGGTCTATGGCGCGCACGATGCTGGGCACGAGGTCGTGCGCGTCGGCCGCGGTGACGGTACGCAGGTCGACCTCCTCGTCGTCGGCCCATTGCCGGACCGCGGTGGCCAGTGCCTTGGTCGGTGCGTCGGATCCGCTGGTGAGCAGCACCACGCGGTAGCCCTCCGACGGGTGTACCCCGGCCCAGGAGCCGGGCCGTGGCGTGATGGTCGATTCCGGGGCGGGCCGCGCGGACGGGTCGACGAAGCCGGGGCCGGGGCTGCCGACGGGGTGGGGTGCGGGGTGCGGCTGTGTCCAGTCGTCACCGGAACCGCAGCCGGCCGTCAGGGCGACGGCCAAGGCGGCCGCCGCGGCGAGGGCCGCGCGAAACGTGGGGCGCAAGGTGATCGTGCTCCAGGGTGGGTGGTGCCTTCGTGCCCCGTATTCCTACCGCAGAGATGCCCGCCGGCCAGCGCGTCTCGTCGGGTTCTGGGCGATTGTTCGCGGTCGGTTCGCCGGTGGTCGGTCCGGTGTTCACCGTCGGCGGGCAGCGTGCACTCGCCAGCACCGAAGGAGCACCATGTCAGACCGTTTACGCAGGACCATCGTCGCCGCCGCCGGGATCGCCGCGGCGGCTTTCGCATTTCTGAGCGCCGCGCCCGCCCAAGCCCACGGGTTCAGCTCGACCGTGTACGCCGACGTCACGGCGGGTGACGCCGGGCACGCGCGCACCGCACTGGAGCTGGAGTACGACCTGCTCGTCGTCTCCGCCGCCGACGAGCGCCACGACGACGGCCTCTTCCAGGCGGGCACCGCCGCGTTCGAGGCCCGTGATACCGCCGGGCAGGCCGCGGCGCTCGACGCGCACCGGGCGGCGGCCGTCGGCTATGTCACGGACCGGTTCGCGGTCTCCTCCGGTGGGGGAGCGTGCACGCCGACGCAGGCGGGCGGGTTCTCGATCGGGGAGCGCGACGGGGTGCCGTACGCGCGGCTGCTGCTGGACTGGGCCTGCCCGGACGGCGACGGCCACGAGGTGCGCAGCGCGCTGTTCCCCGACGGGGAGCAGTACGTCAAGGACACCAAGACGATCGTCACCTACCACCTCGACGGGCACACCGGCAGTGCGGCACTCGACGCGGGCACACCGTCGTTCTCGACCGCGCAGTCGTGGTACCAGCGGTTCTGGGAGTTCTTCAGCCTCGGGGCGGAGCACCTGCTGGGCGGCATCGACCACATCCTGTTCCTGCTGGCGCTGATCGCCGGCTCGCGGCGGGTGCGCGAGATCGTGCTCGCCGCGACCAGCTTCACCCTCGCGCATTCGGTGACGTTCATGCTGGCCGCACTCGGTGTGGTCGCGGTGCCCGCGATCGTGGTGGAGCCGGTGATCGCGTTGTCGATCGCGGTCGTCGCCGGCTGGCACCTGTGGCGGCTGCGCCGCGGCGGCGGTCAGGTCCTGGAGCTGCCCGCGTCGGGTGGCCGGCTGGGCCTGGACCGGGCGGGCCGGCTGCGGCTGGGTGTCGTGTTCGTGTTCGGGCTGGTGCACGGTCTCGGGTTCGCGGGTGCGCTCGGCATCGACGAGGCGTGGTCGTGGACGCTGCTGTGGTCGCTGCTGGTGTTCAACGTCGGCATCGAAGTGGTTCAGCTCGCGGTCATCGCGGTGGTGTTCCCGCTGCTGTCGGTGCTGCGCCGGCGCAATCCCGTGGCGGGCCGGTGGGCGACAGGGCTCATTTCGGGCGGGGTGGCCGTGATGGGGCTGATCTGGTTCATGCAGCGCCTGACCGGCCAGTGATCTTATTAGTAAGGCTAACTAACTTGTGCGGCGAATTCACTCCCGGTTCACCACGCCGGACGAGCGTGAGGACGCTTCACCAGTTCAGGGGCGCTTTCGGGCGCTCCCTCGGCAAAGGAACGGAACATTGAGCAACAAGACACGGGCCCCCGGGCTTGTGCGGCGCCGCCTGGCCGTCGGGGCCACCGCCGCACTGCTCGGCGCGGCCGTGGCCGTCGGTAGCGGACTGGGCACGGCCGCCTCGGCCGCCGACCCGGTGAGCCTCACCGGCGTCATCCTCGGCGTCGGCGCCGACGAGTCCCAGCGCGTCCTCACCTGGTACTCCTCGGCCGACACCGCGCAGAAGGTCCAGCTCGCCCCGACCGCCGCGCTCGTGAACGGCGAGTTCCCGGCGACGGCCGCCGCGTTCGACGCCATCGGCGGCGCGAACATCGCGACCAGCGGCGGCTACAACCGCCACGCGACCATCACCAGCCTGAAGGAGAAGACCCGGTACTCCTACCGGGTCGGCGGCGACGGCGCGTGGTCGCCGACGTACTCCTTCCAGACGCAGGACTTCGAAGGCGACTACGACTTCCTGTTCTTCGGAGACCCGCAGATCGGCTCGTCCGGCGACACCCTGAAGGACCAGGCGGGCTGGGAGGAGACCCTCAAGGTCGCCACCGCGGCCAACCCGAACGCCGAGCTGCTGGTCTCCGGCGGCGACCACGTCGAGTCGGCCAACAACGAGTCCCAGTGGACCTCGTTCCTGGCCCCCGACCAGCTGCGCCAGTACCCGGTGGTGGCGACGATCGGCAACCACGACGTCGGCGGCAAGGCCTACGAGCAGCACCACTTCACCCCGAACACGGACCGCTCGGCCCCGTACTACGACAACGGCAACCCGGCCGGCACCAAGTCCGGTGGCGACTACTGGTTCGTGTACAAGGACGTGCTGTTCATCGACATCAACAGCAACAGCTACGCGGTGCCCGCCGGTGGCGGCAACGTGGGCGACTCGGCCCACGTCGCCTACATCACCGACGTCATCAACAAGCACGGCGCGCAGGCCAAGTGGAAGGTGCTGGTCTACCACCACTCCATCTACTCCCCGGCCAGCCACGCCACCGACACCGACAACAAGGACCGGCGTGAGCACTTCACGACCGCGTTCTCGCAGCTCGGCATCGACATGGTGCTGCAGGGCCACGACCACAGCTACTCCCGCAGCTACGCCATCAAGAACGGCCAGAAGGCCAACCCGGACGAGCAGCCCGGCGCGGCCGAGGTGTTCCCCGGTCCGGGCGGCGTGATCTACGTGACGGCGAACTCGGCCTCGGGCTCGAAGTACTACGACATCAAGAAGCCCGACGCCACCGGCACCGGCATCCGGGGCAACGGCCCGGACCCGCTGAACCCGGACAGCTACTGGTACAACTCGGTGCAGAACCAGGAGCACGTGCGCAGCTACGTCAAGGTGCAGGTGCGGGCCGACAAGCTCGTCCTGGAGAACCTGCGCAGCGGCACGTGCGCCGCGCCGAACGCGTCGGTGGAGAAGGGCAGCTGGTGCTACAACACCAGCGAGGCGCAGCCGGTCGGCTCGATCGTCGACAAGGTGACCGTGCGTCCGTACCACGGCTCCGGCCAGGACGTGCAGGTCGCGGTGCCGAACCCGGCTCCGGGCGAGTTCGGCTGGACCATCGACGGTTACAACGGCCTGGTCGACCTGGGCACCGCGCAGGAGCGCAACGGCACCTTCTTCGAGGCCACCGGGAATATCAACCCGATCCTCGTGACGGACAGCCGCCGCTCGCTGGCCCCGTGGTCGATCTCGGCGAGCGCGGGCGAGTTCCGTGACGGCGACAAGACCTTCCCGGGCGCGTTCCTGGGCTGGACGCCGTTCCTGCTGGACGCGGGTGCCGGCGCGCAGCCGGGGGCCGCAGTGCTGTCGGCGTACGACGACCAGGGTCTCGGCCTGTCCGTCGCCCGTGGTCTGGCCGCCGCCGAGCAGGGCCACCCGCGTGGCTCGGCCAAGCTCGGCGCCGACCTGTCCCTGAAGATCCCGGACAGCGTCGCCAAGGGCAGCTACCGGGCCACCATCACGATCACCGCGCTGAGCAGCTGATCGTCAACCCATGACGGTGGGGCGGGCGTCCCGCGCCCGCCCCACCACCGAACCGATCCGAGGAACCACCGCAATGCGCACCTCCACCCGCCGTACAGCCGTCGCCGCCCTGCTCCGCACCACCGCTTTGGCGCTGCTCGCCGTCGGCGCGGTCGTCGGCCCGGGTGCCGGCCCGGCGCTGGCCGCCGACGGCGACGTCGCCTGGACCGTCCGGACCGCCTCCAACGGGTACGGCGCCGACAGGTCCAGCTACAGCTACGCGGTCAACCCCGGCGGCCGCGCCGACGACGCCCTCGTCGTCGCGAACCGCGGCACCACCCCGCTGAACCTCGCCGTGTACGCCGCCGACGGGTTCACCACCGGCACCGGCCAGCTCGACCTGCTCCCCAAGGACCAGAAGTCGACCGCCGTCGGCGTCTGGCTGCAGACCACCAGCCCGAACATCACCGTCGCGCCGGGCAAGACCGTCACCGTGCCGTTCGCCGTCACCGTGCCCGCCAACGCGACCCCCGGCGACTACGTCGGCGGCATCGTCACCTCGCTGACCCAGACCGACCAGGCGCAGACCATCAACGTCGACCGCCGCCTCGGCATCCGCGTCAAGCTGCGCATCAGCGGCGAACTCAAACCCAGCCTCGCGGTCGAGGACCTGCACGTCGACTACACCGGCTCCGCGAACCCGCTGGCCAAGGGCGACGCGACGGTCACGTACCGGATCCACA
This sequence comes from Catellatospora sp. NPDC049111, assembly GCF_040648615.1. NCBI lineage: Bacteria > Bacillati > Actinomycetota > Actinomycetes > Micromonosporales > Micromonosporaceae > Catellatospora > Catellatospora sp. NPDC049111. The sequence continues at coordinate 591 of NZ_JBEZEB010000016.1, read as the reverse complement.
ACACGGGCAACGCGGTGCTGTCGGCGCGGCAGGACGTGTCGGTCACCGGGCCGTTCGGCTGGCTGCGGGCCGACGCCGGGGACATCGCCGCGCCACCGCAGCTGCTGCCCGGTGAGAGCTGGACGGTCACCGCACCGGTGCACGGCGTCGCGCCCGCGACGAAGCTCACAGCGACCGCGACCCTCACTCCACTGCTCACCGATGCCTCCGGCTCCAGCACCGACCTCGAACAGGTCGAAGCCACCGGCGGCACCTGGGCGATGCCGTGGGCGCTGCTGATCCTGATCGTCGCGGTGGCCGCCGTGGTCGCCGTCGGGCTGGTCGGATCCCGCCGCAACCGCGCCCGGCGGCGGCAGCGCGAGGACGCCCGCGTCGAGCAGGCCGTCGAACAGGCCCTGCGCGACAAGCAGCGGTGAACCGGTCCCCGCGACGGCGGGTGTCCGGGCACGCTCCACCCAGAGCGTGCCCGGACACCCGCGGCGACGGGCCCGGCGGGCCGGCGCGGGCCCCCCGCGCCCCCCCCCCCGGCCCCCGCCCCGCGTCCGCGTTGCCGGGACCGGCTCAGCCGGTCGGCTCGGACTCCCGGCGGCG
>NZ_JBEZEB010000015.1:0-161869 GCF_040648615.1 Catellatospora sp. NPDC049111 | reverse complement strand
ATAAAAAAGACGCCCCCTCCAGGTCACCTGGAGGCCGCGACTTTTTAAGAGTTGCCGAACGAGGAGAGGGTCAGCCGTCGAGGCGGCGGATCATGTTCATGAGGGTTTCCAGTTGAAGGCCGCCTTTGATGGGGTAGTTGGTGTAGCCGAGGTAGCCCCACCAGTCCCAGCAGCCGTACGGGTTCACGGCGGAGGCGGTGGCCTGGGGGTACAGGACGACGGTGTTGTTGGTGTCGGCGTACTGGTTCAGGTTGGCGCGGTCGACGAAGGCGGTGCCGACCGCGTCGTAGCCCTGGGCGCAACCGTGCAGCGCGACCAGTAGACGGCAGCTCTGACCGGCCGCGCAGCTGCTCGGCACGTACGCGAAGCCGCTGCTGCCCATGCTCAGCCCGGCCGCGAACCCGTTGACCGCGAACGTGTTCTGGTCGAACCGGATCAGCGAGCCGGTGAGCGGGCCGGTGTTGCGGGCGTTCACCGCGCCGTACAGCTTGGCGAACATCGCGTTCTGCGGGTCGGTGCCGCAGTCGTTGAGGTACGGCGACGCGGTGACCGTGCAGCCGCCCGTGCCGTACGGCGTGACCCAGGCATGCCCGGCCGAGCCGCCCGAGTTGTAGGACACGCTTGAGCCGAAGTGCTGGTAGTACCGCACGAGATCGTCGGTGACCGACTTCTTCACGGTGGTGTCGTTGTTGCCGTGGTAGACGTACACCGGGTCGCCGGACAGCGCCGACGGCGGGTCGATCCAGCCGTAGCCCGACCACAGCGAGGTGTACGACTGCAGGCTGCTCAGCTGCGTCGACCACAGATTGTCGCCGCACGCGTAGAGCGCCCGGCTCGCGTTGTACTGCGCGCAGTAGTAGGGCCCGGCGGCGAACACGGCCGCGCCCTTGATCCGGCCCGAGTAGGCCACGTGCAGCTGGGTCGCCATGTAGCCGCCGGAGGAGACGCCGGCGACGTACACGCTGGATATGTTGTAGGTCTTGAGGGTGCCGGTGACGGGCGGCACCGTGTAGGGCGTCGCGGCGGCGGCGGGCGCGGCGGATCCGAAAACGACCAGCAGCGCGGCGGCGACCGCGACGCCGGCGCGGACACGTGGTGACATGGCCGACTCCTTCCGGTGACAGGGGTGGCGTCACCGTAGGCGCGGGCCGCGCGAGCCTCCAGCCCCGCCGTCCACATGTTTCGATGTCCTGGGATGGCTCCCGCCGCCATGCGCTATATCGTTGGCCCGGTCTGGGCGCGTCCGGGCATCCTGTGTCCCATGGGAATGCTCGACAGCGTCGCCACGCGGGTGGCCGCTGGGGCGACCGTGCGGTTCCGGCCCACCGGCAACTCGATGGTTCCGCTGATCCGCAGCCGCGACCTGGTGGCCGTCGCGCCCGTGGACCCGGCCGCGGTCCAGGTCGGCGACATCGTACTGGCCCGCGTCGCGGGCACGGTCTACCTGCACCTGGTGTCGGCCGTGGACGCGGCAGCCGGGCGGGTGCAGATCAGCAACAACCGGGGCCGGGTCAACGGCTGGACCGGTCAGGCCCGCGTCTTCGGCATCTGCACCGAGGTCGAGGGAGCGGCGCGGCCGCGGCTGGACGGCAAGCTCAGACAGCCAAGCACATAGACAGATGCAAGTATGGCATTGACCGCGCCCCGCCCTGGGTCCATTATTAGGAAAGTTTCCTAATAACAGGAGGGCACATGCGCAAGATCCGCTCCCTTGCCGCGATCCTTGCCATAGCCGTCACCGCCCTGGCGCTGCCCGGCGTCGCGGCGGCCGCCCCGGCCGGGCTCACCGCCACCTTCTCGAGCACCAACAACGGTTCGTGGTTCATGGACAAGTTCGTCGTCGCGAACCCCACCGGCGCCGCGATCACCGGCTGGACCCTGGAGTTCGACCTACCGGCCGGCGTGACCATGAGCAACTTCTACAACGGCACGGCCACCCAGTCCGGCAGCCACGTCACCGTCGTCAACGCGCACTACAACGGCACGGTCGCCGCCGGGGCGAGCACCGAGCCGTACAGCCCCTGGTTCATCGCGTACGGCTCCGGCGCGGCCCCGCTGAACTGCCGGATCAACGGCAACAAGTGCGACGGCAGCGCCGACCGGGCCCCGGGCACGCCGACGGGCGTGACGGTCACCGGGCGCACCACCCGTATCGTCTCCCTGGCCTGGACCGCCGCCGCGGTGACGGACTTCCCGATCGCGGGCTACGACGTGCTGTCCGGGAGCACTGTCGTGGCGACGAGCACCGCCACCAGCACGACCGTCACGGGCCTGACCCCGAACACCGGGTACACCTTCACCGTGCGGGCCCGCGACACCCGCGGCAACCTGTCCGCGGTCAGCGCGCCGGTCAGCGCGACGACGCTGAACCCGGCCAACGACACCACGCCGCCGACCGTGCCCGGCAACCTGCGCTCGACCGCCAAGGCCGCCACCTCGGTCACCCTGGCCTGGAACGCGGCCACCGACGCCAGCGGCATCGCCGGATACGACGTGTACACCGGCACGACCCTGCGGGCCAGCGTCACCGGCCTGACCGCGGTGGTCGGCGGCCTGTCGCCGCTGACCGCGTACACCTTCACGGTCAAGGCCCGCGACACCTACGACAACGCCTCCGCCGCCTCGAACGCCGTCACCGTCACCACCGACGATGTCCTCGGGGCGGGCAGCTACGCGAAGGTCGGCTACTTCGTGCAGTGGGGCATCTACGGCCGGCAGTACTTCGTGCGCAACCTGGACACCAGCGGCGCGGCGGCCAAGCTGACCCACCTCAACTACGCCTTCGCCAACATCGACCCGGTCAACCTGACCTGCCTGCAGGGCGTCACCCGGGGCACCACCACCAACCCGCAGGACCCCGACCAGGGTACGGGCGCCGGTGACGCCGACGCCGACTACGGCCGCCCGATGGCCGCGTCGCAATCCGTCGACGGGGTCGCCGACACCGGCTGGGAGCCGCTGCGCGGCAACTTCAACCAGCTGCGCAAGCTCAAGGCCAAGCACCCGCGCCTCAAGGTGCTCATCTCGATCGGCGGCTGGACCTACTCGAAGTACTTCTCCGACGTCGCGGCCACCCCCGCGGCGCGGGAGAAGTTCGTGCGGTCCTGCATCGACATCTACATCAAGGGCAACCTGCCGGCGTACAACGGCGCGGGCGGGCCGGGCAGCGCCGCGAACATCTTCGACGGGATCGACCTCGACTGGGAGTGGCCGGGCGCGGAGGGCCACCCGGGCAACCACGTCAGTCCGGCGGACAAGGCCAACAACACGGCGCTGACCGCCGAGTTCCGCCGCCAGCTCGACGCGCTGACCGCGACCACCGGCAAGCGCTACCTGATCACCGCGTTCACCCCGGCCGACCCGGCGAAGATCGCGGCGGGCTGGGACATCGGGCCGAACGGCGTTTTCAACTACATGGACTTCGCCAACGTGCAGGGCTACGACTTCCACGGGTCCGGCTCGGACAACTCTTGGGAGCCGAACCGCACCGGCCACCAGGCCAACCTGTACCGCGACGCGCAGGACCCGTACGCGTTCGAGTTCAGCGTGGACAAGGCGATCCAGACGTACCTCGACGCCGGGGTCAGCCCGCGGCGGCTCACCGTCGGCGTGGCCTTCTACGGGCGCGGCTGGCAGGGCGTCGCGGCCGGCGGCGTCAACGGCGAGTGGCAGACCGCGACCGGCGCGGCCCCGGGGCAGTTCGCCGAGGAGGCCGGGACCAGGGGGTACGCCAACCTGCTGGCGGGCGTGCCCGGGTGCACGGTCTACCACGACGTGCAGTCGGTCTCCAGTTACTGCTACACCGGCGCGGGTGGGCAATGGTGGAGCTTCGACGATCCCTGGTCGATCGGCCAGAAGACCGCCTGGATCAAGCAGAAGGGCCTGCTCGGCGGCATGATCTGGGAGATGTCCGGGGACACCGCGTCGGGCACGCTGATGTCGGCGGTGCACTCGGGCCTGTGACGGACCGCCGCGCGGCGCGCCCCGCCCGGACGTGCGCCGCGCGGCCTCGACGGTGATCGTCGTTTCAGGACAGGATCTGCGGTCCGACCGCACGTTCTGACCTCAAACGGCGATCACCACCGCGGCCGCCGCCGGGGTCAGCGCCCCGCGCGGCGGCGCATGCCCGCGGCCAGCGGGGCCTGGTCCAGGTCACCGGCGGCGACGCGCTTGGCGATGGTGCGACGCACGATCGCGCCGGTCACCGAGGGCAGGTGCCGGGCCAGGAGCAGCTCGAACCGGCCGCGCCCGGTGGTGGCCACGTCGCGCGGGGCCTTGCGGGCGGTCGCGGCGCGCAGGATCGCGGCCACCACGCCCTCCACCGGCTCGTACCGGGACACGCCCTGCAGGGACAGGCCGGCCTGGGCGGACGCGTCGTGGATCGGGGACGCGACCATGCTCGGGTAGACGACGCTGACGCCGATGTGCGTGCCGACCTCCAGCCGCAGCGCGTCGGCGTACGCGACCAGGGCGCGCTTGCTGACGCCGTACGCGGCGGCGAGCGGCAGCGGCAGCAGCGCCATGCGGCTGGACACGAACACCACCCGGCCGCGGCTGCGCTCCAGGGCGGGCACGGCCGCGGCGGTGGTGTGCCAGGCGGCCATCAGGTTGACGTCGAGCTGCCTGCGGGCGGCGTCACCCGGTGCCAGCTCGGCCGGGGCGGGCCCGCCGACGCCGGCGTTGTTGATCAGCAGGTCGAGGCCGCCGAGCGTCTCGACCGCCTGGGCGACCGCGCCGGGCACGGCGGCGCCGTCGGTCAGGTCGCAGGCGATGACCGGCGAGGTGCCGACCGTGTCCGCGCGCAGGTCGAGGCCGACGACGCGGGCCCCGGCCAGTTCCAGCCGCGCGCACAGCAGGCGGCCGAAGGTGCCGTTCGCGCCGGTGACGATGACGCGCCGGCCGTTGAGGGTGGTCATCGAGCGGTCTCCTGCGGTGTGCGGGCCGGGCGGCCGGTGGGCGTGCTCATCGGACGGCAGCCGAGCTGGTCCAGGTGACGCCCTGGCCGCGGCGGGCGCGGGCCGCGCCGTCGGTCAGCTCCTTCGCGGCGAGCGCGAGGTAGGCGTCGAAGTCGATGCGCATGGCGGGGCGGCGCTCGCCCCAGCGGTTGCGGGCGGCGCGGTGCTCGGCGGCGATGTCGGCGGCCTGCCCGGCGGCGTCGGGCAGCGCGTACTGCCCGGCCAGGTGGGCGGCGGCGAGCCGGGCCTGGGCCTCGACGACGGGCAGCGCCGAGCCGGTGGACTGCATCAGGCCGACGAACATCAGCCCGGGGGCCTGCTGGTGGAACACGTGCCGGAACAGCGGCAGCCGGTCCGCGCCGTCGCCGAGCAGCGCCGGGTCGAGGAACGGCAGGTCGATGTCGTAGCCGGTGCACCAGACGACCAGGTCGATCTCGTCGGTCGCGCCGTCGGTGAAGCGCACCCGGTCGCCGTCGAACCGGGCGATCGCGGGCCGGACGCCGATCTCGCCGTGGGTGATGCGCGACAGCAGCGAGTCCGACAGCGTCGGGTGGTCCTGCAGGAAGCCGTGCTCCGGGGCGGGCAGGCCGTACGCAGCGGGACGGCCGACGGCGAAGCGCAGCATGGTCTGGCTGATGCGCTGGCGCAGCCGCCACGGCAGTCGCTTGGCCAGCGCCCCGTTGAGGGTGTCGGACGGCTTGCCGAGCAGGTGCTTGGGCACGATCCAGACGCCGCGGCGCAGCGACAGCAGGGTGCGCGGGGCGACGTACGAGGCGTCGACGGCGATGTCCATGGCCGAGTTGCCGCCGCCGACGACCAGCACCCGCCGCCCGGCGAGCTGCTCGGGGCCGCGGTAGTCGTGGCTGTGCAGCTGCTCGACGCCGAGCTCGCCCGGGTAGGCGGGCGACGGCAGCTTGGGGCGGCTGTTGTGCCCGTTGGCGACCACGACGGCCTCGACGTGCACGGTGGTGGTGCCGTCGGGGCCGAGCGCGGTCACCCGCCAGCCTGCGCCGTCGCGGACGACCTCGGTGACCGTGTGCCGTAGCTGCACCGACGCCGTGAGGCCGAAGCGCTGGGCGTAGTCGTGCAGGTAGCCGGCGATGCGGCCGTGGTCGGGGTAGTCGGGCCAGTCCGCTGGCATGGGCAGGTCGGCGAACTCGGTGCGGGTCCGCGAGGTGTTCAGGTGCAGCGTGCGGTACGCCGAGGAGTGCGGGGCCCCGTACACCCACAGGCCGCCGACCTGGGCCGCGGCGTCGAAGGCGACGGCGGGCACACCCCGGTCGGCCAGTGCCTTGAGCGTGGCCAGCCCGGCCGGCCCGGCTCCGATCACGGCGACCCGTGGCGTCATGCGTACCCTCCCGAAATCCAACGTCCGTTGGATATTGCGTCGCGAGGGGTGCTCGCGTCAAGCGCCCGCCGGCGGTCAGGCCGACGGCGGGTACATGCGGTCGAGCCAGCGGTGGGCGAAGGCGCGGAACTCACGGCGCTGGCGGGCCCCGTTCGCACCGGACAGCAGGCCGACCACGTGCGCGTGCACGGACCAGACCAGGCTGCGCACGGCCAGGTGCGGCTGCGGTTCGCTGAGCACGCCGGCCGCGTCGGCCTCGGCCAGCACCTGCTCGACGGCCTGGTACAGCGGCTCGCTGTAGCGCTGGTCGAGTTCGGCGTGCCGGTCCGGCTCCAGCCAGCGGCGCAGCCACAGGCCGGTGACCTCGGGTCGGTCCTCCAGGAAGTCGATGAACACGTCGACGAGTTCGTGCAGTGCGGCCATGGCCGGGCCGGGCCCGGCGGCGAGCCCCTCCCGGGCGGTGGCGACGGCCCTGGTCAGCGCCTCGCTCTCGGCCGCGAAGACGCGGGCGAAGCAGCACTCGTACAGGGCGGCCTTGGTGCCGACGTGGTGGTGCACCGTGGCGACGTCCACGCCGCAGGCCGCCGCGACCTCGCGCATGCCGACGGCGTCGAAGCCGCGCCGCGCGAACAGGCCCGCCGCCGCCTCGATGATCACGTCGGGAGTGGCGCGCTGGTCCGCGCGCCGGGGGCGGCCCGGTCCCCGTCGGGGTGTAGTCATGCGCTCCATCGTGCCCTACTATCCAGCAAACGTTGGATTACACCCGCGAAACAGCGAGGAGAGGGTATGGACGAGGCGGCGCGGCTTCCCCGCGGCGGCATGCTGGCCTTCGCGAGCGGGTCACTGGGCATGGGCACCTGGGTCACCGTACCCGGCCTGCTGCTGCTCTACTTCCTCACCGACGTGCTCGCCGTCGCGCCGCTGGTCGCCGGGTTCGTGCTGCTGCTTCCGAAGATCGCGGACGTGCTGCTGCACCCGTGGGTCGGCCACCTCTCCGACGCCGACCTGGCCCGCCGCGGCCACCGCCGCATCCTGATGATGATCGGCTGCGGCCTGCCGCTCGCCTTCGCGGCCCTGTTCCTGGTGCCCGGCGGCCTGATCGGCAACTCCGCCGCGGCCTGGGTCGCCGTCGCCTTCATCGCGGGCAACCTGTTGTTCGCCGCGTACCAGGTGCCCTACCTGTCCACGCCCGCCGACCTGGCCATCGGCTACCACGAGCGCACCCGCCTGATGGGCTTCCGGATGGTCGTGCTCACCGTCGGCATCCTGCTCAGCGGCGTGCTCGCGCCGATGCTGGCGGGCAAGGAGGAAGCGACCCGGTCCGGGTACGCCCTCATGGGCCTCGTGCTCGGCGCGTCGATGCTGGTCACCATGCTGATCGGCATCGGCGGTGTGCGGCGGCTGACTGCGGCCGCCCCGAGCCCGGTGAGCACCGGACACGGCAAGGCGGGCCTGCGCACCCTGCTCGTCGCGCTGCGTGACCCGCAGTTCCGCTGGCTCGTCGGCTCCTACCTGGCCATGTCCACCACCAGCCACCTGGTGCTGGCCGCCGTGCCCTACTTCGCCGAGTACGAACTCGGCCGCCCCGGCCTGACCACCGTGCTCGTCGCCGCGTTCGTCGCGCCCGCGCTGATCGCCACGCCGGTCTGGGTCGTGGTGGCGCGCCGCATCGGCAAGCAGCCCGGCCTGCTCATCGCGCAGGGCGCGTTCGTGGCCGGTTCGATCGTGCTCGCCTTCGGCAGCGCCGCGGGCCTGCCCGTGCTGATCGCCGCGGTCGCGGTGCTCGGCATCGCGTTCGCCGCGATGCAGCTGCTGCCGTTCTCGATGATGCCCGACGTGATCCGCGCGAGCGGCGCGGACGGCACCACCCGCGCGGGCACCTACACGGGTGTGTGGACCGCGGCCGAGGCCACCGGCGGCGCGCTCGGGCCGTACGTGTACGCGGCCTGCCTGGCCATCGGCGGCTTCGTCGCCAGCAGCGCGGGCACCGAGGTCGTGCAGTCGGAGTCCGCGCACACCATGATCCGGCTCGGCTTCGGTGTCGTCCCCGCCGTGCTGATGGTGATCGCGATGCTGCTGCAACGCCGCTACACCCTGGACCGCACGCTGCGGTGACCGGACCCGGCGGTTAGCATCCGGATCATGGGTCAGATCGCCGTACGCGCCAGCCGTCCGCTCGCCTTCGCGGTCGCGCCGATCCTGCTCACGCAGGGTGTCCGGGTGCGCCGCCGGACGCCCGTGCTGCCCGAGGCCGCGGGGGAGCGCCACGGTGTCGAGGGCGGGCCGGGCCCGGACCCGCTCGCGGTGCTCGTGCTCGGCGAGTCGACCGCAGCAGGGGTCGGCGTCCCCAGCCAGGCCGAGGGGCTCGCCCCCGCGCTCGCGTCCGGCCTCGCCCGGCACAGCGGCCGTCCCGTGACCTGGCGGGTCTGTGCCAACACCGGGTTCAGCGCGCGCAAGACCCTGACCCGGCTCGTCCCGCAACTGCCCGACGAGGCCTATGACGCCGTCGTCGTCGTGCTCGGCGTCAACGACGTGCTGGAGATGCGAGCCGCTGCGGCCTGGCAGCGCGACGTCACCGCGCTGCTTGCCGCGCTGCGGCCGCGGCTGCGCGCCGGCGGCCGTATCGTGCTCGCGGGCGTGCCGGACGTCGCGGGCTTCCCGACGCTGCCCCAGCCGACCCGCGCCCTGCTGGCGCTGCACGCCCGGCACCTGGACCGCCGCCTGGCCCGAGCGGCCGCGAGCACACCGTCGGCCTTGCACGTGCCCAGCCCGCGCATCGACGAGCCCGGCCTCTACGCCGAGGACGGCTTCCACCCCAGCGCCGCCGGTTACCGGATGTGGGCGGCGCACCTCGTGGATGCCCTGACGGGCGGTCCTGTCCGCGCCACGGGTTAGCCTGTGGCCGTGAGGCAGGCGGCGGAAGGGCGGATCGGTGGCTGACGCGGACGATGTGCGCCGGCTGGCGCTCGCGCTGCCCGAGGTGGTCGAGATCGACAGCGAGGGCTTCGACTTCCGGGTCGCGAACAAGGGCTTCGTCTGGTCTTACCCCGAGCGCCTGCCCGGCAAGCCGCGCGTCATCCGTACCGACGTCGCGGTGCTGTACGTCGGCGACGAGGCCGAGAAGCAGGCGCTGCTGCTCGGCGAGCCCGACCTGTTCTTCACCACGCCGGGCTACGACGGCTTCCCGCTGGTCATGCTGCGGCTGCCCCGGGTGGACGTCGCCCGGCTCACCGAACTGGTCACCGACGCGTGGCGCATGCGCGCCCCGGACGAGCTCGCCGGGCTGCTGGACGAGGCCGACCCCGCGCGTCCGGGCCAGGCCTGACCCCGGCGGCGGACTGGCGGCGCTCCGATCGCGGCGAAGGCGACCAGCGGGCCACGGCTAACGCGGCAGGGTCTCCTCGACCGCTGCCGCTCCCGCGACGTGGTGCACCGCGACCACGGCGCTGTGCGGCAGCGGCCCGTACACGTGCGGGAACACGCCCCGGTCGCGGGACTCCTCCCAGCGCAGGGACTCCTCGACCGCCCGCGTGTCCACGGCGACCACGACGAGCTCCGGCTCGTCGCCGAACACTCGCGCCGCGGTTGCCGCGACCTGCTCGCGTGAGGACAGATGGACGAATCCGGACTCGTGGTCGAACGGCGAGCCGTCGAACTCACCGGCCTGCTCGAACGCCGCCCATTCCGACGGCAGCAGGATCTTGTAGATCAGCACCTCACCACCATGCCAGACGTCATGCGGCCGACCAGTTCCGGTGCAGGGCCAGGGCGAGCCGCCGCTGCCAGGATTCGCTGTCACCGGTGACGGACGGGTACTCGCGGGTGAAGTTCTCCCAGTCGACGGTCCAGTCGAGCACGGACTCGGCGGTGAAGTCGTCGGCCTCCTCACCCAGTTCAGGCCAGATCAGGCTGCGGACGAGCGACAGCTCCACCGCCGTGTGCTCGGCGAGCAGCACCGCGTCGTAGAGGTCCTTGCCCTGCGGATACATGTCGGTGGCCAACCACATCAACTTCCAGGCCAGCGACAGCGCGGGCGAGGCGGCCCGCATCGCCGTGCCGACGCCGTCGAGCGTCACCGCGACCGGCTCGATCGGCAGGTGCTCGTTGAACACGAAGTCGACCTGCACCGAGCCGCCCGGCACGCCCGGCGCGTCGAACGGAATGACCAGGCGGCGTCCGTCGGCCCGCTCGTAGGTCCAGATCTCGGAGTGCACGGCTCGGCTCGGGTCGAGGCTCACACCGGGCCGGGCGCGCAGCTCGTCGAGGATCGCGTCGAGCATCGCGGCGGCCTCTGCGCTCTTGCTGCTCATGGAGAACGGCTCGACGACGAAGTCGACGTCGCCCGGCTCGCGGGCCTCGCCGCCGAACCAGGCGGCCAGGACGGCGCTGCCCCGCAGCACGAGCTGCCCGGCATACGGCGTGCGCTGCACCGCGTTCAGCAACTCGGTCATGGCCTGCCTGCGGGCTCGCTTCCACCGTCGGGCCGTGCCCGCGTCGTCGAACACGGGCTCGCTCGGCCGGTAGGCGCTCTCGTGCTGCTTGAGCGCCGGGTCGAAGGCCACGCCCTGGGACACCCCGGGGGTGTCGGGCAGCGGCCGATAGGTGGCCGGGTAGTTCGGCCCGGCGGGTGGCGCCGTGCGCCGCTGGTCGTAGCGCGCGTTCGTGGCCGGAGCCGGCGCGAGCCAGTCCGCGTCGAGGGAGAGGTGGTCGTCGTGCACGACGTACTCCTGCTCGACGGAGGCGATCTCCCAGGAGGCCTCGCGCAGCGCGGCGACGAGCCGGTCGAGCCGGTCGCGGGCGGACTCGAGGCCGACCCCGTGGCAGCGCTGGGTGACGAAACGTTCCTGCCTGCCGTCGTCGCGGACGCGGCGCGCGTTGCGGGACAGACGCGCGTCGTGCTGCTCGGCCAGGGTGGCGACGGCCAGCAGGGACGCCACGTCCTCGGTGGGCAGCAGCAGCTTCACGTGGTGCTCGAAGTAGCGGCCGGCGGGCTCGGCCGCGGCGTCGGCATCGGTGGCTGGCACGCCCGTGCACCACGGCGCGGCCTCGATCTTCGTGCGTACCGGGTGCAGTATGGCGTCACGCAGCCGCTTTCCCCACTGCGCAGCCAGGACGTGCTGGTCGGCGAGCGTTCCCGACCCGGTCAGGGTCAGCATCGGCTGGGAGCGGCTCGCGCCGCGATCCAGGACGACGTGCACGAACTTGACCTGGTGCCGTTCGGCGAAGTCGGCCAGGGCCCGTGCCCGGTATTCCGGCACGGTCACGTGGATCTCGAAGTCGCCGGTGATCTCGGTGTGCGCGGGCATGGAGGACACCATACAAGCGAAAGATCTTGCCCCGGCAGCTGTTTTTCGCGGACGGCGTCCGTTACCACCGGCGGGGATCGGGCCACGCCCCAGGGGGCTGACCGCGCTGTCGGACCAGGCATGCATGATGCCGCGGTGAACGCGGACGGCGCGTTCGCGGCAAGGGAGGCGACATGGGCGGATCGGCCGCAACGGCGCAAGCGGACGCGTACGAGGAACTGACGGAGTTCCTGCTGCGCCCCGAGGACGACGCCTACCCCGTGCACGAGGTGCGCGAATGCGTGTGCCGGTCCTGCGGCGGACGGGTCTTCGAGGTCGCCGCCATGGCAGACGACGAGGGTGCGGTGCGCCGGACCTGCGTGGCCTGCGGCGTCCACGGGTTCATCGCCGACAGCGCGGAGTACTGGGACGACGAGGACGACGTCGAGGTCTGCGCGTGCAACTGCGGGCACGAGGAGTTCACCGCCGCGGTCGGCTTCTCCCTGTACGACGACGGATCGGACGACGTGCGCTGGCTCTACGTCGCGCTGCGCTGCCAGTCCTGCGCGGAGATCGGCGTCTACGACGACTGGAAGATCGGCTACGGCCCGAGCGGGATGCTGCTGGACCAGGTCTGACCTCGAACGCGCCAGGGGGCGTGCCGCGGCACGCCCCCTGGTCACCGGGCTGGGGTTCAGACGCGTCCGAAGAACCAGTTGCCGGGGGCGGTCTCGTCGGCTCCGATGTAGAACTGGCGTACGCCGAGCATCAGCTCATCGATGGTGAGGTAGCCGTCCTCGTCCGCGTCGAGCTTGTCGAAAGCCAGGTTGATCTCGCCGACCGGGGTGCCGAAGGCGCGCTGCATGGTGGCGAACTCGTCCCGGCTGACCCGACCGTCGTCGTCGGTGTCGGCCAGGTGCAGCACGGCCAGCGCGCCGGGGCGGAAACTGCGGTCGAAGGCGTCGCCGTGCACGAACGCCTCGGTGAAGCCCTGCCGCCACTCCTGCGGGCTGAGTCGCTGGTCGTGGTCGACGTCCAGCGCTTTGGCCAGCTCCTGCCAGAAGGTGGAGAAGTCCTCGGCGATCCGCAGCGCCTTCGGCGCGTCGTGCGCGGTGCCGAACTCGGCCAGCAGGCGTATGCCGAGGTTGGTCAGGTCCTGCTGCTCGACGAAGCCGCTGCGGTCGTTGTCGAGGTGGCCGAAGGCCTTGTCCAGCTTGCGGAGCTGCATCTCAGTAGCCATGCCCGAAATCTATGATGCAGCTCCACATAAAGTCGATATCGGGCAAAGACACTTCATTCGGAAGTGGTGGATTGAATGTCGGTTGCCGCGGGCGGCCCAGTGTGGCGATGATCCAGGTATGCGAGAGAGCCCGCAGGAGTGCGACCGGTGATGACGACGTGGTGACCCGCCTGGCCGAGCGCGAGTGGCAGGTGCTGGTCAGCACGGTCGGACTCGGCGGCAGGCGATACCGGGTGGTGCGCGCCGCCCGCCCGCCGGCGTTCGCCGGGCTCCGCGAGGGCCCGCTGGGCGCGCAGCTCTGCGTGGACAAGCATTCGGCGGCGATGTTCGCGATGGCCTGGGGGCTGGCCGCCCGCTCTCCGCACACCATCGTGTACCTGCCGCTGCGCGCGTCGGCCGCGGCGGACCCCTGCGACTGGGGCCGCCCGCTGGACCTGGTGCTGGTGCACCACAGCCTGGCGTTCCCGCCCTCGCGGTGGAAGGAGGTGCGGGCGCGGCTCGGGGCGGGCAGGCCGCACACCGTCACCCTGCCGGCGGGGACGTGGCCCAGCCGTCCCGCCGCCGACCACCGCCGCACGTGGCACCAGGAATATCGCGACCACCTGCTGTGGTCCGTCGCCGCGGACACGATGGTGCTGACGGGCAGCCGGGAAGCCTACGAGCTGCGGGCCGAGCAGGTTCGGCGACTGGCCGAGGACGGCCCGGCGTACCGCGCACAGGAGCCGGACCTCCACTACTGCGCCGAGATCGCGATGGGGGCCTGGCACCGGTTCCCGCACAGCCGCAACGGCCACAGCGAACTGCACGTCCAGTACTGCCCGTGAACACGGCCGGGTCCGCTCGGCCGTCGGTTCGGGACGTGACGGTCGGACGGCAGGTCATCTGACTGACGGCGGGGCGCCGCGTTGTCGACCCCGATCCGGTCGATGCGACATCGTCCACAACGGAGATTTCCAGAATGAGTCCGCTCGGCTACGCTCCGGGGGACAGGCACGGGAGAGCGCTCTCTCCGGCAGCCGTTTTCGCCTGCCGGGCCTACCTCGCACAGGCGAGAGCGCGGTCACCCGTGCCGACCAGTCCCAGCAGAGAGGACCTGCACGCAATGATGAGCACGAGTCCCGGCAGTGCCACGGCACCGTCCGCGGGCCGCCGGCGCCGGAAGGTGACGCGCGGCCTGACGACGGCGCTCGCGGCCGTCGTCGTGGTCGCCGGCAGCACCGGCCCGGCCGCCGCCGCGACCCCGTCGTCGTCCGGCACGCCGAACTTCGGCGCGAACGTCACCGTCTTCGACCCGAGCATGCCGGTCAGCCAGATCCAGGCCACCCTGGACGCGGTGCACACGGCCCAGGTCGACGCCGAGATGGCGCCCAACCGGTACGCGTTCCTGTTCAAGCCGGGCACCTACGGCACCCCCGAGCAGCCGCTCCAGGTCAAGGTGGGCTACTACACCGAGATCGCCGGCCTGGGCGCGTCGCCGACCGACGTGGTGATCAACGGCAAGGTCGAGGTGTACAACCGCTGCCTGGCCGACGGCGGCACCAGCAACTGCCTCGCGCTGGTCAACTTCTGGCGCACCCTGTCCAACCTGACGATCAACGTCAACGCCGCCGGGCAGGACGGCTGCCGCGCCTCGGCGAACTTCTGGGGTGTGTCGCAGGCGGTCTCCATGCGCCGGCTCAACATCACCGGCGCGAACCTGTCGCTGATGGACTACTGCACCGCGGGTCCGCAGTACGCCAGCGGCGGCTTCATCGCCGACTCGAAGCTGCCGTTCGTGGTCAGCGGATCGCAGCAGCAGTGGCTCACCCGCAACAGCGAGGTGGCCGGCTGGTCCAACGGCGTGTGGAACCAGGTCTTCACCGGCGTCGTCGGCGCGCCGACCGACGAGGCGTTCCCGAACCCGCCCTACACGACACTGGACACCACCCCGGTCAGCCGGGAGAAGCCGTTCCTGTTCGTGGACGCGCAGGGCAAATACCAGGTCCGGGTGCCGTCGGCGCGCACCGACACCCGCGGTGTCTCGTGGGCCGACGGGATGACTCCCGGCCGCACCGTGCCGCTGAGCGACTTCTACATCGCCAAGCCGGGCGACTCCGTCACGAAGATCAATGTGGCCCTCGCGCTCGGCAAGCACCTGCTGCTCACCCCCGGCGTGTACGACATCGCGCGCAGCATCGAGGTGTGGCGTCCCGACACCGTGGTGCTGGGTCTCGGTCAGGCGACGCTGACGGCCGTCAACGGCTCCGTGCCGCTCGACGTCGCGGACGTGCCAGGCGTCATCATCGCCGGTGTCACCATCGACGCGGGTCTCCAGGAGTCGCCGGTGCTGCTGCGCGTCGGCCGCAAGCACAACCTGCTGCGCTGGTCGACGCCGAGCAACCCGACCACGCTGTCGGACGTGTACTTCCGCGTCGGCGGCCCGCACGTCGGCAAGACCGACACCGCGCTGCAGGTCAACAGCAACGACGTGCTCATCGACCACACCTGGGTGTGGCGCGGCGACCACGGCGTGGAGGGCTTCACCGACACGCAGCGGTGGAACACCAACACCGGCCGGTACGGCGCGATCATCAACGGTGACCGGGTCAACGCCAACGGCCTGTTCGTCGAGCACTTCCAGAAGTACAACACCGTGTGGAACGGCGAGAACGGCCGCACCATCCTGTACCAGAACGAGCTGCCCTACGACCCGCCGACGCAGGCCGACTGGATGAACGGCGACGTCGAAGGCTACGCGGGTTACAAGGTCGGCGACCACGTGCGCACGCACACCCTGTACGGCGGCGGCGTGTACGTGTTCAACCAGAACAACCCGTCGATCCACACCGAGAACGGCTTCGAGGTGCCGAACCGGCCGGGGATCAAGCTGCACCACATCATGACCGTCAACCTGAGCGCCGGCACGATCGACCACGTGGTCAACGGCCTCGGCGACCCTGCTGACACCACCCGCATCGGCTCGCCGGTGTACGTCGTGGATTACCCGGCCCCGTAAGCCGGGTGCCGCACGCTGTGGCCGGTCCGGGCACGTCCGGACCGGCCACAGCCGTATCCGGCCGAGGCGAGGAACATTACGATCATCGGGTGCCCGACTCGATCCCGTTGACGATCCGTTCCGGCGGCCTGGACGATGTCGCCGCCGTGCTCGCCCTCATGGACCAGGCGACCGAGTGGCTGGTGTCGATCGGGCGTGAAGACCAGTGGGGCACGGAGCCGCACTCCACCAACCCCAAACGCATCGCGCAGGTCGAGGGATTCGCCCGCGGCGGCGGGCTGTGGATCGCCGAGCGTGGCGCGGCCGTGGTCGGCGCGCTCTCGGTCGGCGAAGCCCTGCCTTACGTGCCGCCTGCCGAGGAGCCCGAGCTCTACGTCCAGCTGCTGATCTCCGACCGGTCCGCGTCGGGCCGGGGTGCCGGCGCCGCACTGCTGGCGCGGGCGCGTGAACTGGCGGTCGCCCAGGGTGTCGCGCTGATCAGACTGGACTGCTTCGCCGGGGGCGAAGGGGCACTGGTGCGCTACTACGAGAAGCAGGGTTTCACCAGGGGTGACACCTTCTCCGTCGAGCAGGCCGGCCGCGAGTGGCCGGGGCAGATCCTCACTCGCCGCTGGTGAGCCCGTGCCGTGTGCCGATGTCGGCATCCGGACCGACGGATGGGCCCGGGTTCGGTCTGCGCGGAGCATGAGGGGCGTTCGCTTCGCAGCGTGGACGGGACGGGACATGACCGGTGTACTGCGTCGCTGGGGTCGTTTCGCGGGCATCGCCGCGCTGGCGGGTCTGCTGGTGAGCGCGGCCGCCGGGCCGGTGGGGGCCGCCGGGCCAGGCCCCATCTGCCTGGCGCCCACCGGGGAGGACCTCCCCGACACGGGTCCGGTGCTCAAGTGGAGTCTGAGCAGCTACCGGGTCACCACCGTCAGCTCGTACTGGTCGGTGGTCGCGGTGCGCGGCTCGCAGGGCTACAACCCGGACCTGGTTCTGCACGATCAGGCGAAATGCGTGCTGGCGGCCGGCGAGGACGGCTCGGCGAACCGAGTGGACTGGATCGCCTTCGACAACAACTCCGGCCGCCTGCCGATCGGGGCCTATCCGGCCCGGGTCTACGGGCATCCTGGCAACACGAGCCCGGTCAAGTACCAGGTCCAGTTCGTGCGAGGCTGGGCGACCCTCTCCACCACGGCCACCTACTTCCAGCCGGTCGGCACCACGTCCTCCGATTGGGTGGTCGACATCCGTGACGTCCATCTGACGGCCGGCACGACCTACCTCTTCACCGTCAACGGCGGGGTCACCTCGATGCACCTGCTGGGCAGCACCGGCGAATCGGCGACCTGGTCCAAGACCGCGACGACGGCGGACCGCACCGTGGACATCGAGCTGCCCGGGCCGCTGTACGGCGGGTTCACGGTGACCGCGCCCCGGACCGGCTGGTACGGCCTGCTGTTCGTCCGGGACA
Source organism: Catellatospora sp. NPDC049111 (assembly GCF_040648615.1). Taxonomy (NCBI): domain Bacteria; kingdom Bacillati; phylum Actinomycetota; class Actinomycetes; order Micromonosporales; family Micromonosporaceae; genus Catellatospora; species Catellatospora sp. NPDC049111. Next base: position 144,590 of record NZ_JBEZEB010000015.1, on the reverse strand, counting down.
GCGTGCTCAACGTCCCGGTCGCGGTGCAGATCGGGGTGATCTAGGACCACTTCGCCGACATTTGTTGGCGAAGTGCCGGTGAACTGGCTACTCTGGCCTGGTGGGAACGGGAGTGAAGGCCGGGGAGACGCACAGTCGCGACCCCCGGGCCGTACGGACCAGGGCGCGGCTCGCGGACGCGTTCACCGCGGTCGCGGCGCGGCACCCGGGAGCTCCGGTGTCGGTCAGCGCGATCGTGGCGGAGGCGGGCCTGAACCGGTCCTCCTTCTACGCGCACTTCGACACCACGGGCAGCCTGGCGGTGTACGTCCTGGAGCAGGCCCTGCGGGCGATCTCCGAGCAGGACGTGCAGGTGCGGCTGATCGGCAAGGCCACCGGGCGGCACGCCTCCCGGATCGTGCTCGGGCACATCCTCGACCAGGTCGAGGGCCAGCGCGCCGAGCTGCTGGCCGTGTTCGGCTCGGCTGAGGGCGGGGCGGCGACGGCCCGGTTCGGGCAGCAGCTCGCCGACAACATCGGGTACTACTTCCAGCGGTTGCGGATCGCCCCGGCGCGGCCGCCGGGTGAACTGGCGACGACCGCCGTGTTCCTCGGCCACGGCCTGGCCGCCGCGATCGTGCACTGGCTCACCGACCCGGACCCGTGCCCGCGTGAGGACCTGGTCGACGTGCTCGTCGGCCTGGTCCCGGTCTGGGTGGACGACCCGGACCCGCGCTGACGAAGACACCGCCTTGAACAGATCAACAGGGGGACTCATGGCGAAGAACTGGCTCATCACCGGAACCTCCAGCGGTTTCGGCTACGAACTGACCCGGGCCGTGCTGGAGCACGGCGACAACGTCGTCGCGACCGCCCGTCGGCCCGAAACCCTCGACGAACTGGTGCGCAAGTACGGCGACCAGATCCGCGCGGTGACCCTGGACGTCACCGACCCGGCGGCGTCCCGCGCCGCCGTGCAGGCCACCGTCGACGCGTTCGGCAGCCTCGACATCCTGGTCAACAACGCCGGCTACGCGGTGTCCGGGTCGCTGGAGGAGACGCCGGACGAGGATTTCCGCGCCCAGATCGAGACGAACCTCTTCGGCGTCGTGAACGTCACCAAGGCCGCGCTGCCGGTGCTGCGCGCGCAGCGGCACGGCCACGTCATCCAGTTCTCGTCCATCGGGGGGCGGGCCGGCGGCACGCCGGGGCTGGGGGCGTACCAGACCGCGAAGTTCGGTGTCGAGGGCTACTCCGAGGTGCTCGCGAACGAGGTGCGGCCGTTCGGGGTGAAGGTCACCATCGTGGAGCCGGGCGGGTTCCGCACCAAGTGGGGCGGCGGGGCGTCGCAGCTCGCGGCCCCGATCGGGCCGGACTACGAGCCGTCGGTCGGTGCGATGATCAAATTTCGGGAGCAGTACGTCGAACCCGGCGACCCGGTCCGGGCCGCCAAGGTCGTCATCGACCTCGCCGACTCCGCCGATCCGCCGCTGCGGCTGCTGCTCGGCTCCGACGCCCTGAACCGGGCCCGCGAGTCCGCGGCGTCCCGCGCCGCCGAGACGGAGAAGTGGGCCGACGTCACCGTCTCCACGGACTACCCGGCCGGATCCTGACCGGCTCCGGTGGGTGTGCCCCACGCCGGTTGCGGTTTCGGGGAAACAGCAGCAAGGCAACGTTCGGTTGCGGTTTCCCCGAAGCTGCGTTCAGGTCGGTGTGTGGGCGGTTCGGGTTCTGGCGCGGTCCATGGCCGCGGCGAGGTGGTCTGCGGTGATCAGTTCCTCGTGGGTGCCGGGCGCGCCGCAGGCGAACGCACCTGACACGGATCCGGCCAGTACGCACTCCTCGATCGGGCGGCCGGTCAGCCACCGGCTCATGAAGGCGGTGCTGAAGCCGTCGCCCGCGCCGTTGCTGTCGATCACGGGGCGCTCGGGAGCGACCGCCGGATACCGGCGTACCTCCGGGGTGTCCCTGGTGGCGACGCGGCAGCCGGCCGCCCCGTCGGTCGCGACGACCACCTGCGCCCGGCCGGTGCCGAGCACCGCCAGCAGGATGTCGTCGATGCGCTCCGGGGCCGCCTGCGCGCTGAGGAACACCAGGTCGGCGGCGCGGGCCAGCGGCCATACCCAGTCGAGTTCGCCGTCCCACGCGTGCAGGTCGGTGGAGGTGGTGACGCCCAGCCGGTGGGCGTCGGCGAACGCGCCCGCGGCCCGGTGCCCGGCGATGTGGGCGTGCCGGGTGCGCTGCAGGAACGGCAGGTAGAAGTCCGGCGGCAGCACCAGGTCGTGGGGGTGGCGGCCGTCGAAGAACGAGAAGCGGTGGCCGGCCTTGTCGACCAGGTTCACGGCCCGCGGGGTGCCGTTCGGGGCGGTGAGGTGGCTGAAGTCCAGGCCGAGTTCGGCGTAGCGGGCCAGCACCATGGCGCCGAGCATGTCGTCGCCGAGGAAGTCGATCAGTTTGGTGCGCAGACCCAGCGCGTGGAAGCCCAGCGCGACGCCGTTGCCGGAGTGCGCGACGTAGTCGCGGATCGGCGACACCGGAAGGAAGTCACCCGGCGGGACCGCCAGCTCGGGAACCTGCACGATGGTGTCCACGCCGACTCCGCCAAGCACCAGCACGTCATAGCTGGACATGGCTGACCGCCTCCCCGATGTGTGACCGTCTACCCGGAGCGGCGGGCCTTGCCCACCCTAACCTCACTCCGATCTTCCCGCAGTCCCCACGCCGTGAGCCGTCAACGCTATTGCGTACGTCGTTCGCGGTTAGAGTGGCGAGGTGACGGGTGGTCAGCACGGATCGATCTGGACCAGGCCCCAGCGGGGCGCGCGCGGTCCCTCGCCCGAACACCGGCCGGCGGACATCGCCGCGGCCGCGATCCGGCTGGCATCCGCCGGCGGGCTCGCCGCCGTCTCCATGCGCGCCGTCGCCGCCGAACTCAAGACCACGGCCAGCACCCTGTACCGCTACGTCGCCTCTCGTGACGAGCTGCTCGACCTCATGGTCGACACCGCCATGGCCGGATTCGCCCACAGCCCTCGATCCGATGAGGACTGGCTCGGCGCGCTGGTCCGGATCGCCGAGGCCACCCGCTCGCTCTACGTGGCGCAGCCTTGGCTGCTCGACGCGGTGCCCACCAGTTCCGCGCCGGGTCCGAACACGTTGGGCTGGTTCGAGCACTGCCTGCAGGCGATGGCGCCACTCGACCGGACGACGCTGCGCAAGATGGAGGCCGTCGGCGTGCTCAACGGGGTGATCATGCTGTTCGCCCGCAGCGCCGCCGCTCCCACGGCCATCGACTTCGCCGCCATGGACCCGGTCCGCCACCCGCGCCTGACCGCGGCGCTCACCGGCAGCCCGCCCGGACCGCCCACCGTCGACCTGTTCGAACGCGCCGTCCGCGCCCTGCTGGGCGGCCTGCTCGACGAGCACCGCTCCTAGGTGCGGCCGGGCCGCTATGGAAGGCTGAGCGCATGACCGGACGAGTGCTCGGTGTCGATGCGTGTAAGGCTGGCTGGATCGGAGTCGTTCTCAACGGCGACGAGGTCACCGCGATTTTCGCACCGACCATCACCGAGCTGGTGTTGCAGGCAGATGCGGACGGTACGACGCAGGTAGTCGCGATCGACATCCCGATCGGGTTGCCCGACCGGGGCGTCCGCGTCGCCGACGAACTCGCGCGCCAGGCCGCCGGTCCCCGCGGTGCCTCGGTATTCCCGACGCCGACGCGGGAGGCGCTGCTGGCCGAGGATCACGCGACCGCGAACGCGTTGCACCGCGAAGCCGGTGCGAAGGGTATCTCGCAACAGGCCTACGGGCTGCGCGCGAAGATCTTCGACGTCGACGGATGGGTACGCGGACAGCGACGTCGTGTCGTCGAGGTGCACCCGGAGCTGTCGTTCGCGGCCATGGCCGGCACTCCGCTGGCTGAAAGCAAGACGACTTGGGCGGGAGCAGAGCGCCGCCGGGCATTGCTGGCCGCCGAGGGTGTCCTGCCCGTCGGTGACCTCGGGGCGGCGGGCAGGAAGGCCGGTGTCGACGATGTGCTCGATGCGGCCGCCGCCGCCTGGTCGGCCCGCCGGGTGCTGGCCGGCACGGCCCTTTGCCGCCCCGAGGAGCCTCAGGTCTTCAGCGACGGGCTGCCATGCGCGATCTGGACCTGAGGACGCGATTCCCCAGCCCCGCATAGGATCACGCGCGTAGTGCTCGGACCGAGGGGGCGATGTGGACGCTGTGCGGATGGCCGTGCTGGTGGCGGCGACGGTGACGATGGGGATCATGGCAGGGGTGTTCGGCCTGTACTCCCACACCGTCATGCCCGGGCTGCGGCGTGCCGACGACCGGACGTTCGTCGGCGCGTTCCAGGCGCTCGACCGGGCGATCATCAACCCGTGGTTCATGCTCGGTGGCTTCCTCGGCGCGCTGGTCTTCACCGCCGGTTCGGTGCTGCTGTTGTTCGGCCCAGGCAGCCCAGCACTGAGCTGGACCATCGCCGCACTCGTGCTGTACCTGGTCGTCTTCGTGATCACGATCGCCGTCAACGTGCCGATGAACAACGCGCTCAAGGCCGCCGGAGAACCTGACCAGGTCGCCGACCTGGCGGGTGTGCGGGCCCGGTTCGACGAGGCCAGGTGGTCGCGGTGGAACCACGTGCGCACCGGGGCGACCACCGTCGCGTTGATCTGCCTCGCCGTTGCGCTCCTGAACTACGGCCGTTGACTCACCTGAGCAGTTCCAGGGCCGCCTCCGGCCGAGTCAGCGCGTAGTCGGCGGGCTCCCGCGCGTCGTAGAGGTGACCCCAGGTGGCGGCCGCGCCGACACTGCCGGCCGCCGCGGCCGCGCGGAGGTCCAGCGGGGAGTCGCCGATGTACGCGACCGCGCCCGGTGCGACCTCCAGCCGCTCGGCAGCCAGCAGCACACCGTCCCCGGCGGGCTTGGGCCGACGCACATGGTCTCCGCCGATCAGCACGTCCACGGTCAGCCCGGCCGCATCGAGCAGCATGCGAGCGCCCCGGGTGCTCGCCCCGGTGAACACCGCCACCGCCCGTCCCCGCTCCCGCAGCGCGGCGAGCGTTTGGACGATCCCGGGATATGGGGCGACCTGTGCGCCGTGCAGTTCCTGGTAGTAGACGTCGGTCTCGTGCGGGCCGAGGGGCCGTCCGACCAGATGCGCCAGGATCGCCTCAGGGGTGCCGACCGGATACGCGGCGACGGCCTGCGCCGGGCTCACCGGCTGTCCACCCAGCCGTGCGACCGCGCGCACGAACGCCGCCGGCACCACGACCGTCGAGTCGAGCAGCGTGCCGTCCATGTCCCAGACCAGTTCCGCAACCGCCATGCCGACATCCTCCGGCGGGCGTCTCAGGAGATCAAATTGGTGCGGGTGGGTGTCCCGTGGGAGGCCGGGACGCTGATGCGCCACCATGGTGGCCATGGCACGAGCACGTAGGAAGCCCGAACCGCGGCCCGCCGCCTGCCCCTGCGGGACCGGGCAGCCGTACGACGAGTGCTGCGGGCGCTGGCACCGAGGCGGCGAGGCGCCGACCGCGGAGCAGCTGATGCGCTCGCGGTACAGCGCGTTCGCGCTCGGGGACGTCGCCTATCTGCTGCGCACCTGGCATTCCAGCACCAGGCCGGGGGAGCTGGACCTGACCGGCGGGCCGCGATACACCGCGTTGGAGGTGCTCGCCACCGACCGGGGCACGATGTTCGACACGGAGGGGACCGTGCTGTTCCGGGCCCACTACCGCGACGGCGGCCGGCCGGGCGTGCTGGAGGAGCACAGCCGCTTCCTGCGCGAGGGTGGCCACTGGCGGTACGCCGACCCGCTCTGACCGGTGGCCGGGAAGACCCGACAGGTGCCCCAGGTTCAGAATAAAATCAAGCACGCTTGACTTTTTTGAGGCTCGGCGGAAGGGTGGAACCGACTGGAGGGAGCACCCCCGATGGCGGAAATCGAGGCGCTGCTGGCCGATCTCGACGCCGAGAGCGCCGACGCCGACCGGCTCGTCGCGGACCTGGCAACGGACCGATGGGCGACGCCGACCCCGGCCGCCGGCTGGACCGTCGCGCACCAGATCGCCCATCTGCTGTGGACCGACGAGCGCTCCCTGCTCGCCGCGACCGATCCCGCCGGCTTCGCCGATGCGCTGCAGGAGATCGCCGACTCGCCGGACCCGCTGCGCTTCGTCGACGCCGGAGCCGAACGGCTCGCCGTGCTGCCGCCCGACGAGCTGCTCGGCCGCTGGCGGGAGACCCGTGGGAAGCTGCGGGCCGCGCTCGCCGCCGTCCCGCCCGGCACCCGGCTGCCCTGGTACGGGCCGCCGATGAGCGCCGCGTCCATGGCGACCGCCCGCATCATGGAGACCTGGGCGCACGGCCAGGACCTCGCCGACACCTTCGGCGTCACGCGGACCCCCACCGGCCGGCTGCGCCACGTCGCCCACATCGGGGTACGCGCCCGCGACTTCGCCTACGCCGCGCACGGGCTCGACGCGCCCATCGCGCCGTTCCACGTCCGCCTCACCGGGCCTGACGGTGACGATTGGACCTGGGGGCCGGAGGAGGCCGCGCAACGGGTCACCGGACCCGCTCTCGATTTCTGCCTCCTGGTGACCCAGCGGCGGCACCGCGCCGACCTCGCCGTACGCGCGGACGGACCCGACGCCGATCGGTGGCTCGACATCGCCCAGGCCTTCGCCGGCCCACCCGGCACGGGCCGCGCACCCGGCCAGTTCGCCCCGGAGGGCCGCGCATGAGCACGCCGCTGCGCATCGCGAACGTCTCCGGCTTCTACGGCGACCGGGCCTCGGCGATGCGGGAGATGCTCGAAGGCGGCCCGGTCGACGTGCTCACCGGCGACTACCTCGCCGAGCTGACCATGCTCATCCTGGCCCGCGACCGGATGAAGGACCCGGCCACCGGATACGCCAAGACGTTCCTGCGGCAGCTGGACCAGTGCCTCGGCCCGGCCCTCGACAGGGGCGTCACCATCGTCGCCAACGCGGGCGGGCTCAACCCGGCCGGGCTCGCCCAGGCGCTCGGCGCGCTCGCCGGGCGGCTTGGGCTGAGCCCGCGCATCGCGTACGTAACCGGCGACGACCTGCTGGAACGTGCCGACGAGCTGGGGCTGGGTGCGCCGCTGGCCGCGAACGCGTACCTCGGCGCGTGGGGTATCGCCCATGCCCTGCGGCAGGGCGCCGACATCGTGGTGACCGGCCGGGTCACCGACGCGTCGCTGGTCGTCGGCCCGGCCGCGGCCCACTTCGGGTGGGCACGCGACGACTTCGACGCCCTGGCCGGGGCCGTCGCGGCCGGGCACGTGATCGAGTGCGGTGCGCAGGCGACCGGCGGCAACTACGCGTTCTTCACCGAGCACGCCATCGGGCTGCCCGGCTTCCCGATCGCCGAGGTGCACGCCGACGGCACCAGCGTCATCACCAAACACCCCGGCACCGGCGGCGTCGTGAACACCGGCACGGTCACCGCCCAGCTGCTGTACGAAGTGGACGCCCCGAGGTATCTCGGACCCGACGTCACCACCCGCCTCGACACGATCGTGCTGGCCGAGGACGGCCCCGACCGGGTGCGCATCAGCGGGGTGCGCGGCGAAGCGCCGCCGGCGACGCTGAAGGTCGGGCTCAACTCGCTCGGCGGCTTCCGCAACGACGTCACCTTCCTGATCACCGGCCTGGACGTCGAGGCGAAGGCGGCCCTGGCCCGCGAGCAGCTCGAAGTCTCGTTGAAGCGCGCGCCCGCCGAGCTGGTGTGGCGGCTGGCCCGCACCGACCACCCCGACGCGGACGGGCAGGAGGAGGCCAGCGCGCTGCTGCACGCCACCGTCAAGGATCCCGACCCGTCCGTGGCCGGGCGTGCCTTCAGCGGGGCCGCCGTCGAGCTGGCGCTGTCCAGCTATCCGGGCTTCACGCTGCTCGCCCCGCCCGGCGACGCGACCCCGTTCGGGGTGTTCACCTCGGCGGCCGTGCCGGCCGAACAGGTCCCGCACGTGGTGGTGCTGCCCGACGGCACCGAGCACCGGATCGAGCCGCTCGCGGCCGGCGCCACGGGTGCGGTGGTGGGCGGCGCGCAGCCACCGGCGTGGACCGGGGACGGCCCGACGCGGCGGGCGCCGTTGGGGCTGGTCGCCGGGGCGCGCAGCGGCGACAAGGGCGGCAGTGCCAACATCGGCCTCTGGGCGCGCAGCGCGGCCGCGTACGCGTGGCTGGCGGCGACGCTCACCGAGGACGCGCTGGTGAAGCTGCTGCCCGAGGCGGCGGGGCTGCCCGTCGCCCGGCACCTGCTGCCGAACCTGCGGGCGCTGAACTTCGTCGTCGACGGGCTGCTCGGCGACGGCGTCTCCGCGGGCACCCGGTTCGACCCGCAGGGCAAGGGCCTGGGCGAGTGGCTGCGCTCGCGGCACGTCGACATCCCGGAGGAACTGCTGTGATCCTGAGATCCACCCTGGACATCGGCGCGGCCGCGTACGCGGGCAACCGCGGCGCGCTGCTGGACAAACTCGCCGCGCTCGACGCCGAGCACGCCAAGGCGCTGGGCGGGGGTGGGCCGAAGTACGTCAAGCGGCACCACGACCGGGGCAAGCTGCTGCCGCGCGAGCGCATCGAGCTGCTGGTGGACCGGGACTCGCCGCTGCTGGAGCTGTCGGCGCTGGCCGCGTACGGCACCGACTACCCGGTCGGGGCGAGCGTGGTGACCGCGATCGGCGTCGTCGAGAACACCGAATGCATGATCATCGCCAATGACCCGACGGTGCGTGGGGGCGCGTCCAATCCGTACACCCTGCGCAAGACCCTGCGGGCGATGGACATCGCTCGGGAGAACCGGCTGCCGCTGGTGAACCTGGTCGAGTCCGGCGGGGCCGACCTGCAGAGCCAGAAGGACATCTTCATCCCCGGCGGGCGGCTGTTCCGCGACCTGACCAGGCTGTCGGCGGCGGGTGTGCCGACGGTGACGCTGGTGTTCGGCAACTCCACCGCGGGCGGGGCGTACGTGCCGGGCATGAGCGACCACGTCGTGATGATCAAGGAGCGGTCGCAGGTGTTCCTGGCCGGCCCGCCGCTGGTCAAGATGGCTACGGGCGAGGACGCCGACGAGGAGTCGCTGGGCGGCGCGGCGATGCACGCCCGTGTGTCGGGCCTGGCCGACTACCTGGCCGACGACGAGGTGCAGGCCATCGGCATGGGGCGGCGCATCGTCGCGTCGCTGCGTTGGCGCAAGCTCGGCGCGGCCCCGTCGCCGGACGCGGCCGAGCCGCTGTTCGACGCCGAGGAGCTGCTCGGCATCGTCCCCCCGGACCTGCGCACCCCGTTCGACCCGCGCGAGGTGATAGCCCGGGTCGTCGACGGCTCCCGCTTCGACGAGTTCAAACCCGAGTACGGCGCGAGCCTGGCCACCGGCTGGGCGAGCGTGCACGGCTTCCCGGTCGGCATCCTGGCCAACGCGCGCGGGGTGCTGTTCAGCGCGGAGTCGCAGAAGGCGGCGCAGTTCATCCAGCTCGCCAACCAGACCCGCACCCCGCTGCTGTTCCTGCACAACACGACCGGCTACATGGTCGGCAAGGACTACGAGCAGGGCGGCATCATCAAACACGGCGCGATGATGATCAACGCGGTGTCGAACAGCACCGTGCCGCACATCTCGGTGCTCATCGGCGCGTCCTACGGGGCCGGGCACTACGGCATGTGCGGGCGGGCGTACGACCCGCGCTTCCTGTTCGCCTGGCCCAGTGCGAAGTCTGCCGTAATGGGCGGCGCGCAGCTGGCCGGGGTGCTGTCGATCGTCTCGCGGCAGTCGGCCGCCGCGGCCGGGCGGCCCTACGACGAGGACACCGACCAGGTCGTCCGCACCATGGTCGAGAACCAGATCGAGGCCGAGTCGCTGCCGATGGTGCTGTCCGGGCTCGGCTACGACGACGGCGTCATCGACCCCCGCGACACCCGCACCGTGCTCGGCCTGTGCCTGTCCGCGGTGCAGTCGGCCCCCGACCCGGGCCCGGGTCCCTACGGCGTCTTCCGGATGTGACGAGATGATCTCCCGACTGCTGGTCGCCAACCGCGGCGAGATCGCCCGCCGCGTCTTCCACACCTGCCGCGAACGCGGCATCAGCACCGTCGCCGTGTTCTCCGACGCCGACACCCGGGCCCTGCACACGCGGGAAGCAGACATCGCGGTACGCCTGCCCGGCGTCACCGCCGCCGACACCTACCTGCGCGCCGACCTCGTCATCGAGGCCGCGCTCGCGGCCGGCGCGGACGCGGTGCACCCCGGCTACGGCTTCCTGTCCGAGAACGCCGCGTTCGCCCAGGCCGTCATCGACGCCGGGCTGACCTGGGTCGGGCCGTCGCCGGACGCCATCGACGCGATGGGCTCGAAGATCGCGTCGAAGAAGCTGATGGCCGCCGCGGGCGTGCCCGTGCTGCCCGAACTCGACCCGGCCACGGTCACCGAGGCCGACCTGCCGGTGCTGATCAAGGCCTCGGCCGGTGGCGGCGGGCGCGGCATGCGCGTCGTACGCACCCTCGCCGACCTGCCCGACCAGGTCGAGGCCGCCCGCGCCGAGGCCGCCGCCGCGTTCGGCGACCCGACCGTGTTCTGCGAGCCCTACCTGGCCACCGGGCGGCACATCGAAGTGCAGGTCATGGCCGACGTGCACGGCACGATCTGGGCGGTCGGCGAGCGCGAGTGCTCCATCCAGCGCCGCCACCAGAAGGTCGTCGAGGAGGCCCCGTCGCCGATGGTCGACCCGGCCAAACGCGAACGCCTGCACGCCGCTGCGACCGCCGCCGCGGCCGCGATCGGCTACCGCGGCGCGGGCACCGTCGAGTTCCTGGCCGCGTCCGACGGCTCCTTCCACTTCCTGGAGATGAACACGCGTCTGCAGGTCGAACATCCCGTCACCGAACTCGTCACCGGCCTCGACCTGGTCGCCCTGCAACTCGACATCGCCGAAGGCGCGGCCCTCCCACCCACCCCGCCCCCCGTCCACGGCCACGCCATCGAGGTACGCCTCTACGCCGAGGACCCCGCCCACACCTGGCGCCCCCAAACCGGCCCCCTCCACGCCTTCACCCTCCCCGCCACCACCGAGTTCGGCGCACTCGCACCGGCCTTCGGCGGCAGTTTCGGGGAAAGTGCAGGAATCGACCACGACATTCACGCAGTTTCCCCGAAACTGCAGAGCCATCACGGGATCGTGGTGCGCGTCGACAGCGGGTTCGCTGGTGGGGACGTCGTGACGCCGCACTACGACCCGATGTTGGCGAAGGTGATCGTGTGGGCGCAGACGCGGGCGCAGGCGGCGCGGGCGCTGGCGGGGGCGCTGGCGCAAGCGCGGATCCACGGGTTGGTCACCAACCGGGATCTGCTGGTCAACGTGTTGCGGCATCCGGCGTTCCTGGCCGGGCGGATCGACACGGCGTTCTTCGAGCAGCACGGGCTGGACATGCTCGCCCGGCCGCTGGCCGACGAGGACGCACAGCGGCTGTCGGCGTACGCCGCCGCGCTGGCCGCGTCCGCTGCCGAACGTGCGGAAGCGACTGTCGTGACCGGACTGCCGAGTGGTTGGCGCAACGTCGCGTCCGCGCCGCAGACCCGGGCCTACCAGGCCCCGGCCGGGCGGGTCGACGTCGGCTACCGGCGCACCCGCGACGGCGTGCTGATTGAGGACGAGTCCGACCTCGTCGTCGGTGAGGTCACGCCGACGCGGGTCGAGCTGGGGCGCGGCACCGTGCGGCACGTGTTCGCCGTCGCGGCGTACCCGGACATGGTCTGTGTCGATTCGGTGCTCGGGCCGGTCAGCCTGCGGCCGGTCGAGCGCTTCCCGGAGCCGGAGGCGCAGGTCGCGAGCGGGTCGCTGCTCGCGCCGCTGCCGGGGGCCGTCATCCGCCTCGCCGTCGCCGAAGGCGACCAGGTCACCGCCGGCCAGCCGCTGCTGTGGCTGGAGGCCATGAAGATGCAGCACGAGATCACCGCCCCGACCGACGGCACCGTGACCAGCCTGCCCGTGGCCGTCGGCCACCAGGTCGAGGTCGGCGCGGTGCTCGCGGTCGTCACCCCGCCGGAGGCCCAACCGTGATCCTTGAGAGCGACGAGCGCCAGGCCCTGCGCCGCGCCGTGTCCGACCTGGCCGGCAAGTACGGCCACGACTACTATCTGCGCTGCACGCGCGCCGGGGAGAAGACCACCGAGCTGTGGCAGGAGGCCGGCCGGCTCGGCTACCTCGGCGTGCACGTGCCCGAGGAGTACGGCGGCGGAGGCGGCGGCATCGGCGACCTCGCCGCGGTGTGCGAGGAGCTCGGCGCGGCCGGCTGCCCGCTGCTGATGATGGTCGTCTCCCCGGCCATCTGCGCCACGGTCATCTCCCGGTTCGGCACGCCGGAGCAGAAGCAACGGTGGCTGCCCGGCCTGGCCGACGGGACGAAGATCTTCGCGTTCGCGATCACCGAACCCGACGCCGGATCGAACTCCCACAAGCTCACCACCACCGCGACCCGCGACGGCGACGGCTGGCTGCTGTCCGGCCGCAAGACCTACATCTCCGGTATCGACGAGGCCGAAGCGGTGCTGGTCGTGGGGCGTACCGCCGACGAGCGCACCGGGCGGCTCAAGCCCGTGCTGTTCGTGGTGCCGACCGACGCGGCCGGCTTCACCGCGCAGCAGATCCCGACCGAGCTGGTCGCGCCGGAGAAGCAATACAACCTGTTCCTCGACGAGGTGCGGCTGCCCGACGACGCCCTGGTCGGCAGTGCGGACGCGGGGCTGCTGCAGCTGTTCGCCGGGCTCAACCCGGAGCGCATCATGGCCTCGGCGTTCGCGCTCGGCATGGCCCGGTACGCGCTGGGGCGTGCCGTCGAATACGCCAAGAACCGCACCGTGTGGGGGCCGCCGATCGGCGCGCACCAGGCGATCAGCCACCCGCTCGCGGCCTGCCACATCGAGGTCGAGCTGGCCCGGCTGATGACCCGCGAGGCGGCGTTCCTCTACGACAGCGGCGACGACCAGGCGGCGGGCGAGGCGGCGAACATGGCCAAGTACGCGGCGGGCGAGGCCACCGTGAAGACCGTCGACCAGGCGATCCAGACCCACGGCGGCAACGGGCTGGCCACCGAGTACGGGCTGGCCACGCTGCTGGTCGCGTCCCGGCTCGGGCGGATCGCCCCGGTCAGCCGGGAGATGATCCTCAACTTCGTCGCCCAGCACAGCCTGGGCCTGCCCAGGTCCTACTGAGCCCGGGTAGCGTGATCGCCGTGCCGACCACCCCCGTACGTGAACCGCAGCAGGACCGCAGCCGCGCCACCCGCCGGCGGCTGCTGGAGGCCTCGGTGCGGTGCATGGCGGAACTCGGGTGGTCGGGCACGACGGTCGCCGTCGTCGCCGAGCGCGCCGGGGTCTCCCGCGGCGCGGCCCAGCACCACTTCCCGACCCGGGAAGACCTGGTCACCGGGCTGATCGAGCACATGACCGAGGTGCGCGCCGCCGAGATCGAGGGTGCCGTCGCGGGCCTGCGCAGCGGCCCCCGGCGCACCGAGCAGGTGCTGGTCGTGCTGGTGGGGCTCTATCGCGGGCCGCTGTTCCGGGCCGCGCTGCACGTGTGGACCGCGGCGGCGGTGGACGCGTCACTGCGCGACCAGGTGCGGCCGCTGGAGGCGGCGCTGGGGCGCACCGCGCACGGCATGGCGGTCGAGCTGCTGCGCGTCGACGAGCAGACCCCGGGCGCGCGGGAGACCGTGCAGGCGACCCTCGACCTGGCGCGCGGGCTGGGCCTGGGCGAGCTGCTGCACGACGACACCGCCCGCCGGGCCCGGGTGCTGCGGCAGTGGGCGGCCACCCTGGACGTGGTCCTGCCGCCGACGTCCTGAACACACTCCGGACTCCTAGGGCCGCCATTGCCTGCGGACGGCATCCCAGCGCAGTTCAGTGCCGTCGTTCAGCCGATAGACGTCGGTTGTCACCGCTGCGGCGGCGGCTTCACGTGTCCGCGCACCCGCGTCGAAGACGAACCCGGTTCCGGTGTCGATGTCCTCGATCATGGGATCCTGGCCGTCCTTGCGAAGGCGTTCGACGAGCTCCAGCAACCGTCCTGCGGCTTCTTCACCCAGCCGTGACAGCATGCCTTGGAAGAACGGAGCCAGCGGGGCCAGTACCACCGCGACCGCCGCGAGGAGTTCAAGGGCACCTGCGTCAGGCTGCTTCAGCTCGACGTCCGCACCGAGTTCGGCCGCGATGGCCGTGACCTGCGCCAATTCGGCCGAGTCGAGGTGGCTCCCGTCGATCTTGATCACTACGTAGTCGGGCATGATGCTCCTCATCGGCCGGTGTAGGCGAAGCCGGCCCAGTAGTAGGGGTGTGTGTAGGGAAGTTCGGTGCGATGCCGTTGCGCCCGTATCCGGGCGGCTTCTACCGTGGCCGCAGGTGGTTCAAGCTGATAGAGGTCAGGGTGCATCGCCCGGAACTCGGCCTGGGTGGTCGTTCGCAGCCAGTACTGCGATTCGGCGAGCGCCCGGGGTCCGTGCCTGGTCTGTAGGTACCGGTCGTGGAAACGTCGAACCAGCAACGCGGTCGCGAGTTCCTCGACCTTCCATAGTGCGGCGACGACTCCAACGGCACCGGCCTGAACGAGGGCGGCGGGGAATCCGACCGCCTCATCGGCGACCACGGAGCCGGCGAGGTGCGTTTCGCAGGCGGACAACACGACCAGCCCGCGTAACCGGGTGCCCTGGCTGAGCAGGTCGCGAACGGTGAGGACACCGTCGCGCAGATGCAGCGCGCTGTTCAACGGCTCGGCCGTGTCCGCCCGGCCATGGCAGACCAGGTAGCTCACGTCTGCGGTCGGCAACGCCTGTACGGCCTCACTGATGGTGCATTCCGGCAGTCGCCAGCCGGTGTCTCCCGCCAGGTAGGCCGATTGTTCGGCGGTGAGCCGGAGCCGTTCGGAGTTGACGGCCGTCGGCATGTCCACGACCAACACCCGCAGTGCCCCACCGGGCGTGCTGGCTCGCGGCAGCAGCGATCTTCCGGTGGTCGCGGTGCGGCAGGCGGCGCGCAGACCCGCCTCCGTCAGCGCCGCCGTGATCGGTAGCAGGCTGAGCCCGCCGACCGGCACCAGGGTGATCGCCTTATGACCGTGTAATTGTTCAGGGAGGTCGCGCAATGCTTCACACATGTCGGTGAAAACCTGCTGAAGTCGGCGTGCACGCGGCCCAGACTTGAGGCCACCCAGTGACGTCACGGCGGTCAACCAAATGATGACCTTGTTCGCGGTGAGCTGGGGGAGGAAGAACGCAAACGGTGGCGCATCACACGACACGATCACCGCCAGTCCTCCGTCTTCCGCTCCGGCCAGGTAGACGATCGGCGCGTCGGCGGCAGCGCGCATCAGGGTCGTGATACTGGGAGGTCCCAGCGGATCCACTGCCGAGACGACGCGGGCGAGGTCCTCGCGGATCCGGCTTGCCTCGATCCACGCCTCGTGCAACTCCCCGAGCTTGCCGGGAGTGGCTGGTGCGGACCGGAGTGGGCCGGAGTACTGCGCGCGATAAAGGACGGCGACGCGTGCCAGTGCGGCCTGATATCGCGCGATCATAGGGCCGTGACCGCGCAGGCTCGCCTCCTCCGTGAGCGTCGGGTCCACCCAGCCGGTGAGGCGGCTGAGGGTGATGCCGCGGCTGAAATCCATGGTGATCGCCGCAGCCGCTGGATTGCCTGCGCGGGCTAACCAGTACCCGGCGGCAGCGGCCACACCCTGGCTGCGGGCGAGTACGAGCTCACGTTCCTCGCGGATGGTCCGGCGGAGGGTTTGGCGCGCGGTCTCCAACGCCCGCCGCTGCAGCGCTTCCGCCCGTTGTGGCACCGAACCGTGTTCCAGGGCCCAGGCGCACCATTCGTCCAACAAGTCCAGCGTCGACGTGGCGGCGAACGACTCGTTCGCCTCGGCGGCGGCACGGTAGTGCTTGGCCGCGTCTCGGCCGCCGAGTTGCTGTTCGAGCTGGGCCAGCAGCTGGTGTGCGGGGGAGGCAAGGAACGGATCACCGATCACCCTTTTTGCGAGCCGCCGCGCTCGTGTCAGTTCATCTGTCGAGCCGGTGAGCAGGCCGCTGAGCTGGTGGCCGGATGCCTCGCTCAGGTCGAGTCGCCGCCGCACCGGGTCACCTCGCCGGATTCTCTGCCGTCTGCCCTTCGCGAAGGCTGCCATTGCCGCGTCGAGGTGCCGTGCTGCGGCCGAGCCCTCGCCCTCGAACTCGTGGTCCTCGGCCGCGGTTCGTTCAGCGCGTTGGAGGTGTGCCAGTCCCAGTTTGCAGAGGTAGTCGGCACGGCGGGAACCGGCGGCGTCTACTGGCAATGCGCGAATGCTGATCAGACGCTCCCGGAAGGCTTCGTCGAGGCAGCGCTGCTCGGCGGCCGGATCACCACGGTCCTTGGCACGCCGGGCCAGAAACGCGTGATGATCCGCCAGGCTGTCGTGGTAGTCGGCCGTGGCGTCGAATCCCGGTGCCCTCGCGGCCGCGACGCGCATCAGCTCGATGGCCTGGCGGTAACCGTAGTCGTCATGAGTCTGTTCGGCGGCGTGGTTCATCGCCACGGCGAGGTCTCGGGCGGCGGCGGCCTGGAAGACGAGGTGTGTGCCCTCGCTGCCGATGAGCGGGCTCAGGAGGTCGAGGGCGTCTCTGAGCCGGTGGAACTGTCTGTCAAAGACAGCCATCATGGCCAGCGCCCGCGCCTTGTTGAGCTTGACGAGGACCGCTTGGTCGCGGAGGAGTCCTCCGCTGGCTTCCACCTGGTGGCAGGCGCTGAGGACCGACCGTGCATCCGCTTGGGTTTCGACAGTCACCAGGGTGGCGACCACCTGCATGGCGGCCATGCCCCTCATCGGAGCATCCGCCGGTAGGCGAACCAGGCGAGCACGGCCGTCGTGATACCCGCCGCGCCGGCCAGGGCCGGGGTCCCCCCGAACACGAGGGTGAGCACGACGATGGCCGTGGTCACCGGGATCGTCCAGATGGCAGTCATGAGCCGGATCTGATGGAGGCGCACAGGCCGTGTCGACCACACCCGGCGGGCCAGCACGACGCCGCCAGAGGCCAGAACCGTCACCATCGCTGCTGCGACTGCTGCGGAACGTCCGGCAGCGCCGGTCAGCGACCAGAGCGGCAGCCACAGACCCAGGAAGATCAGCGGCAGCAGCAGCGCCAGTGCGACGGCGAGCCGTCGCCATCGTCCTTCGTTGGCCATGAGCACCCCCGGAGTGTGTGTCCTCGAACTGCCGTCTCCCAGCCCGTTCGCTATCGCGTTCCAAGTCGACTCTGCCCTAGACCCGATGCCCCGGCCCAGCGTCGAGCCGTTCTTTCAGGCAGGCAGCAGTCAAGTCCGGCGGTGGAGGCAAAGAGAGAGGTCTGAATGTCTTCGGATATGGGCCGTTTCGCGGCGGGCACGATCGCTCGGACGAGTTCGGCAGGAGTCGCCACCTGGTGTTGTTGACCTCGACTTCGGTTGGGGTTGCGGGCTTTTCGCATGAGCATCAGGACTGCCATCGCATTCGAGACCGCAGCCATTGAGCAGGTGGTCGCCGCCCACGAGCACGCTCAGCGCCATGAGAACGTCGACGACTTCGTTGCGCTGTTCCGCCGGGACGCCATCTGGACCGCCGGCGGCGGGAGTCTGCTGATCGGCCGCGACACCATCGCCGCGTTCGCCCGGCAGGTGCTGCCGAGCGGGATGACGGACCTCGTGCCCTCGTACGAGGTGGTGCACGTCCTGTTCATCCGGCCGGACGTCGCGGCGGTCAAGGTGCGCCAGCGCTACTTCTCCCCTGACAGGGTGCTGCCGGCCGACCAGGGCGAGGGCTCCCCGATGTACATGATGTCCAAGGAGGACGGCCACTGACAGCTGACCGCCAACCAGAACACGATCGTCGCGGACGCACACGGCTGACGGCATGGACGGGCGCAGTGGGAACACGGGGCACCGGGCCCGCGAGAAGCCGTCGGGTGGTCAGCAGCGTTTGCGGACAACACCCCGCCACCAGCTGGTGATCATCCAGAAGGCGGTGCCGGTGCCCAGCCCGTAGACGAGGTGCCCGGCCAGGTCCATGCCCAGCGTCTTCGTGTCGTACTCCCAGATCGGCTTGTACAGGCCGGCCACCGGCAGGACTGCGTAGTCGCTGCCCCAGACGGCCGCGCCGAACGGCAGGCCGTACCAGGGGCGAGGATTACGCAGGGACCCGGCCACGATGCCGTAGAGGACACCCCAGCCGGATCCGTAGCCCCAGTGCGCGGCGGTGCTGGCCGGCCACGCCCAGCGGTCCGGCAGTTCGCGCTGGGTGAAGCCCTCGACCACCCGCTTGGCGACCTGCCCCGGGTCAGGCGCCTGCGCCCAGCTCTCGACCGGTGCGAACTCCCAGCCCAGCGGGCTGTCCTCGCCGCCCGTGCGGCGGTAGTCCAGGTAGCGGAACGTGTCCATGCAGACGGTGCCCACGACTCCGGCAAGCAACCCTGACACCACCGCGGCGAGAGGTGTGAGCGAGCGTTCTCGGATTCGCATACCCGGCTCCAGTCCGTCGACCTGAGCGGCATGTCCGCACCGTGGCGGGCCGCCTACGGCGCGCGGACCTCCCCTTTTGTTGAGTATGCCGTCTGGCGGCGGCAGGAGTGCCGGAAACGCCAGATCGTCGCCTCGACGGCGGACTAGACGGTGACCTGATCGCCGCTGGGCACTGGCGCGGGGGTGTCCTGCGGGGTGTGGCGTGGCTTGATCAGGCGGGCGATCCACAGGCCGACCGCGAAGATCGCGGCGAGGACGAACACGCCGACGTACTCCGCCGCGGGCACCCGGGGCAGGGTCGCCAGCTTCGCCGTGCCGAGGATCGAGACGACCACGCCGACCGAGCCGACGTAGGCCAGGCCGATCAGCCAGCGCACCCACCGGCTCAGGCCCAGCCCGTGCATCTGGGTGATCACGAAGATCGTGGCGAAACCCCAGCCGAACTGGAACCACAGCTGCTTCGGGCTGTTCAGGGCGACGATCGCGCCGTGGAACAGGACCATGACCTCCAGTGTCACCGTCCACCAGCGGTTCACGTGCGCCCGGGTCAGGAACAGGCTGCCCTGCACCAGGATCAGGAACATGTACAGGAAGCCGACCAGGTGACCGGTCGTGGTCTCCATCGGGTGGTACCAGAACGTGTACACCGCCGCCCAGGCGAAGTAGTAGCCGTGGTACTTGCGCGCCCACTCGCGCACGCCCGCGCCGCCGGGTGTCGGGATCGTCCTGCCGAAGAGCAGGCCCCGCCGGTCGTTCTCCATGAGCAGCACCCAGACCAGCAGGATGATGACGGAGAACTGCGACGACCAGATCGACACGTCCTGGGCGAGGCCGTCGTACCAGAGCTGGGTCTGTGCGAAGTGGAGCAGCACGAAGGCCGCGTTGAACGCCAGCGCGGCCACGTTGACCAGGTGCAGCCGCCCGGTGTACTTGCCGACGCGCTGCTGTCCGTACCAGATCAGGGCCCAGAAGCCGACCTGGTGCAGGGCATACAGCGACCAGACCCCGGCCATGATCAGTGTGGAGCGTTCGGGCCGCTGCCAGACGTACCAGGAGGGACCTGCGTCGGGCAGCAGGTCAGGGCGGGCCGGCCAGCCGGCGCTCAGCGCGATCAGCCCCGTCATCAGCAGCCCGGCGACGATCGCGCCGAGCAGCGCCCGACTCGCCCGCACGTCGGTGACCTTCATCGCGAGCACCTCCAGCCCCATAGCCCGTTGCCGATTGCACGGGTGCAGACAGCTTTCTACCCGCCCGGCTCGGACGCAACCGTTTCGGTGGAGGAAACTCTGTTCTCCTGGTGGTGACCTGTCTCGACAGGCGAGCGCTCAGAAGGTCACGGCGATGCCGACGACCGGCTTCTTCGGCAGGTGCAGGACCCGCGCCGCCCAGTTGCCGACCCGCGACATCCAGTACTTGCGGGCGATCAGCTGCCGGACATGCTGCGTGCCCGCGTCGTCGAGCACCCGGGCGGTGGCGTCCACGTGCACGGCGTCGGGCGCGATCCGGCCCCGGACATCGCACGGGGCCAGCGACACCCGGCTCGTCCGCCGGATGCGCTTGACCTTCCACGCGTCGGCGTCGGAGACGATGAACAGCTCGTCACCGTCGACGGCCAGCCACACCGGTGTGGCGACGGGCGTGCCGTCCTTGCGGTAGGTCGTCAGACTGACGTATTTGGCGCGGGCGAACCGGTCGGCGGTGGTCACGGCGACCAGCTTAGCCACCGGGGGCCGGACGCGGTCAGGCGTCCGGCCCCCGTGTCACCCCCTACCCGGTCAGCAGGCTCCCTGGTCGGACCAGACCGCCCAGGAGCCGGGCGCGCCGGGCTCCGCGCCGGTCGACCACCAGGTCGACTCGTAGCGACGGCCGTTGTGGGCGACGGTCGCGCCGGGGGCGTACGCCGTCGTCGCACTCCAGCCGGGCAGCCCGCCGCAGCCCGGCGGCGGACCGGTGGGTCCTGCGGTCGGGCTCGGCGGGTTCGTCGGCGGCGTGCCGCCGGTGACCGTCAGGGTCAGGCCGTAGGTCTGCAGGATCTCGTTGACCGGCTGGAAGTACGTGGTGCCGCCGGAGCTGCAGTTGCCGGAGCCGCCGGAGGTCACGCCCTGCGCCTGGTCGCCGGCGATGAGCGAGCCGCCCGAGTCGCCGGGCTCGGCGCAGACGTTGGTGCGGATCAGGCCGGTCACGGTGCCCTGCGGGTACGTCACCGAGCTGTTGAGGGCGTTGATGGTGCCGCAGTGCCAGCCGGTGGTGGAACCCGACCGGCACACCGACGCGCCGACCCCGGCGGCCTGCGAACCGGCGACGGACACCGTGCCCGGGTACCGGTTGACCTGCGCCCGCGGGGTGTTGCCGGCGGCGGTGCGCACCCAGGCGTAGTCGTTGCCGGGGAAGCTCGATCCGGCGAACGTGCCGCTGGGCTGCGTGGTGCTCGCCCCCGTGCTGCCGCAGTGGCCCGCGGTGACGAAACCGCCGGTGACCGCGAACCCGACCGAGCAGCGGGTGCCGCTGCCGATGTAGTACGCGTTGCCGCCGACGATGTCGATCAGCGGCCGCGGCTGCTCGGCGCTGGCCTCGAAGCGGACCATCGCGGTGTCGAGGCCGCTGGACGCGGCCCAGGTGCGGGCCGCGCTCAGCGCGCCGTCCCGGTAGAGGACCACGACGCGGTTGGTGCGCACGTCGGGGTACCAGCCCGGGACCTGTTTCGGCGCGGTGGCGGCCCGCCGGTCGAGGCGGCCCGTCTCGTGTACGAGCAGGGCCTCGCTGTGTGCGACGGTGACCGGGACGGCCCCGGCCGCCCGCACGCGGGCGCCGTCGGCGGCGGTGGTCACGGCCACGGTCAGCGTCGAGGCGTCCGAGTCGAGGTAGGCCCCGCCGAAGCCGCTGCCCAGGGCGCGGCGCAGGTTCTGCTCGGCGCGGGCGAACGCCGCCTCGCGGCCCAGCCGGGCCAGCGCCTGGTCGGGGCTGATGCGCAGGGTGCGGGCAAGCTCGTAGACCATGCCGCGGTCCGCGGCGACGGGCAGGGGAGCGGGAGCGGGTGTGGAGCCGGCGTTGGCCGACGTGATCACCATGGCGGATGAGAGGGCCGCCACGGCGATCAGAACACTGAAGAGTTTGGATTTCGGCGTCACACCGGGGAATCTAGGAACCCCACTGGAAACCTTGTACTTCCAAACAGGTCATATTGTTTACGGTAAGAAAACGTGTGACCTGGATCAGTCCTCGTAGAGCGGGTAGTCGGTCGGGTCGGGTCCGACGACATCGATCCCGAGCGCCCGCAGATCGTCGGCGGAGAAGGTCGCCTCGGCGCGATCACCCAGCATCGCCGCGACGAGCGCGTCCAGCATCTCCAGGTGGACCTGCCGCGACTCCGCGGTGAGCCGCTCGACGCGCTCGGTCGCCGCCGTGATGCGCTGCCCGTTCGCGCCGGCCTCCTCGATCTTCTTGACCAGCAGGCTCGACTCCATGAAACCCGACCACGGGGTGCGGAGTGCGAGCAACGACCGGGTCGTCGAGCTGAACAGCATGAACAGCACGCGGTTGTCGAACGATCCGACGCCGTCCATGCTCAGGCGCAGGCCGAAGAGCTGCTCCAGGCCGCCGAGCATCGCCTTGTAGTGGGCCTTCAGCGCCGCGTTGAACGTCGTGGAATCGGCGTAGTAGCCGCCGAAGCCCTCGCCCTGCGCGCCGAGGTGGACGCGCACCAGGTCACCACGGTCGTACATCATTCCTCCCCGTTCGGAACGTGGAGGTTACACCGGCGATCCCCGGTCGCGGTGGGTGCCATCAGGGCGTGATAGGACCGGGCTGATATCTGCCGCCCTGTGGATCGAGGCAGCAGGCTCGGGGGATGTCCCTGCCACTGCACCGGCTCACGGTGCCGCAGCCGCTGTCGGTGCCGTTCGCGATCGACACCTTCGACGCGCTCGGCCCCCTGTCGCACGCCCCGTTCCCGCACCGGCACACCTTCTACGAGGTGGCGCTGGTCCGTGCGGGCACCGGCGCGCACGTGGTGGACCTTGAGGCGTACCCGCTGGAGCCGCCGCAGCTCGCCGTGGTGCTGCCCGGCCGCGCCCACCACTGGCAGGACGCCGCCGACCTGGACGGCTGGCTGATCCTGTTCGGCGAGGAGTTCCTCGCCGGCTGCCCCCGCGTCCGGGAACTGCTGCACCTGCTCGGGCACCAGCCGTGCCGCACCCTCGCCCCCGACGTCGCAGACGAGGCGTTCACGCTGGTCAGCCGGATGCGCCGGGAGCACGACGAGCCGGCGGCGGACTCGCTCGGGGTGGTGCAGGCATACCTGCGCATCCTGCTGACCAAGGCGGCCCGCGCCACGGGCGCGCCCACCCCGCCGGCGGCGACGGGGCAGCGGGCCGAGCTGGCGGCACGGTTCCTCGACCTGCTGACCGGGCCGCGCGGCGGGACGCTCTCGGTCCGCGAATGCGCGGCGGCGCTGGGCGTCTCGCAGGGTTACCTGGGCGAGGCGGTCCGCGACGTGACCGGGCGCTCGCCCGGCGAGCTGATCCGCCACGCCCGCACGGTGGAGGCGATGCGGCTGCTGGCGGGCACCCGACTGAGCATCGCGCAGATAGCCCGCGAGCTGGGCTTCGCCGACCAGGCGTACTTCTGCCGCTTCTTCCGCAGGGAGACCGGATCGAGCGCGGGGGAGTTCCGCCGGTCGGCGTCCTGGACGTGGGGACCCGCCGAAAACACCACGAACACCCGACCGCGTCCATCGAATGGTGGCTATGCGCCGCTCTAGCGTTTCCGGCGACGTCCCACGAAGGAGACCCGCCATGAACGACGACGAAGCCCGCACTCCGGGCATCACCCGCAAATCCCTGCTGCGTGCCGCGCTGATCGTGCCGGCCGTGCCGCTGCTGGCAGGAGTGCCCGCGCTGGCGAGCACTCCCTCCGGGCAGCCGCTCGCGGTCACGCCCGAGTCCTGCGACGACGACGATCTCACCCCCTCGCAGATGGAGGGGCCGTACTTCAAACCCGGCTCGCCGCTGCGCACCGCCATGGTCGACGGCGCGGGCACCCGGCTGACCGTGACCGGCTACGTCGTCGGCCTGGCCTGCCAGCCCATCGCCGGGGCGCTGCTGGACTTCTGGCAGGCCGACAACGCCGGCGCGTACGACAACGTCGGCAACCGCTTCCGCGGCCACCAGATCAGCGACGCCCAGGGGCGGTTCACCCTGTCCACCATCGTGCCGGGGCTCTACCCCGGCCGCACCCGGCACATCCACGTCAAGGTGCAGGCGCCGGGCCGCCCGATCCTGACCACGCAGCTCTACTTCCCGAACGAGCCGCGCAACAGCACCGACTCCCTGTTCGACCCGGCCCTGCTGATGAACGTGCAGCAGGTCGGCTCGGCCCGGCAGGCCACGTTCGACTTCGTGCTGAACGTGCCGGGCACGCCGCCCTCGCCCTCCCCGACGGCGACGGCGTCCCCGAGTCCCACCCCGCCCGGCGGTGGCGGCACCTGGCAGCCCTACCAGCCGTACGCCGTCGGCGCGCAGGTCACATACGGTGGATTGGCGTACGCAGGCCAGATCGCCCACACCTCCCTGCCCGGCTGGGAGCCGCCGAACACCCCGGCCCTGTGGCGCCGGCGCTGACCTGGCGAGGATCCGACGTGGCGGGGGCGCGGACGTCCGTGCCCCGCCACGTCCCACCACGGGACCCGCCCCGGTGGCGTTCATGATCTACGCTGCGGTCATGATCGTGAGTGCTGACGTCAGGCAGGACCTGGCGCGGGGCGGGGTGCTGCGGGCGTCCATCAATCTCGGCAACCCGGTGCTGGCGCAAGGCACGCCGGACGCACCGAGCGGGGTGACCGTCGACATCGCGCGCGAGATCGGAGCGCGCCTGGGTGTGCCCGTCGAGATCGTGTGCTTCGACGCCGCCCGCAAGTCCTTCGAGGCGCTGACGTCCGGTCGGGCCGACATCTGCTTCCTGGCCGTCGAGCCGGCTCGGGAGGCCGAGGTCGCGTTCACCGCCCCGTACGCCGTCATCGAGGCGGTGTACGCCGTCCCGGTGGACTCGCCGATCGCCTCACCTCACGACGTGGACCGGCCCGGGGTGCGCGTCGGCGTCAAGCAGGGATCGGCGTACGACCTGTTCCTGTCGCGCACCCTGCGGCACGCCGAGATCGTGCGCGGCGAGGAGGGCGTCGAGGCGTTCCGCGTCCACGGACTGGAGGTCGCGGCGGGCATCCGGCAGCCGATGCGGGACTACGCGGCCGCAGCTGCCGGCATCCGGGTGATCGACGAGGCGTTCATGCAGATCCGGCAGGCCGTGGGCACGACCCGGGACCGGCTGCCGCAGACCGTGCGTTTCCTGCACGACCTCGTCGAGGAGCTGAAGGGCTCCGGGTTCGTGGCGCAGGCGCTGCGGCGCTCGGGCCGGCTCGACGCGGCGGTCGCTCCGGCGGCCTGACCACGCCCGGTGGTGACGGCGCGGGAAGCGCCGCCACCACCGGATTCACTACTGCTTCAGGAACTGCTGCGCGGGGCTGCCGTTGCAGTCCCACAGTTGCAGGCGCGCGCCGTTGGCGCTGGAGCCGTTCGGAGAATCGAGACAGCGGCCGGACTGCGGGTTGCGCAGTGATCCGTTGGCCTGCGGGATCCACTGCTGGGCACCGCCGCCGTTGCAGTCCCACAGCTGGATGAGCGTGCCGTTGGCGGTGCCGTTGCCGGTGGCGTCCATGCAGCGGCCCAGGGTGCGCAGGGTGGTGGTGTCCCAGGCCCACTTCTGGTCCACCGCGAACGACTGGCAGTCCCACAGCTGGACGGCGGCGCCGTTGCCGCCGGTGTCGTCGGCCGCGACATCGACGCACTTGCCACCGGGACCGATGATGTTGCTCGCCGCGGTCGACCCGCCGCCGACCCGGAACACCTGCGCCACGCTGTTGTTGCAGTCGTAGAGCTGCAGCCGCGCGCCGTTGGCGGTGGAGCCGCTGGGCGAGTCGAGGCAGCGGTTGGACTGCGGGTTGCGCAGCGAGCCGTTGGCCTGCTGCACCCACTGCTGTGCGCCGCCGCCGTTGCAGTCCCACAGCTGGATGAGGGTGCCGTTGGCGGTGCCGTTGCCCGTGGCGTCCATGCAGCGGCCCAGGGTGCGCAGCGTGTTGCCGTTCCAGGTCCAGCGCTGGTCGCCGGAGGTCGCCTGGCAGTCCCACAGCTGCACGGCCGCGCCGTTGCCGCCGGTGTCGTCGGCGGCGACGTCGACGCATTTGCCGCCGGGGCCGATGATGCGCTGGCCGGGCGGCGGGCTCGTGTTGAGCGCCTTGGACGCGGCGATGATGCCCTGGTTGGCGGCCCGCACCCGGGCCGCGTCGAACTTCAGCACCTGCCGGTCGTACGTCCAGAAGCCGTTGACCTCGCCCTCGACGTCGAACGGCTGCGTGTAGACCAATCCGGACAGGCCCCGGGTGTACATCAGGTTCGTCGACGAGTTGATCAGCCCCACGAAGCGGTCCGTGATGGACTGGGTGCTGGTGTGCATCTCGTACGCCCCGAAGTTGCCGTTCGGGCTGTACTCGTGGCCGGGCGTGCGCAGACCCATGCCGCCGTACTCGCCGAGCGTCGCCACGCGGGTGGCCGTCGGGGTCGGGGAGTCCGGGCCGACGTAGACGTGCCAGTCCATGATGTCGCCGTTGCCGGGGTCGCCCTTGGAGTTGCAGCAGTTGTAGCCGCTGTGCGGGTTGACCAGCCGGGTCGGGTCCTGGTTCTTGACGTTCTGCGCGATCCGGGCCGTG
This sequence comes from Catellatospora sp. NPDC049111, assembly GCF_040648615.1. Classification (NCBI taxonomy): domain Bacteria; kingdom Bacillati; phylum Actinomycetota; class Actinomycetes; order Micromonosporales; family Micromonosporaceae; genus Catellatospora; species Catellatospora sp. NPDC049111. The sequence continues at coordinate 118,309 of NZ_JBEZEB010000015.1, read as the reverse complement.
TCGGCGAGGTTCCACTCGCCCCAGCCCTCGTTGAACGGCACGTACACCACGACGGCGGGCGACGAGCGGTGCTCGTCGACCAGCTCGCGCAGCTCGGTCTCCCACTGCGCCTGCTGGGCGGCGCTGCCCGGGTCGCCCTTGCTCGGCATGTCCTGCCAGACCAGCAGGCCGAGGCGGTCGGCGTGGTAGAACCAGCGCTGCGGCTCGACCTTGATGTGCTTGCGGACCATGTTGAAGCCGAGGTCCTTGATCTTCTGCAGGTCGCCGGCCAGCGCCGCGTCGGTCGGCGCGGTGTACAGGCCGTCCGGCCAGAAACCCTGGTCGAGGGTGCCGTTGTGCATCACGAACTGGCCGTTGAGGGTCGGCATCAGCTTGCCGTTGAGCACGGCCTTGCCGACCTCGCGCATACCGAAGTAGTGCACGGTCTGGTCGACGGTCGCGCCCGAGCTGTTGCGCAGTGACAGCCGCAGGTTGTAGAGGAACGGGTCGTCGGGCGACCAGCGGCGGGCGCTCGGCACCGGCACGGTGAACTCGGTGAAGCCGCCGGTGGCGGTGCCCACGACAGTGGTGCCGTTCAACGCCTCCGCGTACACGGAGTGCCCGGTCACGTCGCCGCGGGTGAACACCTTGATCCGCAGGGTGTTGTTGCTCAGGTTGGCGTAGAGGTCGGCGCTGTAGATCGACGAGGTGGGCGTCGGCTCCATCCACACCGTCTGCCAGATGCCGGAGGTGGGGATGTAGAAGATGCCGCCGGGGTTGCGGACCTGCTTGCCGCGCGCCGGGTTGCTGCCCTCCGCGCCGGAGTCGGTCGGGTCGAACACCCGCACGACCAGCTCGTTGGTGCCGCCGTTGAGCTGCGCCGTGACGTCGAACTCGAACCGGTCGTAGCCGCCGGTGTGGGTGCCGACCTGCACGCCGTTGACCCATACCGTGGTGCGCCAGTCGACCGCGCCGAAGTGCAGCTGCACGCGGCGGCCCGCCCACCCGGCGGGCACGGTGAAGGTGCGCCGGTAGGTCAGGTAGTAGCGGTTGTCGTTGGCGGCGCGCTTGATGCCCGACAGCGCCGACTCCACCGGGAACGGCACGTTGACCCGCTCGGGCAGGTTCTGGCCGAACACGGGCGCGCCGTTGGTGGTGGACTGGCTCAGCTGCCACTCGCCGTTGAGGTTCAGCCAGTCGGGGCGGGTCATCTGCGGGCGCGGGTACTCCGGCAGCGGGGTGCCGTTGAGCGCCTGGCTGGTCCACGGGGTGGTCAACGGGGAGGGCTGGGCGGGGGCGGCCGCGGCCGGAGCCGCGGCGGCGGCGAGGCCGCCGAGGACGGTGAGGATGCCGAGGGCGCCGTGGAGGACGGCAGTGCGCAGGCGCCGTCGATGACGTGCTGGGTGCATGGGGTCTCCCAGGATCGTTACCGGGCCTGACGAGGTCGCCGAAAGCCTCGTCGTGGTGTGGAGCGGGACGGCTCTATAACGTTTTTTGCAGCTAATTGATACGCGTACAGATATATGACTGTCAAGGTCCGGGTGTCTCCTGGAAGCTCTTCGACGGGCCGGCTTGCGGCCGCGATCAGGCGCGGGAGCGGGGACGGCGCGCGGAAACCTGTCGCGCTTCGGTCCGGCGGACCATGGGTATCAAACGCGACATTAGCGCTCTAACAGCCCTAAAACTTATTAATGCTGATAACCGGGCAAATGGGCCCGAACGGCTTATATATCTCAGACATGCAGATAACTCGGATGCGCGGCATTGTCGCCGCCACCGCATTGCTGAGCGCGACAGCCTCCGCGATGCTCGTCATGCTCCCGGCCACACCGGCCCGTGCGGTGAGCCCGGCCAACCCCACCGCCGCGGCGCTCGGGTTCAACGTGTTCGTCCAGGGCAATGCGACCCTCACCAGCAACGAGTCCGAAGGACCGGTGGCGCTGGGCGGCAACCTCACCCTCGGCGGCGATTACCAGGTCGCGGGAAACGCCTCGGGGTCGTACATCGCGCCAGGTGACGCCGTCCGCAGCACGCTGGTGATCGGCGGCGCGGTCAACTTCACCGACAGCAACCCGGGTGCCATCCTGCAGGTGCAGAACCAGACGTACGCGAAGCTCGGCAACCCGGCCGGCGCTGACGTCCGCAACACCACCAACACCGGCGATCCGACCAACACGGTGATCGTCGCCGAGGGCGCCGCCTACAACTCGGAGCCGCGCGTCCAGCTCTCGACCATCCAGCCGGTCGACTCGGTCCTGCGCGCTTCCGGGATCAACTTCGCGACCGCCTTCGCGGACTTCCGCAGTTCGTCGGCCGACCTGGCCGGCTGCACGAACAACATCATCCTCCGCAACGCGAACAACGAGGCGCTGCCGGACCCCCTGCCGCCGAACACCAACGCCTTCATCACCCTCGCCCCGAACGTCACCAACGTCCTCAACATCACGGCCGCGAACCTGGCCAACGTCTCGGCGTTCACCTTCGTGAACCAGCCGAGCGCCACCCAGCCCCTGCTGGTCAACGTGAACACGGGTCCCGGTGACACCTTCAACTGGACCGTGCCCAACCAGGCCGGCATCGGCGGCGCCAACGCGCCGTTCCTGCTCTGGAACTTCCCGACGGCGACCGCGCTCACCCTCGCCACGAATGGGGCCACGCTGGAAGGCACCCTGTACGCGCCGCGGGCGGCGCTGACCGACCTCAGCTCCTCAAACGTCGAGGGCCAGGTCATCGTAGCCAGCCTCGTGCACGGCACGTCCGCCGCGAACGGCGGCGAGATGCACTACTTCCCGTTCGCGGCCAGGCTGGGCTGCGTGGTCAACCCGACGCCGGACCTCACCACGGAAGCTTCCGCCGACATCGCCCTGGGCGGCCAGGTCCACGACGTCGCGACGCTCGCGGGCGGCGTGAACCCGACCGGCACGATCACCTTCGACCTGTACGGGCCGGACGACACGACCTGCACCGGCACGCCGGTGCACAGCGCGACCGTGGTGGTCCAGGGCGACTCGACCTACACGTCGGACGACTTCACCCCGACCCAGACCGGCACCTACCGATGGATCGCCCGCTACAGCGGCGACGGCCGCAACCTGGGCGTGGTCACCGCGTGCAGCGACGAGGCCGAGTGGGTGGTCGTCGGCCCGGCGGTGGTGACACCGATGCTGGCGACGCTCGCCTCCCCGAACATCGCGCTGGGCGGCCGGATCCGCGACAACGCGACGCTGACCGGCGGTCAGAACCCGACCGGCACGATCACCTTCAGCCTGTACGGCCCGGACAACGCGCTGTGCCTGGGCACGCCGGTGTTCACCGACGCGGTGCCGGTGTCGGGCAACGGCGCCTACCAGTCGGATCAGTTCACGCCGACCCTGATCGGCACCTACCGGTGGATCGCGAGCTACAGCGGCGACACCAACAACGCGGCAGTGGCCGGGCGTTGCAACGCCGACAACGAGTCGGTGAACGTCCTGCGCGGCACGGTGACCCCGACCCTGTCGACGGACGCGTCCGACGACATCACGCTGGGCGGCCAGGTCAACGACGTCGCGACGCTCGGCGGCGGCCAGAACCCGACCGGCACGATCACCTTCGACCTGTACGGCCCGAACGACGCGGACTGCACCGGTGACCCGGTGTTCACCTCGACGGTGCCGGTGACGGGCGCCGGCACGTACCCGTCGGGCCGGTTCCCGCCGACGCAGCCGGGCACCTACCGGTGGATCGCGAGCTACAGCGGCGACGAGAACAACGCGGGCGTCACGCTGTCCTGCAACGCGCCGAACGAGTTGGTCGTCGTCCGGGCGGAGGGTCCGGTCACGCCGACGCTGACCACCGTGGCGTCCCGCGACACGTACGTCGGCAAGGAGATCTTCGACACCGCCACCCTGGCCGGCGGCGCCGCGCCGACCGGTTCGATCACCTTCGAGCTGTACGGCCCCGGTGACAAGACCTGCTCCCGGACGCCGGTGTTCACGACCACGGTCGACGTCGACGGCAACGGCCGCTACCGCTCGGACGCGTTCCGGCCCCGGGTGCCCGGCACCTACCAGTGGGTCGCCTCCTACAGCGGCGACGACGGCAACGAGGCTGTCCGGACCAGCTGTGACGACGAGGACGAGCGCGTGGTCGTCAAGAAGAAGAAGCCCTACGGCGGCAAGCCCCGCCCGTAGTCTTCCGCAGTGAGGTCATGCACGCCGGCCGACCGCCGGCGTGCATGACCGTTCCCGGCACGTCTCTCAGCGGTCCCACCAGGCGAGCACCCGCATCGCGCGCAGGGTCACCCAGCGTGACGGCTTGCCCGGCCCGTCGTCCAGCTCGAACCAGACCCGGCCCCGCAACCTGCTGTCGAGGGGCCACGTGCCGTCCGGCAGCCGTCGCGAGCGCAGATAGCCGACCGCGTCGCCCAGCCTCGGGTCGGGCGTCGCGCCGGTCAGCACGGCGGCGGCACGGAAGTGGTCCAGCCCTCGCAGCACGTCGTAGTGCCAGCGGTGCGGATACGTGAGACTCAGAAACTGCTCGTCGGCCGGTTCGCCGGTGCTCACGCGGCGGAACAGGCCACGTGCCAGCAGATACTCCTCGCCCGAGGCACGTGCCGAGCGGGTCTGCGGGGTGCCGCCGGTGGCCCGCTCGAACTCCAGCAGCCCTTCCAGCACGTTGATGGTGCTGTGGAAGGACGAGCGGAGCGAGCCGTTCTGCCGCTCGCAGTTCCACCCGCCGTCGGCAAGACGCTCGCCGACGAGCCGTTGCGCGATCCCGGAGACGTCGGCCCCGAAGTACGCGCCGTCGGCGAGGGTCCGGCCGTTGATGCACTCCTCGACCTCGCCCTCCCAGTACGGCTGGCCGTCGTGGTCCCAGCGCGAGTGGGCGCCGACCAGCGCGACGGTGCGGGCAGCCGACTTCGAGCCGGGGTCGAGGCCGAACTCCCGCAGCTGCTGCAGCGTGAACGAGGTGGCCGTCCACGGCTGCCCGACCTCGTGCCACTCGCGCGAGTCGAACCCGCGTGGAGCGAACGCGCCACCTGCCCACTGCCCGTCGTCGTCGGCCAGGGCGAGCAGCCTGGCGCCCCAGCCGGTCGTCTCGACCGCCGCGCGCTCGGCCGCCCACTGCGGCTGCGGGGCGTCGAGCAGATCACGCATCACCTGCCACCTGATCGCGGGATCCGCGTCGAGCAGCCAGTCGATCACAGAAGCGCCACCGGTCATGCCCGCCAGCGTAGAAAGCACGGCGCGGTCTGTCCACGCGGCCGTGCCCCGAGGCCTCGGCGTGGTTCCCAGCATCTGCCCAGCGTGGCTGGTTACCGTGGGCGCATGGACGAGAACCGAGCCCGGCTAGTGGTGGACCGTCTGCGTGACCGCGGGGTGCCCGCGCACCTGTCCCTCGGCGGCGGCCACCGCAAGGTCGGCGTCCGCATCGCGCTGCCCGACGGCCGTGAGGCGCTGTGGGACACCGACGGCACCGCGGGCCTGGAGGCGCAGGTGCTGCGCGACGGGATGCTCGTCGGGTTCGTCCCGCACATCCCCGGTTCCGAGGACTTCACCGAGGAGCAGGTCATCGACGCCATCGCGCGCACCGACTACGACCAGCCGATCGCCCGCCAGCGCCGGGAGGCCCCGCCGCCGGCCGCGCCGCTGCCGATGGAGGGCGGCTTCTTCCGCCGCCTGCGCGACGGGTTCCGCTGACCGGCGACGGCGGCCGGGCGACCTGGGCGTCCGGCCGCCGGTTCAGCCGAGGAAGGACTCGGGCCCGAAGCGCCCCCACGCGATGAACCCGGTGAGCGCGAGATAGACCAGGTCCACCAGCATGTACCGGTACTCGCGACGCCGGATGCGGGTGATCGCGGCACCGGTCATGACGAGCATCAGGCCGAGGGCGGCGAGCGGCACCAGCACCGGCGCGATGTCGAGCACGGCCGGCAGGATCAGGCCGACCGCCGCCAGGACCTCCAGCGCGCCGATCGCCTTGACAGCACCGGGGCTGAAGTCCTCGACCCACTTCGAGCTGGGCCCGAAGGCCTCGATCCGCTCCTTCGGCATTATCAGCTTGCCGGCTCCGCCGAACAGGTAGGCGGTGGCGAGCAGCCCTGCGACGATCCACAGTGCGAGGTTCATGGGGTGTCTCCTTGATGTCCTGGGACGACAGGGCTTCGGCCCTGCGGGCTGGGGTTCGAACATGGGATGCCGGTTCCGCGACGGCTGTGACAGCAGCGGTCGGTGACGCGCGTCACGGACCGGATCTGTCGCACCGGGCCCCTGTCCGGCGTCTTGTGGTGGGACCGCGGGAAGGAGTCACCGATGAGCGAGGCAGACCGGCCGGACCCGGCGACCGAGGTGTTCGTCGCCCACCGCAACCTGCTCTTCACCGTCGCGTACGAGATGCTCGGCTCGGCGGCCGACGCGGAGGACGTCCTCCAGGAGACGTGGCTGCGCTGGGCGGGCGTCGCGCTCGAGCAGGTGCGCGACCCGCGCGCGTACCTGGTCAGGATCGCCACCCGGCAGGCGCTCGGCCGCCTGCGCACCCTCAGCCGGCGCAAGGAGTCCTACATCGGGCCCTGGCTGCCCGAACCGCTGCTGACCACGCCGGACGTGGCCGAGGACGTCGAACTCGCCGACAGCGTCTCGATGGCGATGCTGCTGGTGCTGGAGACGCTCGGGCCGACCGAGCGGGCGGTGTTCGTGCTGCGCGAGGTCTTCGATCTGGGGTACGACGAGATCGCCGACGCCGTCGGCAAGAGCCCCGCCACGATCCGGCAGATCGCCCACCGGGCACGGGCGCACGTCGCCGCCCGCAGACCGCGCGACGCTGTCTCCCCGGCGCAGACCCGGGCCGTCCTGACCGCCTTCCACCGCGCGGTCGAGACGGGCGACATGCAGAGCCTGCTCGACGTGCTCGCCCCGGACGTGGTGGTCCTGAGCGACGGCGGCGGAGTTCGGCAGGCCGTGCTCCGGCCCGTCGTGGGCGCCGACAAGGTCGCCCGCCTGCTGGTCGCGGGCTGGAAGAAGGTGGGCGCTCTGGTGACGTTCGATCCGGTGCAGATCAACGGGTGTCCGGCGCTGCTCATGCGGCTCGACGGGGAGGTCGACAGCGTAGTCGCCGCACGGGTCGAGGGCGGTGCCGTGTCCGGGCTCTACGTCGTGCGCAACCCGGAGAAGCTGTCGCGAGTGGAGCAGGAGACCGCGCTGAGTCGCTGACACGGCCCGGCGGAGAAAATCGGTGGCACTCCTCGTCTCCACCGGTGTTGGCTGAGTCCGATCGTCGGACGACAGGGTGGAGCGAGGAAAGCACATGATCGTCGTCTCCGCGGCCTCCGGCGCGCTCGGCCGCCTGGTCATCGAGCGGCTCCTGAGCCGGCTGCCCGCCGACGCCGTCGCCGCCGCGGTGCGCGACCCCGCCCGGTGCGCGGACCTCGCCGCACGCGGGGTCGACGTGCGACACGGTGACTACGACGACCCCGCGAGCCTGGTCACCGCGTTTCGGGGCGCGCGGCGGCTGCTGCTGATCTCCTCGCCCGAACTGGCCCCGGAGCGGCGGACCAGGCAGCACCTGGCCGCGGTCGACGCGGCCGTGACAGCGGGCGTGCGGGCCGTCGCGTACACCAGCTTCCTGGGCGCCGACCGCGGCGGCGACGGCCCGAACGCCGCCCACCACGCCACCGAGCAGGCGATCGTCGGCAGCGGGCTCGCATACACGATGCTGCGTCATCCGTTCTACAGCGACGCCTTCATCAACGCGGGCCTGCGTGCGGCGGTCGAGGCGGGTCAGCTGGTCAGCGGCACCGGCGGACGTGGGCTCAACACGGCATCGCGGGCAGACCTGGCCGAGGCCGCCGCGAACGTGCTCACCGACGACGCGCATCTTGGCCACGGCTACGACTTCACCGGTCCGGTGTGGACGTATCCGCAGCTGGCCGCGACTCTCGGCGACGTCGCGGGCCGCACGGTCGAGTATCACGAGGCCGCCGAACCGATCCCGGGGCCGATGGGCTTTCTGATGGGGCTGGCCGGGTCGGGAGCGCTGGAGCGGCAGACGCCGGACCTGGCGCGCGTGCTCGGCCGCCCACCCGCGACGCTGCGGCAGGCCGTGGCGACGGCGCTCGCCTGAACGGCTCGTAGCCGCCGTTGTCCGCAACAACGAGGGCGATGTCGGCAGAGCGACATCGTCCGATCGCGGATAAGCGCGGCCCGGCGGGGTTCCTAGGCTGGAGACAGCCATCGATACAGGGGGAGCGATGACGGTATCGGGCGGTGCCGGCCAGGAACTGCTCGGTCGCCTCTGCGACGACCTGCGCCACCTGCGCGAGCAGGCGGGCGGGCCGAGCCTGCGCACGCTGGCGGCGGAGGTGGGGCTGGGCAAGAGCCAGCTCGGGGCGATCCTCAACGGGCGCGTCGAGCGCCTGCCGGACTGGCGGGTCGTCCGCGCGGTGGTGGCCCGCTGCCATGCGTACGCGGGGCAGCACGGGCGGGCCGCGCACCTGTCCGGAAAGTTCGGCGTCGAGGACTACTGGCGGCGGCGGCACACTGCGGTCGAGCAGCTGCTGAGCGAGGTGTCCGCGCCCGGCGGCCCGGACGCGGCCGAGCCGGAGCAAGCCCCGCCGCGGGGACTGCCGCCCCGACCCCGGACCTTCGTGGGGCGCGAAGCCGAACTGGCCGCGCTGACCGCGGCAGCCGATCCGGTGATCATCACCGGGCCGCCGGGCATCGGCAAGACGTCCCTGGCCGTGCAGTGGGCGCACCAGGTCGCGGCCCGGTTCCCGGACGGTCAGCTCTACGTCGACCTGCGCGGATTCGAACCCTCTGGGGCGGTGATGTCGGCTGCCGAGGCGACGCGCGGTTTCCTGGAAGCGCTCGGGGTGCCGCCGGACCGGCTGCCGACCAGCCCCGACGCCCAGCTCGTGCTGTACCGCAGCCTGCTCGCGAACCGGCGGGTGCTGGTCGTGCTCGACAACGCCCGGGACGCGGAGCAGGTGCGGTCGCTGCTGCCGAGCGGGCCGGGCTGCCGGGCCGTGGTGACCAGCCGCAGTCGCCTGGCGGGGCTGGTCGTGGCACAGGCCGCGCAGGTGCTGCACCTGGACCCGCTCAGCGCGGGGGAGTCCACCGACCTGCTCGCCTCGCGCATCGGCGAGCAGCGGCTGCACGCTGAGCGCGAAGCAGCCGACGGGATCGTGCGCGCCTGCGCCCGGCTGCCGCTGGCGCTCAGCGTCGCGGCGTGCCGGGTGGCGTTGCAGCCCGCGCTGTCGCTGGCGGAGCTGGCCCGGGAGCTGCGCGAGGAGCCGGGGGAGCTGGAGGCGCTGCGGACCGGCGACGAGGCCACCGACGTGCGCGCCGTCTTCTCCTGGTCGTACCGCACCCTCGACGCGCCGGCGGCGCGGGCGCTGCGGCTGCTGGGCCTGGCCGCGGGTGGCGACATCACACCCGTGGCGGCGGCGAGCCTCGTGGACGTGCCGGTCGGCGCGGCACGGCGGTTGCTGGCCGGGTTGGCCGATGCGGGCCTGCTCACCGAGCACCGGCCTGGCCGGTACGCGATGCACGACCTGGTCCGGGCGTACGCCCGCGAGCTGGCGCACGACGCCGACAGCGCCGCCGACCGGCGCGCGGCCACACGGCGGTTGCTCGACCATTACCTGCACACCGCGCACCGCGCGGCGGTCCTGCTGCACCCGCCGTTCAGCGACATCACCCTCGGAGCGTGCGGCGACGGCGTCACGGCCGTGGCACTGGCCGACGGCAGGGCCGCCCAGGCCTGGTTCGACGCGGAGCTGGGGGTGCTGGCGGCCGAGATCCGGCAGGCGTGCGCCACCGGGTTCGGCCGGCACGCCTGGCAGCTCGCCTGGTGCCTGTCCGGTCACCTGGACCGGCGGGCGAGGTGGGCGCAGTGGCACGAGATCGAGGAGCTGGTGCTGAGCGCGGCCGAGCGGGACGGCGATCTCGCCGGGCAGGCGCACACGCACCGCGACCTGGCCCGGGTCTGCTCCCGGCTGGGCCGCCACGACGAGTCCCACGGGCAGCTCAAGCAGGCCCTGGACGACTTCACCGAACTCGGCGACACCGACGGGCTGGCCCAGACGTTTCTGAACCTCGGCCAGACCCTGGAGCGGGCGCACCGGCACCGGGAGGCGCTGGAGCACTCGCGGCGCGCGCTGGAGCTGTTCACCGCGTCGGGCAACACGGCGGGGGAGGCGTACACCCTCAACGCGGTGGGCTGGCAGCTCGGCCTGCTCGGCGACCACCGCCAGGCGGTCGTCTACTGCCGGCGGGCGCTGGAGCGGCTGCAGCGGGTCGCCGACCCGCAGGGCGTCGCGGACACCCTGGACAGCCTCGGCCACGCGCACCACCATCTTGGGGACCTCGCGGCGGCCACGTCGTGCTACGAGCGGGCGCTGGAGATGTTCCGGGCCGACGGCGACCGGTTCGGCACGGCGGCCACCCTGCAGAATCTCGCCGAGACCCGGCTCGCTGCCGGGGACGAGGCCGCCGCGCGGGCGGCGCTGCAGGAGGCGTGGGAGATCCTCGACCGGATCGGCCACGAGAACGCGCACGCGGTGCGCGCCCGGCTGGACGCCGCCTGAGGCGACGCCCCGCCGGGCGGGACCGTTCTCACTGGTAGTAGAACTGCTGCGCGGGCTCGTACAGCTTGCACTCGATGACCTGCAGCGGGACGTCGTTGCCGGTGGAGCGCCCCAGTACGTCCAGGCACAGGCCCTTGACCTTGTTCTGGTACAGGTAGCGCCCGGTGCCGAAGTACGAGATCGGCGTCCACTCCTCGCTGGTGAACGCCGCGTTGCAGGTGAACTGCTGCACCCGGGTGCCGATCTGCACCTCGTCCTCGCTGTTGGCCGCGAGGTCGAGGCACAGGCCGCTGCCCTGGTTGACGATCCAGTAGTACCCGTTGCTGGTCGGGAACAGCGCCCAGCGGTGGTGCGGCCGGTTCTCGCAGCTGCGCTGCACGATCGGGGCGTTGTGGTTGCTGGAGTTGCCCTTCGGGATCAGGCACTTGTACGAGTACTCGTTGCGGATCTGCTCGAAGACCCCGACCCCCATGGTCTGGTTGTCCTGCGTCGTGGGCGCCGCGTTCGCGGGCCCCGCGGCCGCCAGACCGGTGACCGCCGCGACGGCAGCGGCCAGGACCAGGGTGGCCAGCCTGTGCCGGATGCTCATCCGTGACTCCTTCTGTTCGTTCGGATGTCGTGGAATGACCGTGTCACCGCCGCGGTGGCGGGATCCGCGGGTCCGGACAGGACGGTCGTGACGCCCGATGAAGGTGCAGCTCACCGGGGCATGTCCGGGCGGTGGGCACCGGACACGACCGGACGGTGCGCGCCGCGCGCCGCGGACCGCCGGAGCCGCCGTGACGCGCCCGGGCACCGCCGTCGTGAGGTTCCCTCGCGTACCGCCGCGTACAGTTGGCCGGGATCGTCGACGCCTGCCCGCTCCACCCGCGGGCCGGCGTCCGCCCCGTACTAGCTGGTGAGGAACGCATGCCCTCCTTCCCCCGCACCGACCTGGGCCCGCTGACGCGCCGGTCCGCCCTGGCCGCCCTGGGCCTGACGGGCGCCGCGATCGGCCTTGCCGCCTGCACGGGCGGCAAGGGCCCGTCCGGGACCTCGCCGTCCGGCGGCCAGAGCCCGGACGCCCCGCCGCCGAAGGCCAAGGTCGCCATCACCGAACCCGCCACCGCGGCGACCGAGGTCCCCGCCTCCGCCGAGATCGTGTTCGCCGCGACCGACGCCGTCTCGACGCAGGTCGTGCTCAAGGACGCGGCCGGGGCGGACGTGCCGGGCGAGATGCACCCCGACGGCAAGGGCTGGCTGCCCGCCAAGGCGCTGGCGTACGGGACGGCTTACACCGTCACGGTCACCGCGACCGGTGACGACGGGCGGCCCGCCACGGCCACGTCGACGTTCACGACGATGGCCCAGCCGGACAAGACCGTCCGGGTCGTCAGTTTCCTGCCCGACGGCGCCGTGGTCGGCGTCGGCATGCCGCTGATCTTCCGGCTCAGCCGCAAGATTCCCCAGGCGCAGCGGGCGGCGCTGCAGCGGCGGCTGCTGGTGCAGACCACGCCCGTGCAGGAGGGCATCTGGACCTGGTACACCGACGACGAGCTGCACTGGCGGCCCCGGGAGTTCTGGCAGGCGGGCACGAAGGTGTTCGTCGACGTGCGCGCGGGCGGGCTGCCCCTGGGCGACGGTTTCTTCGGTGCGCGCAACTCGACGCTGACCTGCTCCATCGGCCGTTCGCTGGTGATGACGATCGACGACAAAGCCAAGCCGAAGGTGATGAAGGTCGTCAAGGACGGCGTCACCGTACGCACCATCAAGGTCAGCCTCGGCCGGGCGAGCATGCCGTCGTCGAGCGGCACCACGGTGATCATCGAGCGGCTCGCCAAGACCGTGTTCGACACGACCAGCGACCCCAACCCGAACAACCGCTACCGGACGAACATCGTCTACGCGCAGCGGCTGACCTGGGGTGGAGAGTTCATCCACGCGGCCCCGTGGTCGGTGAAGGACCAGGGCGTGCGCAACGTCTCGCACGGCTGCGTCAACATGTCCACCGCCGACGCGAAGTGGCTGTTCGAGCAGACGATGATCGGCGATCCGGTCATCACCAAGGGCACGCCGCGCAAGCTGCAGTACGGCAACGGCTGGACCGACTTCGACAAGCCCTGGGACGAGTACGTCAAGGGCAGCGCGATCCCGTACGAGCCGTCGCCGGACGCGTCGCCCTCACCGGACGCGTCGCCTTCGCCGGCCGCCTGACCGGTGCTCTCCCTCCTCCCGTAGGTCCCGACCGGGGCCTGCGGGCGTGAGCCTGCCCGCGATCGTCCATGCCGGACGGTCGCGGGATGGAGCGGGCGGGGGTGCCGCTCTCACCGCATGAAGTGCCACCCCCGCCCGCCGTCGAGCTGCCGCCGCGTACCGGGCGTGCGGCAAGTCCGCGGACTCGATCCGGCTGCGTTCCGGACTCGAATTGCAGCGATAGTGTTAACGCACACATAGGTTGCCGTCAAGGGAAGCCGGAAACCGGCTGGACCCGGCCATGTCGTCTGCATCCCGAGTTGCGCAAGTTCTTGGGCCGCTCAGCGTCAGCGGCCGTTACGTATCTGTTGCGGGGGCATGTCTTGACGCCTCTTGATGTGAGCGCTAACACTGTGTGCCAGCAACCGAGCGGAGGAAGACATGAGCGACCGGTACGTCGTCGGTGTCGACTACGGCACGCTGTCCGGCCGGGCCCTGGTGGTCCGCGTCAGCGACGGCGCCGAGGTCGGCACGGCGGTGCACGAGTACCGCCACGGCGTCATGGACGGCGTGCTCGCCGCGTCCGGCGCGCCGCTGCCGCCGGACTGGGCGCTGCAGGACCCCGACGACTACCGCGACGTGCTGCGTAACGCGGTCCCGGCGGCGCTGGCCGCGGCGGGCGTCGACCCGGCCGACGTGATCGGCATCGGCACCGACTTCACCGCGTGCACGGTGCTGCCGGCGCTGGCCGACGGCACGCCGCTGTGCGAGCTGCCGGAGCTGCGCCACCGCCCGCACGCGTGGGTGAAGCTGTGGAAGCACCACGCCGCGCAGCCGCACGCCGACCGCGTCAACGCCCTGGCCCACGAGCGCGGGGAGCCGTGGATCGGCCGCTACGGCGGCAAGATCTCGGCGGAGTGGCAGTACGCCAAGGGCCTGCAGCTGCTCGAGGAGGACCCGGAGATCTACGACCGGGCGCAGCGCTGGATCGAGGCCGCGGACTGGATCATCTGGCAGCTGTGCGGGGTCGAGACCCGCAACGTCTGCACCGCCGGTTACAAGGGCATCTTCCAGGACGGGGCGTACCCGTCGAAGGACTACCTCGCCGCGCTCAACCCGGGCTTCGCCGACTTCGTGGCCAAGCTGGACGGTCCGCTGCTGCCGCTGGGCGGCCGGGCCGGCTCGCTCACCGCGCAGGCCGCCGCGTGGACGGGGCTGCCGGAGGGCATCGCGGTCGCGGTCGGCAACGTCGACGCGCACGTCACCGCCGCTGCCGCGCAGGCCCTCGACCCGGGCCGGCTGGTCGCCATCATGGGCACCTCGACCTGCCACGTCGTCAACGGCACCGTGCCGGCGGAGGTGTCGGGCATGTGCGGCGTCGTCGACGGCGGCATCAGCGCCGGCGCCTGGGGCTACGAGGCCGGGCAGAGCGGCGTCGGTGACATCTTCGGCTGGTTCGTCGACCACGCGGCCCCGGCGGGTTTCGACTCGCACGAGCGGCTGTCCGAACTGGCCGCGGCGCAGCCGGTCGGGGCGCACGGGCTGATCGCGCTGGACTGGTGGAACGGCAACCGCTCGCTGCTGGTCAACCACGACCTGAGCGGCCTGATCGTCGGCATGACCCTGGCCACCCGCCCGGCGGATGTCTACCGGGCGCTGCTGGAGTCGACCGCGTACGGCACCCGCATGATCATCGAGGCGTTCGCCGCGGCCGGGGTGCCGGTCACCGAGCTGGTCGTCGCGGGCGGCCTGACCACGAACCGGCTGCTGATGCAGATCTACGCCGACGTGACCGGCCGGCCGCTGAGCATCATCGGCTCGGCGCAGGGCCCGGCGCTGGGCTCGGCGATCCACGCCGCGGTCGCCGCCGGGGCGTACGCCGACGTGCACGAGGCGTCGGACGCGATGGGCCGCGTCGAGCGGGGCGTCTACCAGCCCGACCCGGACCGCGCCCGCGCCTACGACGCGCTCTACGCCGAGTACGCGCTGCTGCACGACCACTTCGGACGCGGCGCGAACGACGTCATGCTGCGCCTGCGCGCCATCCGCAACGCCGCCCACCAGCACTCGGCCGACGAGCCGACCGTAGCGCTGGGGGTTGCGGCATGAGCGTCATGGCCGAGCTGCGGCAGACCGTGGCGTCGCTGCACGCCGAGCTGACCCGATACCAGCTGGTGGCCTGGACCTCCGGGAACGTGTCGGCGCGGGTGCCGGGGCGGGAGCTGATGGTCATCAAGCCGAGCGGGGTGTCCTACGACGACCTCAGCGCGGACAACATGATCGTCTGTGACCTGGACGGGGTGGTCGTCGAGGGCGACCTGTCGCCGTCGAGCGACACCGCGGCGCACGCCTACGTCTACCGGGCCATGCCTGAGGTGGGTGGTGTGGTGCATACGCACAGCACGTACGCCACCGCCTGGGCGGCGCGAGGTGAGGCGATCGCATGCCACCTGACGGCGCAGGCCGACGAGTTCGGCGGGGAGATCCCGATCGGGCCGTTCGCGCTGATCGGCGGCGACGACATCGGCAAGGGCATCGTGGAGACGCTGACCGGGCACCGCTCGCCCGCGGTGCTGATGCGCAACCACGGGGTGTTCACCATCGGCAAGGACGCCCGCGCCGCGGTCAAGGCCGCGGTGATGTGCGAGGACGTCGCGCGCACCGCGCACCTGGCCAGGGTGCTCGGGCAGCCGCTGCCGATGGCGCAGGCCGACGTGGACTCCCTCTACGACCGCTACCAGAACGTGTACGGCCAGGCCGGCCGCCAGTTGTCCGCCGATTAGGTACCGGCGGTGGCACCACCCCGATCCTCTCACCGCAGCATCACCGCACCACCAGCTCCACAGCGAAGGCCGCGCGCCGGCGTCCCACACGGCGCGCGGGGGTAGGCCCATCCTCATCCAAGGAGATCGCATGCTCACCATGGGCAAGGCCATCACGCGACGCCGCGCCGTCGCGGTGCTGACCGCAACTCTGCTCGCGACCGGTTTGGCCGCGTGCGGCAACAGCGACACCGGCGAGCAGCCGGCCGACGACGGCAAGCTGACGCTCGGCTTCTCGCAGGTCGGCGCCGAGAGCGGCTGGCGCACCGCGAACACCAACTCGATCAAGGAGTCCGCGACGGCGGCGAACATCGAGCTGAAGTTCGACGACGCGCAGGGCAAGCAGGAGAACCAGATCACCGCGATCCGCAACTTCATCCAGCAGAAGGTCGACGTCATCGCCTTCTCGCCGGTGGTGTCGTCGGGTTGGGACACCGTGCTCAAGGAGGCCAAGGACGCCGGCATCCCGGTCATCCTGACCGACCGCTCGGTGGACTCGGCGGACAAGTCGCTGTACAAGACGTTCATCGGCTCGGACTTCGTCAAGGAGGGCCGCCTGTCCGGTGAGTGGCTGGTCAACGAGATGAAGGCGGCGACCGGCCCGGTCAACATCGTGGAGCTGCAGGGCACCACGGGTTCGGCCCCGGCCAACGACCGCAAGAAGGGCTTCGGCGACGCCATCGCCGCCAACCCGAACCTGAAGATCATCGCGTCGCAGACCGGTGAGTTCACCCGGGCCGGCGGCAAGGCCGTCATGGAGCAGTTCCTGAAGGCCAACCCGAAGATCGACGTGCTGTTCGCGCACAACGACGACATGGGCCTGGGTGCGCTCGAGGCGATCACCGCCGCGGGCAAGGTGCCGGGCAAGGACATCAAGATCATCACGATCGACGCGGTCAAGGACGGCATGCAGGCCCTGGCCGACGGCAAGTTCAACTTCATCGCCGAGTGCAGCCCGCTGCTCGGGCCCCAGCTGATGGACCTGGTCAAGAAGGTCAAGGCCGGGGAGACCGTTCCCCAGCGCATCGAGACCGAGGAAGGCACCTTCACGCCGGAGCAGGCCAAGGCGGCACTGCCGAACCGCAAGTACTGATCCGCACCCGGGGCCGCCGCACGCCGTGCGGCGGCCCCGTCCTCCATCACCGCAGACGGAGCCGGATCGGCGGGGCACACCGCTTCCGGCCGACGTCCTCGCCGCGGTGCCGGCCCTCGGCGGCCGGCCGCGGCGACCCCTTACCCAGTACTCAGCGAAAGGTCGGATGGGATGTCGGGTAGGCAACCGGTCCTGACGATGACCGCCATCAGCAAGTCCTTCCCGGGGGTGCGCGCGCTCGACGGCGTCGACTTCCGGCTGTTCCCCGGCGAGGTGCACGCCCTCATGGGCGAGAACGGCGCCGGAAAGTCCACCCTGATCAAGGTGCTGACCGGTGTGTACGCCCACGACGCGGGCGACATCGAGCTGGCCGGGCAGCAGGTGTCGTTCACCGGCCCGATGCAGGCCGCGGCCGCCGGGGTGAGCACCGTCTACCAGGAGGTCAACCTCTGCGCCAACCTGTCGGTGGCGGAGAACATCTTCATCGGCCGCGAGCCACGCACCCTCGGCGCGATCCGCTGGGGCGAGATGCGTCGCCGGGCCCGCGACCTGCTGGCCCGGCTCGACCTGCACATCGACGTGACCCAGCTGCTCGGCACGTACTCGCTGGCCGTGCAGCAGATGGTCGCCATCGCCCGCGCCATCGACATCCAGGCCCGGGTGCTCATCCTCGACGAGCCCACCTCCAGCCTCGACGCGACCGAGGTGGAGCAGCTGTTCCGCATCATGCGCCAGCTACGCGACGAGGGCATCGCGATCATCTTCGTGACGCACTTCCTCGACCAGGTCTACGGCATCGCCGACCGGATCACGGTGCTGCGCAACGGCCGCCTGGTGGGGGAGTATCCGACCGCCGAGCTGCCGCAGCTCGCCCTGGTCGAGAAGATGATCGGCAAGGAACTCGACGTGCTGGAGAGCCTGGACGAGCAGTCCAAACGCGACCTCGCCGCGTTGGAGGCGAGCACGCCGTTCCTGCAGGCCGAGGAGCTGGGCCGCAAGGGATCGGTGGCGCCGTTCAGCCTGACCATCCACGCCGGCGAGGTCGTCGGCCTCGCCGGGCTGCTCGGCTCCGGCCGCACCGAGGTGGCCCGCCTGCTGTTCGGCGCGGACCGGGCCGACCACGGCCGGACCGCCGTCGACGGCAAACCGGCGTCGCTGCGCAACCCGATCGCCGCGATCGGCCACGACATCGCGTTCTGCTCCGAGAACCGGCGCACCGAGGGCCTGGTCGGCGAGCTGAGCGTGCGCGAGAACATCATCCTCGCGATGCAGGCCGCGCGAGGCTGGCTGCGCCCCGTGCCGCGCCGCCGCCAGGACGAGCTGGTCGACAAGTACGTCAAGGCGCTGAGCATCCGCCCCGCTGATCCCGAGATCCCGGTGCGCAACCTGTCCGGCGGCAACCAGCAGAAGGTGCTGCTGGCCCGGTGGCTGATCACCGAGCCGCGGCTGCTGATCCTCGACGAGCCCACCCGGGGCATCGACGTCGGTGCGAAGGCCGAGATCCAGAAGCTGGTGGTGCAGCTGTCCGACGGGGGCATGGCGGTGCTGTTCATCTCCGCCGAGCTGGAGGAGGTGCTGCGGCTCAGCCACAAGATCGTGGTCATGCGGGACCGGCAGCTGGTCACCGAGCTGGCCAACGATCACACGGTGGACGCCGACCGCGTCATGCAGACCATCGCCAGCGGCACGCACCACGAAGGGCCGGAAGCATGAGCGAGCGCAGCGAGCGAATCAGCAGGCTCAGGGCATATGCCGTCGACGAGCGAAGCGAGGAGAGGGCATGAGCAATTCGAAGGCACGGTGGGACGCCGTCACCGCCCACTCGCTGTTCTGGCCCGCGGTCGCGCTGGTGGCGCTGCTGGTGGCCAATACGATCTACCGGCCCGGCTTCCTGCCGGTCGAGATGAAGGACGGGCACCTCTACGGCAGCCTCGTCGACATCCTGCGGCTGGCCGCTCCGCTGATCCTGGTCGGGCTCGGCATGACCCTGGTCATCGCCACCGGCGGCATCGACCTGTCGGTCGGCTCGATGTGCGCGATCAGCGGCGCGATCGCCTGCCTGCACATCAGTCAGCAGCCGGACCAGAACGCCCTGAGCGGCGTGCTGGTCGCGCTGGCGCTGGGCATCGGGCTGTCGCTGCTGCTCGGCGCGTGGAACGGGGCGCTCGTCTCGATCATCGGCATCCAGCCGATCATCGCCACGCTGATCCTGATGGTGGCCGGGCGCGGCCTGGCCCAGCTGATCACCGAGGGCCAGATCATCACCATCAACTCCGAGCCGTACAAGTCCGTCGGCGTCGGCTACCTGCTCACCCTGCCGCTGGCCATCTTCATCGCGGCGGGCGTCGCGCTGCTGGTCGCCGCGGTGACCCGCCGCACCGCGCTCGGCATGATCATCGAGGCGGTCGGCGGCAACGCCGAGGCCAGCCGGCTGGCCGGCATCCGCTCGGCCCGCATCACGTTCCTGGTGTACGTCATCAGCGCGGTGTGCGCCGGCATCGCCGGGTTCATGGTCACCGCGAACGTGTCCAGCGCCGACGGCAACGCGGCCGGCCTGTGGATCGAACTCGACGCGATCCTCGCCGTCGTGATCGGCGGCACGTCGCTGGCCGGGGGGCGGTTCTCGCTCAGCGGCACCATCCTCGGCGCGCTGCTCATCCAGACCCTGACCACCACCGTGTACGCGATGAACATCTCGCCGCAGACGTCGCTGCTGTTCAAGGCCGTGGTCGTGATCATCGTCTGCCTCGTCCAGGCCCCCGCGTTCCGGGCCAGGTTCGCGCGCCGGCGACCCGCCGCGCCCGCCGCGCCGACGGCGGCCGACCAGAGCAAGGAGCAGGTGCCGGCATGACCACGAGCTCGCTCACCCCCACCCGCGACTGGTGGCGTATCCCGCAGCGGTACGTGCCGGTGCTGGCCACGCTCACCCTGCTGCTGGTCATGTACGGCGTCGGCGTCTCGCAGTACCGCGCCTTCTCCAACATCCAGGTCGTCTTCAACGTCTTCATCGACAACGGCTTCCTGCTGGTCGTCGCGGTCGGCATGACGTTCGTGATCCTCACCGGCGGCATCGACCTGTCCGTCGGCTCCGTGGTCGCGATGACGGCGATGATGTCGGCGTCGCTGCTGCGAGGTGGCATGCATCCCGCGGCGGTACTGGTGATCGCGCTGCTCGTCGGGCCGACGCTGGGCTTGCTGATGGGCTGCGTCATCCACTTCTTCGACATCCAGCCGTTCATCGTGACCCTGGCCGGCATGTTCTTCGCCCGGGGCATGTGCACCTTCATCAGCAAAGAGTCGATCCCGATCACGGATCCGTTCTGGACCGCCATGGCCCAGGAGCGCATCGGTGACCCGAAGGGCAACTTCGTGTCGATCAGCGTGCTGGTCGCGTTCGTGGTCGTGCTCGTGGGCGCTTTCGTGCTGGCGTACACCCGGCTGGGCCGCAACGTCTACGCCCTGGGCGGCAACCAGCAGTCGGCGCTGCTGATGGGCCTGCCCGTCGGCCGGACGAAGATCGCGGTGTACGTCATCAGCGGCCTGTGCTCGGCGATCGGCGGCATCCTGCTGTCGTTCTACACGCTGTCCGGCGCCCCGCTGATCGCCGTCGGCATGGAGCTCGACGTCATCGCCGCGGTCGTCATCGGCGGCACGGTGCTCACCGGCGGGTCCGGGTACGTCTTCGGGACCGTGCTCGGGGTGCTCGTCCTCGGCGTGATCAAGACCCTCATCACCTTCGACGGCAGCCTCAACTCGTGGTGGACCAAGATCGTGATCGGTGGGTTGCTGTTCGCGTTCATCCTGCTCCAACGCCTCATCGGCATCCGCAAGAAGTAACCCCGACCCGTATCGCGGAAGGCACGCACATGACAACGCATCCCCAGCCCGAGGTCTGGTTCCTCACCGGCAGCCAGGGCATGTACGGCGAAGAGACCCTGCGCCAGGTCGCCGGCCAGTCCCGGGAGATCGCCCGTATCCTCGACGAGTCGCCGGGCATCCCGGCGCGGGTGGTCTGGAAGCCCGTCCTGACCTCCAGCGGCGAGATCCTGCAGGTGTGCCGGGAGGCCGCCGCACAGGGCGCCGTCGGGGTCATCGCCTGGATGCACACCTTCTCCCCGGCGAAGATGTGGATCTCCGGGCTGGATGCGTTGACCACGCCGCTGCTGCACCTGCACACCCAGGCGAACGTCCTGCTGCCCTGGGACGAGATCGACATGGACTTCATGAATCTCAACCAGGCCGCGCACGGCGACCGCGAGTTCGGGTACATCCAGACCCGGCTCGGGGTCGCCCGCAAGACCGTCGCCGGCCACGTGTCCGACCCGCGGGTGGTCGCCCGGGTCGGCGCGTGGACCCGCGCGGCGATCGGCTGGTCGGCGATGCGCTCGCTGCGCCTGGCCCGTTTCGGCGACAACATGCGCGACGTGGCCGTGACCGAGGGCGACAAGGTCGAGGCCGAACTGCGCTTCGGCGTCTCGGTCAACACCTACGGCGTCAACGACCTGGTCGACGCCGTCGCGGCGGTCGCCGACTCCCAGATCGACGAGCTGGTCAAGGTGTACGACGACACCTTCCGCGTCGCCGCCGAGCTGCGTCCGGGCGGTGAGCGCCACGACTCGCTGCGCTACGCCGCCCGCATCGAGGCCGGCCTGCGCAACTTCCTGGAGGCGGGCGGGTTCCGCGCGTTCACCACCAACTTCGAGGACCTCGGCGGCCTGCGGCAGCTGCCCGGCATCGCGGTGCAGCGGCTGATGGCCGACGGCTACGGCTTCGGCGGCGAGGGCGACTGGAAGACGTCTGTGCTGGTCCGCACGCTGAAGGCGATGTCGGTCGGCACCGCCGGTGGCACCTCGTTCATGGAGGACTACACCTACGACCTCACCCCGGGCAACGAACTGGTGCTCGGCGCGCACATGCTGGAGGTCTGCCCGACCATCGCGGCCGACACCCCGAACGTGGAGATCCACCCGCTGAGCATCGGCGGCCGGGAGGACCCGGTCCGGCTGGTGTTCGACGCCCAGCCCGGCCCCGCCGTGGTGATGGGTCTGGCCGACATGGGCGAGCGGTTCCGGCTGGTCGCCAACGAGATCGACGTCGTGGCCCCGCCGCAGCCGCTGCCGAAGCTGCCGGTCGCCCGCGCGGTCTGGCGTCCCCGTCCGTCGCTGGCCGGCTCCGCCGAGGCGTGGATCACCGCCGGGGCCCCGCACCACACCGTGCTCTCCCAAGCCGTCGGCGTCGAGGAACTGCACGACCTGGCCGAGATGGCGCGCACCGAACTCGTCGTGATCGACGCGGACACCACCACCCGCCGCTTCGCCGACGAGATCCGCTGGAACCAGGCCTACTACCGGCTGGCCCGAGGATTCTGAGCCCACCCCGCAGACGACGGATGCGCCCACCCGGCGAGGGTGCGCGCATCCGTCGACCTGTCGGCCGTCCGCGACGAAAGTTGATCAACATGCGATACGATGTGCCGTCAGGGGAGCAGCAGCCATGAGCCAGCAGCCGGCCGCCCGCGCGGCGGTGATGAACGACGTCGCCCGCCTCGCCGGGGTCTCGCACCAGACCGTGTCCCGGGTGCTCAACAACCACCCGAGCGTGCGCGACGAGACCCGCGAACGGGTGCTGGTGGCCGTCCGGCAGCTCAACTACCGGCCCAACGCGCTGGCCCGGGGCCTGGCCGGGCGGCGTTCCCGGGTCATCGGCGTGGTCAGCTTCGACACCATCCTGTACGGCCCCGCCGCGACGCTGCTCGGTGTCGAGCGGGCGGCCCGGCACGCCGGATACGGCATCAGCATCGTGGCCCTGGAGAAACTCGACCGCGCGGGCGTGACCGAGGCGGTCAACCGGCTCACCGAGCAGTCCGTGGCCGGAGTCGTGATCATCGCGCCGCTGCTGACGGCGGCCGCGGCGGCGCACAGCCTGCCGACCGGGGTACCCGCCGTGGTCGTCGAATCCGACACCGCCGGGGACCTGCCGACCATCTCCGTCGACCAGGTCGCCGGGGCCCGGCTGGCCGTGGAGCACCTACTCGAACTCGGCCACGAGACGGTGTGGCACCTGACCGGGCCGAAGGACTGGCTGGAGGCCCGCGACCGCGTCGACGGCTGGCGGCAGGCCCTGGAGGCCGCGGGCCGCCGCGTCCCGGCGGCGATCGTCGGCGACTGGAGCCCGCGCTCGGGCTACGAGGCCGGGCACCGGATCGGCTCCGACGTCACCGCCGTGTTCTGCGCCAACGACCAGCAGGCCCTGGGCATGCTGCGGGCCCTGCATGAACGCGGCATCCGCGTGCCGGAGGACGTCAGCGTCGTCGGCTTCGACGACATCCCCGAGGCCGAGTACCTGTCCCCGCCGCTGACCACGGTGCGCCAGGACTTCGACGAGGTCGGCCGCCGCTGCCTGGCCGCCCTGCTGGACCTCCTCGACGCCCACGACACCCCCGACGCGCCCCCGCACCCCCGCGTCGCCCCCACCCTCATGGTCCGCGCCAGCAGCGGCCCACCGGCCTGACCTGGCCTTCCCCGCCCACCAGCCCGATCGCGACAACACTCACCCGCCCCGCCCCGCCCCGCCCCGGCCCGGCCGTGCCGCGCCCCGCCGCACACCCACACCAGCCGACCTGCATCGACGTTGGCCTATCTCATCGAATTCGAGCCACGAATTTTCGATGAGATAGGCCAACGTTTATGAAAAGACGGGTCGGTGGGTGGGGGTGGACGGGGTCAGAGGAAGCGCCAGAGGCGGTCGGTGGCGGTGGAGTCGTCGGCGGTGACGATCTGGGCGCCCTGGGACGTTGAGCTGCCGGTGACGGCGAGAACCTTGCCGCCGTTGGCGCACTGGATGCGGAAGGTGCCGTTCGAGGCGTGGCGCAGGCGCCAGCGGTGGTCGGCGGTGCCGTTGTCGGCCCACTGCATGATCCGGGCTCCGGTCGCGGTGGACATGTTCTCCACGCCGAGCACCTTGGCGCTGTTGCCGTTGCGTAGGCGCAGGTAGCCGCCGGTGTCGACGAGCGCGGTCCACAGGTGGTCGGCGGTGCCGGTGTCGCCCCACTGGAGCACCAGGCCGCCGTCGGCGGTGGACATGTTCTGCACGCCCAGCACCAGGCCGGAGGCGACGTTCTGGATACGCCGCGCGCCCTCGGGTACGAAGCGCCAGAGGTTGTCGGCGGTGCCGTTGTCGGGGTCCTGCACCGCCTGCGCGCCCTGGGCGGCGGACCCGCTGAGGATCGCCAGCAGCTTGCCGGTGTGCACGTTGCGCAGCTTGTGGGAGCCGTCGCCGTTGTCGACGACCGTCCAGCGGTGGTCGGCGGTGCCGTTGTCGGCCCACTGCATGACGCGGGCGTTGTCGGCGGTGGACATGTTCTCCACGCCGAGGACCTTGCCGCTGTTGGCGTTGCGCAGCCGCAGCGCCGACCCGTCGACGATGAGTTCCCAGTTGTGGTCGGCGGTGCCGTTGTCGGCCCACTGCACGGCGAGCCCGCCGTCGGCCGTGGACATGTTCTGCACCCCGAGGACCAGCCCGCTGGCCGCGTTGGCCAGCCGGAACACCGCACCGCCGGTGCCGCCGCCTTGCCCTGCGGCGTTCCAGTAGACGGTGTAGTTGTAGCCGTGGGCGTCGTGGAAGGGCGCGAGGTTGACCGTGGCCCCGTTGGCGGTGGCGGTGAACGCCAGCGAGCTGGTGCTGGTGCGGGTCACCGTGCTGGTGGTCAGGCTGGGCAGCGCGGACAGGCTGGTGTTGCCGTAGTTGCCGGCGAGCACGACCGGGCCGTAGGTGACCGCGGAGACGTTGGCGACGTCGTTGGCCGCCCGCATGACCACCCGCATGGGCAGCTTGACGGTCACGACCTCGCCGGAGGTCCAGGACCGGGTCAGGGTGGCGTACGTGCCCGGTGTCGCGGTGATGCTCTGGACCGTGCCGTTGACGCTGACGGTGGCCCCGGTGGTCCAGGACGGAATGCGCAGCCGCATCGACCACGATCCGCTGACACTGCCGGTCACCGTGAGTGTGGTGGTGTCGCTGACCGGGTACGTGGTGGTCTGGGTGATCGTGATGCCACGGGAGGCCCAGGTCAGCACCGACGGCGTGTACAGGTTCACGGTCAGCGTGGTGCCGTTGTAGAAGTAGATCGAGTCGGCCAGCTTCGTGTTGGTCTCGATGCCGGTGCCCTGGCAGCACCAGAACGTGCCGTAGTCGGTGCTCCAGGTGCCGCCGCCCCAGGCCGGGCCCACACCGCGGCGGCCGCCCGGGTTCAGCGGGGTGAAGTACGTGAAGTGCCCGTGGCTGTCGGCCGGATTCTGCTGGCCGATGAGGTGGTTGAGCAGCGCGCGCTCGTAGAAGTCGAAGTACGCGGCGTTGTCCGGGTTCAGCAGCCACAGCTCCCGGGTCAGCTTGAGCATGTTGTACGTGTTGCAGGCCTCGGCCGTGTCGGTGTTCAGGTACGCGGCGATGGCGTTGGGGGCGCGGAAGTGCTCGGCCTGGCTGTTGCCGCCGATGGCGTAGGTGTGCGCGTTGACGGTGATGTTCCAGGCGTTGGTGGCGATGTCGCGGTAGCGGGTGGTGCCGGTCGCCTTGTACTCGCGGGCCGCGCCGATCCACTTGGGCACCTGGGTGTTGGCGTGCAGGCCGTTCAGCGAATCCTGGTTGGCGGCCAGGGGGTTGAAGACGGCGGCGTGGTCGAAGCGCTGCGCGACGGTGAGCCAGCGGGAGTCGCCGGTCTGCTGGTAGAGGTCGGCCAGCACGGCGTTCATACCGCCGAACTCCCTGCCCAGCACGGACTGCATCTGCGAGGTGCTCAGCCGGCCGGTGCGCCAGTCGACCCAGCCGGCGAAGCTCAGCAGCACGTCGCGGGCCTGGGTGCTGCCGATCAGGCGCCACACGTCCAGCAGGCCGGCCAGGGTCTTGTGCAGGGCGTAGTACGGCACGTTGCCGTTGGTGAGGTTGCCCGCTTCGAGGGCGGTGAAGTCGGACTCGGGAAAGCCCGACAGGTATCCGGCGGTGAACCCGGCGGCCGAGTTGTTGGCCTGGCAGGCGGCCAGGGCGGCGACCATCTGGGTGGCCTTGTCACGGCACGTGGTGTCGCCGAGCACGGCCCAGGCCTGCGCCCACGCGGTGAGGAAGTGGCCCTGGCTGTGGCTGCGGAACGGGAAGGTGGGGGCCTCCCAACCGCCGGTGGCCGCGGCCCCGTTGGTCGACAGCCGGTGGTTGGCACGGAACACGTAGAGCAGCCGGTCGACGCTGACGTCCCGGAGGTAACTGAGCGTGCGGTTCTGGTTGTCGAGCCAGCGGCCGGTGGTGAGCCGTACCTCGGAGAGATCGAAGGGGTGGGCCGAGACGCCGAGGTCGGCGCGGGCAGGGGGTATCGCCGCCGCGGCGGCTTCGGTGGCGGTGAGGGCGGGCGCGGCCGCGGCCGCGGTGGCGACGCCGGCGGCCTGCAGCAGGCGGCGGCGGGACAGGGACGGTGACCACATAGGAGCTCCTTGACGTGGAGGAAGGGACCTCGGCGGCGTGACCGATCACATGGGTGTCCTGCAACGCAAGCCGGGACGGCAGGACGGTGCCATGCGGTGCAGGTTGAAGCGGTCATATCGCGCGCCCTCGATCCCGCCTCATGAATGTGACCGATAACAATCGAGGCGTCAAGACGTTCCGAAAATGTTTCCGTCGGGTTGCTGGTGGGCGCGGGGTTCGAGGATGAAGGCGAAGATCGTGCGTGGGGTACGATGCGCCGACAGGGGGTCACGATGAGTCAGCAGCCGGCCGCCCGGGCAGCGGTGATCAAGGATGTCGCGCGCCTCGCGGGCGTGTCGCACCAGACCGTGTCCCGGGTGCTGAACGATCACCCGAGCGTGCGCGACGAGACCCGCGAGCGGGTGCTGCGTGCCGTGAAACAGCTCAACTACCGCCCGAACGCGCTGGCGCGAGGGCTGGCGGGTCGGCGGTCGCGGGTCATCGGGGTGGTCAGTTTCGACACCATCCTCTACGGCCCCGCCGCGACCCTGCTCGGCATCGAGCGGGCGGCGCGGCATACCGGATACGGGATCAGCATCGTGGCCCTGGAGCGGCTCGACCGCGGCGGCGTCGTCGACGCGGTGAACCGGCTGGCCGAGCAGTCCGTGGCCGGCGTCGTGATCATCGCGCCGCTGCTGACCGCGGCAGCGGCTGCGGGCAGCCTGCCCAGCGGCGTGCCGGCGGTCGTGGTCGAGTCGGACATGGCCGGCGACCTGCCGACCGTCTCCGTGGACCAGGTCGCGGGCGCCCGGCTGGCCGTCGAGCACCTGCTGGACCTGGGACACGAGACGGTGTGGCACCTGTCCGGCCCCAAGGACTGGCTGGAGGCCCGCGACCGGATCGACGGCTGGCGGGCGGCCCTGGAAGCGGCGGGCCGCCGCGTTCCGCCGGTGCTCGCCGGTGACTGGAGCCCGCGTTCGGGCTACGAGGCGGGTCGGCAGCTGGCCGATCGCGGCGACGTGACCGCGGTCTTCTGCGCCAACGATCAGCAGGCGCTGGGCATGCTGCGGGCGCTGCACGAGCGCGGCGTGCGGGTGCCGGAGGACGTCAGCGTCGTCGGCTTCGACGACATCCCCGAGGCGGCGTACCTGTCGCCGCCGCTGACCACCGTGCGGCAGGACTTCGACGAGGTCGGCCGTCGCTGCCTGGCGGCGCTGCTGGAACTGCTCGGTGTCGACCGGCCGTTGGGGGTCGCGCGCCACCCGCGGGTGCCTCCGTCGCTGGTCGTGCGGGCCAGCAGCGGCCCGCCGCCGGTGAACTGACGGCGCTCAGCGCCGGTCGACCAGCCGCACCTCGGCGACGCCGATCGGGTCGGCGTCGTCCAGGCGGGTGGTGCCGTCGAGGGAGAAACCGGCGCGCTGGTAGAAACGCACCGCGTGCGCATTGGGCCGGTAGGCGTACACGCACACGGGTCGCCGGCCCCGGGCTCGCAGCTCCTCGACGGCATGGCTGAACAGCTGCCGGCCGAATCCCGTGCCGACGTGGCCGGGATCGACATACAGCCCGTACACCTCACCGGCGTCCGTGCCGAGATCCGGATCGTGGTCGGCCGGCCCCGTGCGGCAGAAGCCGACGACGGCGCCGTCGCCTTCGGCCACCCACAACCTGTGCCCACCCGGCATGGTCGTCACGTACGCGGCCCAGTCCGCGGCTTCCTGGACGGGATCAAGCGCGCCGAGCAGCGGCGCGGCCATGAACTCCGCGTACGCCGATCTCCATGAGCGGACCTTGATCCGGCCGATGGCGGCCGCATCCTCGACAGTGGCAGAACGGATCACCACCACAGGGTACGGATCGACCGGTGGACGGGCGCGCGAGTTGTGTTCGCCATATTCATGCACTGGGGGTGCTGAAACATCGGCCGATCCGTTACGGTGACGCCGTGACGGATTCGTGGACCCTCGCCATCGCACGTGACGACCTGTCCCACACCGAACTGGTGCGGCACCCGGTGCCCGAACTCGCCGACGGCGAGGCCCTGCTGCGCGTGGACCGGGTCGGCATGACCGCGAACAACGTGACCTACGCCGTGCTCGGTGACGCCTACCGCTACTGGGACTTCTTCCCGGCCGCCACCGCCGGACTCGACGAGCGGTGGGGCCTGGGCCCGCTGTGGGGGTTCAGCGAGGTGGTCGACTCCCGGGCCGAAGGGGTCCCGGTCGGGCAGCGGCTGTACGGATACCTGCCGCCCGCCGGGCACCTGGTCGTCCGGCCCGGCCGGGTCGACGAGCGCGGGTTCCGCGACGCCAGTCCACACCGCGCGCAGCTGCCGTCGCCGTACAACGCCTACGCCGCGACCACCGGCGACCCGTCCTACGACGCGGACCGGGAAGACCTGCTGATCCTGTTCCGCCCCCTGTTCGTGACCTCGGCGATGCTCGCCGACCGGTTGCAGGACAACGACTTCTACGGGGCCGCGACGCTGGTTCTGTCGTCCGCGTCGAGCAAGACGGCGTACGCGGCCGCGTTCGAGCTGCGCGGCAAGGGGCCGCGCCTGGTCGGCCTCACCTCACCCGGCAACGTGGCCTTCACCCGCGAGCTGGGCTGCTACGACGACGTGCTGCCGTACGACGGGATCGGCGCACTCGACCCGGCGACGCCGACCGCGTACCTCGACCTCTCGGCGAACCCGGCCACCCGCGCGGCGCTGCGCGCCCACCTCGGCGACCGCCTCGTGCACGACGTCGCGGTGGGCCTGACCCACCAGGAGCGGGCGACCGACGCGACCGCCGTGTTCTTCGCCCCGGACCAGATCCGCAAACGCACCCTCGACTGGGGCCGCCCGGAGCTGGACCGGCGGCTCGCCGAGTCCTGGCGCCGCTTCGCCGCGGTCGCCGAGCAATGGGTCGACATCACCGTCAGCCACGGCCCGGACGGGCTCCGCGAGGCCTGGCTCGGCATGCTCGCGGGCACGACCCCGCCGCGCGTCGGCCACGTCATCGCCTGCTGACGGCGTGGCGGCTACGGTCGCTTGCCGGCGGCGAGGTCGGCGACCGCCTTGCCGAGACGCGCCGCGCGGGTCTCGGGGTTCACGGCCTTGAGCAGCGGCAGCATCACGAGGTATTGCTCGGTCTTGCCGAGCCGCGTGAAGAAGTCGGCGGCGGCCGTGTTCGCGGCCAGCGCCGCGGTGAGATCCGCGGGCACGGTCGCCTCGCTCTGCTTGACGTAGGCGGCGTCCCAGCGCCCGTCGGCCCTGGCCGCCTCGACTTCGGCCAGGCCCGGCGCGCGCAGCCGGCCCTGCGCCAAAAGCGCCTCCACGCGTTCCACGTTGACCCGCGACCACGAGCCCCTGGGCCGGCGGCGGGAGTAGCGCTGCAGGAAATGGTCGGCGTCGAGGGACTTGCGGACGCTGTCGATCCAGCCGTAGCAGTGGGCCACGTCGGCCGCCTCGGTCACGCTGATCGCGGGCTGCCGCGAGTTCTTCTTGCGGACCTTCAGCCACGCGCCGTCGGGGCTGCCGTGGTGCTCGGCCAGCCAGGCCTCCCACTGATCCGGGTGTTCGAAGCTCAGGATCTCCACGCCACCGACTCTATGCCCGACGGCCGACAGGTGACCGAGATCGGCGGTGGGGTGGGCCCGGTGCCGGTGTGCGTCCGGCCGGTCCTGCGCGGACCGGCCGGACGCCGGATCAGCGGGTCGTGCAGAGGTTGCCGTTGAGCTTGAACAGCGGGGGCAGGACGTTGGGTCCCTGGTAGTTGCCGACGTAGCCGACGTTCACCGTGGCCCCCGGTGCGATGACCTTGTTGAAGTCGGCGTTGGACACGGTGACCGCGGAACCGGTCTGCGTCCAGGTGCCGTTCCAGCCGCTGCCGAGCTGCTGCCAGGCGGTCGGCCAGCTGAACGCCAGGGTCCAGGTGTCCACCGGGTTGGCGCCGGTGTTCGTGATGTCGACGCTGCCGACGTAACCGTTGCCCCAGTTGCTCGCGTCGGTCAGGGTGACCGCGCAGGATGCGGCCGTGGGCGTGCCGGTCTGGAACGTCACCGGCGGCGACGCCCAGGAGACCCGGCCGGAGCCGTCGCGCGCGATGATGTTGGCCGTGTAGCGGGTGCCCGGCGTCAGGTTGTGCACGGTGAACGTGGTTCCCGTGGTCTCGCCCCACTGCTCGCTGATCGTGCCGAGCTGCCGGTGGATCTCGTACTTGAGCCCGGCGGCCCCGGCCGGCCAGGTGAGCGTGGTGCTCGTGGCCGTGACGGCGGACGCCACCGGGCGACCGGGCGTCGCCGGGCGGGCACTTGCCGCCGCCGGGCGCAGGACGAGCGTCGTCAGCGAGTTCGGCGCGAGCGTCACCGAGGTGGCGCTGCCGGTGCCGGTCGTGATGGCGGTATCGCCGTTGCCGAAGGTGTGGACCTGGGCGCTCGCGGCGGGGGAGTATCCGGCGTAGTTCAGGCTGACCTGCTTGCTCGCGGCCTCGTCGGTGTTGACGAGCAGCACCGCGAGGTCGCCGTTGGCACGGCGGGCGGCGTGCGCGCGGACCGCCGGGTCGGACGCGCCCGCGCGGATCAGCTGGTCACCCGCCTTGACGAAGCGTGACGTCATGGCCAGCCCGAAGTACGGCGCGAACGGGGTGTTCAGCGCGGGCTCGCAGACGCTGCCGTCGGCGGTGCAGGTGCCGCTGGAGAGCAGGCCGAAGTCGCCGTAGTCGGTGTGCCCGCCCACCGTGGACACGGTGCCGATGCCGTTGTGCACGTTCCACCAGTCGATGTTGAACACGCCGGCGGCGATCAGGCTCGCGTAGGCGTCGGCGGCGAACAGCGCACCCGGCTGGGTGTTCTGGCCGTACCCGGTGTTGATCTCGGTGAGCGCGATGCCGAGGTTCTTGCCCGCGTACCGGTCGATCTGCCGCCGGGCCAGCCAGACCGCGTCGGTCACCTGCGCTGTCTTGGACAGCGCCTCGGTCGACGAGGAGCCGCCCGGATACCAGTGCAGGATCGCGAAGTCGACCGACGGGCCCGCGATGGAGAGCACGACCTGGTTCCAGGTCCCGGCGTCGCCGGAGCCGACGATGCCGTCGGGCCAGTTGCCGGGTGTGGTGAGCACGATGCCGATCTTGATGGTGGGGTCGACGGCCTTCATCGCCTCGGCGTACTGCTTGGCGACAGTGGCGTAGCCGGCCGGGCTCTTGTCGGCGTGGTCGTCGGCCTCCCAGCTCGCGCCGTAGTGGCCGTTGCCGTACAGCTCGTTGCCGATCTCCCAGTACTTCACGCCGTAGTTCTTCTCGATGTTGGCGTAGCGCACCCAGCCGGCGGCCTCCTCCGGCGTGCCGGTGCCGTAGTTGGCGATCACCATGGCCTGCGCGCCGGCCCGCCGCACACCTCCCATGAAGGTGTCGAAGTCGGTGTCGGGAGCGACGTAGCCGCCGGGCGCCGTGTGGGTCTGCCAGTGGTAGATGTCGGAGTAGGACCCGCCGGGGTAGCGCATGGTCTGCACGCCGGCGTTCTTCATCAGGTCGGCGACGGCGTCGGTGCCCAGTTGCGAGTCCCAGACGGCGTGGTTGACGCCGATGGCGGCGTCGCCGGCGGATTCCAGCCCGGCGCGGGCGTTGACGGTCACGGTCACGGCGGGCTCGGCGCTCGCCGGGGTCGGGACGGTGAGGGTGACCGCTGCCAGCGTGCACGCCAGCAGGGCGATGCGGCTCTTTCTCATCGTCGGACCTCCTTTCGGGAGTGGTGATTGGAAGCGCTCCCAAGAGTCGTACGGCCATCGATCGATGTCAACCGTGTGGCCCGGACGACTGTGCTGGCAGATCAACGTCGTTGCATCGAACGGGGGCGATACAAGCCTTAGATTGACGGCACCCTATCCCACCTCGTCGGAGGTATCCCGTGAAACTCCGTCGCACCCTCGTGGCGCTGCTCACCGCCGTCGCGGCGATCGGTGTCACCGCCGTCGCGCAGGCCCCGGCCGCGCACGCGGCCACGCCCGACCGCTGGGCGTTCGCGTTCATGGACAACCCGGTCCCGCCGGCCGCCTACCTGATGGACCCGACCCGGCAGTGGAAGAGCGACAACATCCCCAACAGCACGGTCAGTCCGCTGGTCGTCGGCCGCTACCGGGTGAAGTTCCCGAGCATCGCCTCGGCCAACGGCGTCGCCCATGTCACCGCCGTCGCCGGTGATCCGCGCTGGTGCCAGGTCTGGAACTACTACGCCTCCGGGGCCGACCAGATCGTCGAGGTGCAGTGCTACAAGTACACCGGGGCGGTGATCAGCCCTGACTGGTCGGCGTTCACGGTCATGTACTCGACCAGCTCCGGCCCGCTCGTCGGCCCCGGCACGTACGCCTACGTGCAGGGCAAGTCCACCGGCGGCACCAACACGTCGTACAACCCGGTCGGCGGGGTCAACACGGTCACCCACGGCGGCATCGGCACCGGCGTCTACAAGGTCTGGCTGCCCGGCGTCAGCACCGGGCTGCAGGACGGCAACCTTCAGGTGACCGCGCAGCACCCGAACAGCCCGCGCCGCTGCAAGGTCGACAACTGGATCCCCGGCGGGGCCGGGCTGGACGTCGTCGTGCGCTGCTACGACCACACCGGCGCGCCCGCCGACAGCTGGTTCGACCTGACGTACCACCGTGAGCGCTCGGTCTACGGGGCGTTCAACCCGCCGAAGTACTTCGCCTACCTGTGGAGCAACGGATTCCCCGGCCCGTCCACCTACAGTTCCGTGGGCTCGGTCGTCGTCTCGACCCCGGCAGGTCCCGGCCTGCAGTACGACGAGTTCCACAAGGTCGGTTTCCGGGAGGGGCATGTGCAGGTCACCGGTTACCGCAGCGGAGCGAGCTACTGCAACCTGCAGAACGTCTGGCTGATCTCCGGCACCGTCGTGATCGTCCGCAACGTCATCTGCTGGACCGCCGCCGGCGCTCCGGTGACCCCGGAGTACTTCATCAGCTACAGCTCCCGGGTCTGAACCCGGGCGGTCGTCCGGTGGCGGGCCTCCTCTCCTGCCACCGGAGGGCCGTCACCGGCTATCCGTTCGTCTTGGAACCCAGCACTGCGCGCAGTGCCCAGAGCACGCCGATGGTGATACCGCCGATGGCGGCGAACTTGCCCACGAAGTCCGCGCCGGAGATCGCGAGAATCGCGATGGTGGCGCCGTACACGATCGACAGCGCGATGAGCGCCTTGGAGGTGATGTTCTGCATGCCCGGCACTGTCTCATATCGATGCCAGGTAGCGCACTACCCGATCTAGCTCCGGTTCAGGTCCGGGACGGGGTCGGCGTCGGCGCGGCGGGCGGCGGAGCCGGGGTGGCGGGTGGCGCGGCGGGCGGCCTGGTCGGCACTACCGGCGGGACCGGAGCGGGTGGCGGCGGGAACTGGCGGTCCCGGTCCCACCACTCGGGGCGCTCGTGCCACCGGTCGCGGTCATGGTGCCAGCGGTCCTCCATCCGCTCATGCCGTACGTGGTGAGCGGCCGCGACCAGGGCCGCGCCGACGCACCCGGTCAGGCAGGACCCAGCCAGGAACGCCCCGAACAGCGCCAATGCGAACCTGCCAGAGGACTCGCGCCGCACGGGGCGGGGTGCGACCGGCTCGTCGACGGTCGTGTCGGGCTCATCGGTCATGCCTCCATCGTGGGCCAGATCGCCCCCGCCTGCGGTCGCATCTCTCAACCTGCGGTCGCAACTGTTGAAGAGTCGCGCCTTCCTGAGCCGCCTGAGGCCGCAACTCTTCAAGAGTTGCGGCCCAGGTGGGGGGGTCAGTGGGCCGAGGCGTCGTCGCGGGCCTGGCGGGGCAGCAGGAAGGCGGCGAGGAAGGTCACGGCGAGCAGTGCGGCGACGACCCAGAGGACCAGGCGCATCGCGTCGGCGAAGGAGGCCGGGTCGGGGCCGAGCGGGCCGAGTTTGATGTGGTTGAAGAACAGCGTGCCGAGCAGGGCGATGCCGACCGCGCTGCCGAGCTGCTGCACCGCGGTGAGGGTGCCCGACGCGGAGCCGGTCTCGTGCGGCTGCACCCCCGCCAGGATGATGTCGAAGAACGGGGCCATGACCAGGCCCATGCCCAGGCCGAAGACACCGAGCGCGGGTGCGAGCTGCCACGGGGTCAGGCCGACCCCGGCCTGGTCGAGGGTGATCACGAAGCCGGCGGTGGCGGCGGCCATCACGCCCAGGCCCAGGTGCAGCAGGCGGCGGCCGAGCTTGCGGGTCAGGCCAGCGCCGCCGGCGATGCCGAAGCCGACCATGATGCCCAGCGACTGCGGCACCGAGGCGAGGCCGGCCTTGAGTGGGCTGTAGCCGAGGCCGAGCTGGACGTAGAGGCTGAAGGCCAGTCCGAAGCCGATCATGCCGGAGAAGAAGGCCAACCCGGCGACCAGTCCGCCGGTGAAGGCGCGGCGGCGGAACAGGGACGGCTCGACCAGCGGGTCGCCGCCACCGCGGCGGCGGGCGATCTGCTGGCGGCCGAACAGGGCGAAGACCGGTAGGCTGGCGGCCATCATGGCGAAGGTCCAGGCGGGCCAGCCGAGCTCGCGGCCCTGCACGAGGGGGTACAGCAGCAGCAGCGCTCCCGCGCTGACGAGCGCGACACCGGTCAGGTCGAGCCGGGACGCGTGCTCGGAGCGGGACTCCGGCAGGAACTTGGCCGCGCCGAGCAGGGCGAGCAGGCCGAGCGGCAGGTTGATCAGGAAGATCATGCGCCAGCCGGTGCCGAGCAGGTCGGCGTCGACCAGCCAGCCCGCCAGGATCGGGCCGCCGACCGCGGACAGGCCCATGACCGGCCCGAACGCGCCGAAGGCGGCGCCGACCTCCTTGGGCGGGAACATCTCCTTGATCAGGCCGAGCCCCTGCGGGAGCAGCACCGCGCCGAGCAGGCCCTGCAGCACGCGGGCCCCGATCAGCAGCTCGGGGGTGGTGGCCACCGCGCACAGCGCCGACGCGGCGACGAAGCCCGCCGCGCCGATCATGAACATGCGCTTGCGGCCGTAGAGGTCGCCGAGGCGGCCGCCGGTGATCAGGCCCACCGCCATGGCCAGGGTGTAGCCGGCGCCGAGCCACTGGATCAGGCTCTCGGAGCCGCCCAGTTCGGCCTGGATCGAGGGGCCCGCGATGGTGGTCACCAGCGCGTCGAGCAGGTCCATCACCTCGGCGGCGAGGATGACGAACAGGGCAGCCCAGCGCCAGCGGTACGCCGCGGGCCGGGTATCGGGAGGGGCGGTGTCGTCGAGGACGGTGGTCATGAGGTCGCCTCCAGGCGATATCGAACGGCGTTTCGAACGGTGTTCGCTTAACGAACACCGTTCTACAGAGCGAACGGCGTTCGCGTCAAGTACGATGTGCGCCATGTCCGAGATCCCGGCCCCGCCCTGGCGTGCCTCGCGCCGCAGCGCGCCCGCCCGCAAGCCGCTCAGCCGGGACGCGATCGTGGACGCGGCGCTCAGCCTGCTCGACCGGGAGGGCCTGGACGCGGTGAGCATGCGGCGGGTGGCCGAGGAGCTGAACACCGGAGCCGCCTCGCTGTACGCCCACGTGGCGAACAAGGAGGAGCTGCTGGAGCTGGCGTACGACCGGGTGCTGGGCGAGATCCGGTTGCCCGAGCCGGACCCGGCGCGCTGGCGCGAGCAGATCCGCGAGATCGCCCGCGAGTCCTACCGGGTGCTCGGCGCGCACAGCGACATCGCCCGGGTCAGCCTCGCCAACGTGCCGACCGGCCCGAACTCGGTGCGGGTCGCCGAGGCCATGCTCGGCGTGCTGATCAGCGGCGGCGTGCCGCCCCAGCAGGCGGCCTGGGCGGTGGACCGGATCGCGTTGTACATCAGCGCCGACGCGTACGAGGGCTCGCTCTACCAGGCCCGGCAGCGGGCCAGCGGCAAGCCGGTCGAGGAGTTCGTCGCCGACTTCTTCGGCCAGGTCCACGACTATTACCGCACCCTGCCCCCGGCTCGCTTCCCGTTCCTGTACGAGCACGCCGACGTGCTCGTACAGGGCGACGGGGAGGTGCGGTTCGCGTTCGGGCTGGAGCTGCTGATCAGCGGGCTGGACCGTTACCTGCCCAGGGCGGACTGAACCGGCGGGATCACGCCGCGGCGGCCCGTCGGCGCTTCTTGGGCCGGGCGCGGGTGGCCGGTCCCTCGGTGGCCAGGCCCAGGGCCGCCCATTCCTCCGCCGTCATGATGCGCTTGCCCTCCACGGCGACCGGCGGTGCCGGTGGCGCGACCGGATCGGGCGCGGGAGTGCTCTTCGGCTGCTTGGACTTGGCCGGCTTGGCCGCGGCCGCGGCGGCCCGGACCCGTTCGGTCTCGCCGGCCAGGCTGATCAGCTTGCGCACCTTCGGCACGGTCGCCAGGTTGGTCTTTTTGGCGACCTCGTCGAGCGGCACTCCGGAGACGGCGAGGTCGGCCAGGGCGCGGCCGCGTTCGCGCTGGAGCGCCGCGACGATGCCCTCGAACAGGACCTGCTGGTGGGTGAGGTCGGCATAACGCTGCAGCGGGTCGGGCTCGCTCAGCGCGTACGCGCAGAGGTTGCGCACCATGCCGTTGATCTCGGCGCTGGTGACGGTGTATCCCTCGGTCGTCGGGTCGGTCATCGACGGCTCCTTTCACCGCGCGACGACGAGCGCTCGTCCGGCGGCGATGGGACTGTATCGGCACCCGGCGACCCCCGGCGAGCGGCGGCGGGGCTCAGCGCGCGATCATGCCTGCCGACAGGTCGATGTCCGCGCCGGTCAGGCCCGGCATGCGCAGCATGGCGACGGCCGCCGCGCCGACCTCCTCCTCGGTGACCATGCGCTGCAGCGCGGCCCGCGAGACGAACGCCTGCTCGGCCTCGGCTTCGGTGACGCCGGTGCGCTGTGCTTCGAGGCGGAAGTTGCGGGTCATGCGCGGGCCCGCGACCGGCCCCGGGGACAGGCTGTTGACGGCGACGCCGAGCGTGCCGACCTCGTGCGCCAGGGTCACCGTGAGCCCCAGCACCGCCATCTTCGACGCCGTGTACGGCGTGCGCCGCGCCAGCGGCCGTTTGCCGCTCACCGAAGCGACGTTGATGACGTCGCCCCGCCCGGCGGCGGTCATCGCGGGCAGGAACGCCCGGCACATCAGGTAGACCCCGCGCACGTTGACGGCGAAGACCTCGTCCCAGTCGGCCGGCTCGACGTCGACGAGCGCGTCCACCGGACCGGCGACACCGGCGTTGTTGACCAGGATGGACACGTCCTCGTCGGACAGTGCGGCACGCAGCGCCGCGACGGAGTCCGGCGACGACGTGTCGCAGACCGCGACCCGCACCCCGGCGGCGGTCCCGGCCAGCTCCGCCGCGACGGCGTCGAGAGTGGCCCGGGTGCGCCCGGTCAGCACGACCCGCGCCCCGGCGGCCGACAACGCGTGCGCGATCGCCCGGCCGAGTCCGTTGCCCGCCCCGGTCACCAGCGCCGTGCGCCCGGCGACGCGGTCGGCGCTCACGCGGCGGCCTGTGCGGGTGACCACGGCAGCGGGTCGCCGGCGTACTTCGCGGCACGCACGTCGCCGGAGCGCGCGTGGCCCTCGAACAGCTCGACGCGGCTGGCCCGGCCGCACAGGCGGCCGAGTTCGGCGCTCGCGGCCGGATCGACGACCTCCTGATAGGTCACCGTCTTGAGGTAGCGGCCGACCCACAGCCCGCCGGTGTAGCGGGCGCCGCCCCGGGTGGGCAGTGTGTGGTTGGTGCCGATGACCTTGTCGCCGTACGAGACGCAGGTGCCCTCGCCGAGGAACAGCGCGCCGTAGTGGCGCATCCGGTCCAGCGCCTCGCGGGGCCGCCGGGTCAGGACCTGCACGTGCTCGCTGGCGAAGTCGTCGGCCAGCGCGTACGCCTCGGCGAGGTCGCCGACGACGATCACCTGCCCGTGGTCGCGCCAGGCCGGACCCGCGAAGTCACGCGTCGGCATGTCCACCAGGATGCGCTCGACGTGCCCGATCACCTCGCGGGCGAGCGCGTCCGAGGTCGTGATGAGCACCGCGGGCGAGTCGGGGCCGTGTTCGGCCTGGCTGAGCAGGTCCACCGCGACGACGAACGAGTCGGCGGCGTCGTCGGCGACGATCAGGATCTCGGTCGGCCCGGCCAGCAGGTCGATGCCGACCTCGCCGAACAGCTGCCGCTTGGCCTCGGCGACGTACGCGTTGCCGGGTCCGGCGAGCAGGTCCACGCGGCCGATGGCGTCTGTGCCCAGCGCCAGCGCGGCCACCGCCTGCACCCCGCCGAGCAGGTAGATCTCGTCCGCGCCGGCCAGGTGCATCGCGGCGACGGTGGCCGCCGGCACCTGCCCGCGGATCGGCGGCGTGCACGCGGCGACCCGGTCCACACCGGCGACCTTCGCGGTCACGATCGTCATGTGCGCCGACGCGACCAGCGGATACCGGCCGCCGGGAATGTACGCCCCGGCCGCGGACACCGGGATGCTGCGCTGGCCGAGCAGCACGCCGGGGGAGGTCTCGACCTCGAAGTCGCGCAGCGACGCGCGCTGGTGTTCGGCGAACGCGCGTACGTTGCCCTGCACGGTGCGGATGTCGTCGAGGACGTGGTCGGGCACCGTGCGCACGATCGCGTCGAGCTGCTCGGTGTCGAGCCGAAACCGCTCGGGTTCCCAGCCGTCGAAGCGGCGGGAGTATTCGCGTACCGCGTCGTCGCCGCGGGCGCGCACGTCGGCGATGACGGCGGCGACGGTCGTGGCGACCTCGGGGTCGACCGTGCTGGCCGGCGACTTCACGGCGTGTTTGAGGTGGACCGGCATGGTGGCGCTCCCGCACGGACGGTCGGCATGGCAAGGCGAGTCTGTGGCGGCCGCGTGAGGGCGTCAATCGACCGTTGTCCCGCTTGTCCCGCCACCCGCGATGGCGCATTATGGAAACGCTGTTTCCACCAGGGCGCGAACGGGGGCCCGCCCTCCCGGTTTCGGCATCCCGGGAGGGCGGGGGTCTCACTGCCAGGCGGTCAGCTCAGGCGCCACTGCTGGTTGCCGCCGAGCGGGTTGCCGCAGTCCCAGATCTGCAGCCGGGTCCCGTTGGCGGTGCCGAGCTCGACCGCGTCCAGGCACTTGCCGGAGTTCGGGTTGACGATCGAAACGGCTGGATGTTCAGGGCCGGTCGTGGGCCAGCCGCTGGAACAGGATGTGGTCCTGCCACAAGCCGGCGATCTGGATGTACTTCTCGGCCAGGCCGAAGCGGACGAAACCGTTGCGCTCCAGCACCTTCTGCGAGGCGAGGTTGTGCCGCAGGGTGCCCGCCTGGATGCGGTGCAGGCCCTGCTCCTGGAACGCCACCTCGATCAAACGCGCCACCGCCGCCGAGGCGACACCCCGGCCGTTGACGTCCTGGCTCACCCAATAACCGAGGTGGCTGTTCAGGAACGGGCCCCGGACGATGTCGTTGAGCGTGATCCGTCCGACGACGCGGCCGTCGAGCAGGATCACGTGCGGCACGCATTCGCCGCGCGCGTGGCGGTCGAGCGCGCTCGCGAGCACCTCGCGCTGGCCCTCGGGGCCGAACCAGCCCTCGGGCCGCACCGGTTCGAACGGCAGGAGGAACTCCATGTTCGCCTGGTAGAGCGCGCTTACGGCGGTCGCGTCGTCGATGGTCACGAGCCTGGTGCTGACGGTCATGCTTCCATGATCGCAAACTTGCGGCCGCCGCCCGGTCCCGGAGGGATGATCGCCGCCTACGTCGAGGCCTTCGGTCGCACAAATTGGCCGATTCATGTCGGGGATAGTGGGCATCATCGAAGGATGCTGGAAAAGCTCGACACCGTCGGCTGGGGCGGGCTGACGCACGCCTTCGGCACGGCCGAGGAGATCCCCGCCTTCCTCACCGCGCTGCGCGCCGAGGACCCGGAGGCACGCGGCGACGCCCGAGACGAACTGTGGAGCAGCCTGCTGCACGAGGGCAGGCGCTACCAGGCCGACGTCTACACGGTGCCGTTCCTGGCCGACCTGGCCGCCGACCCGCTCACCTTCGACCGGGCCGCGATCGTCGACCTGCTCACCGCGATGGCGATCGGTTCCGACCACTCATACCTGCTGACGGGTTTCCCGATCGAGCGGCTGCGGCCCTCGCCGGACGCGGTCGACGAGTCCTGGCACCTGCTCTACAGCGAGTGGAGCGGCCACGCGGCCGGTGACCCGCCGGCGGCCCCGGGAGAGGTCGACGAACTGCGGGTGTACGACGCGGTCCGGGCCGAGCTGCCCCGCATCCTGCGATTGCTGGACGACAGCGACGGCGACGTCATCGAGGCGGCGGCCTATCTGCTGGCCTGGTTTCCGGAAGCGGCGGGCGACACCGTGGCGCCGCTGCTGGCCGTGGCCGGGCAGCGCGGTTGGCGCCGTGATCTGCGGGTGACCGCGCTGCTCGCGGCCGGGCTGGCCGCGCGCGGTCCGGTGGCCGAGTCGGCGGTGATCGCGAGCCTGGTGCACGACGAGGACTCGGAGGTCCGCTGGGCCGCCGCGGTCGCGTGGACGCTCACTGCGGGCGCGACCGTGCCCGAGGAGCCGCGGGCGGAGTTGCGCGCGCGGGCGGGCGGCGGGCTCGGCCCGGACGAGCCGGTGCTCGCGCCGTGGGGGCTGGCGCGGGCCGAGTGGTCGGTGCGGCTGCTGGAACACCTCGGCGATCCGGGAGCGGCGCAGGCGCGGGCGGCACTGGTCCGGTCGGAGGCGACCCGGCGAGCACACGGGCCGTGGGTGCAACGCCTCGGCGAGGCCTTCTACCTGGCGTTCGGGGACGACGGGCGGAGCAGTCCGCTGCGGTACGCCGACCTCACCGCCGCCCAGCGCTGGCTTGTCGACCACCTGGTCCGCCACCCGGACGCGCTGGTCGCCGAGCCCGACGAGGTCACCGAACTGCTGCGCTGGTACGGGCTGCCCGACAGCCACCCGGCGCTGACCGCGTACGCGGCCTGAGGCCGGGTCAATCGCCGCCGGTCAGGTGCTCGTAGACGGCGACGATCTCCAGCACGTCACGGACCGTGCCGGACGCGCGGGTGATCCGGAAGGACCCGCCGTGCCGCTGCGCCGTGGCGTGGGCGTGCAGCAGCACCCTGATGCCGCTGGAGTCGATGAAGCCGACGTCGTGCATGTCGACCTCCAGCGGGCGTCCGGGGTTCGCCTCGATCGTGTCGACGAGCCAGCTCGTCAGGGCCTGCTCGTTCGCCAGGTCGAACTCGCCGGCCAGCACCATCCGGACCCGGTCCGGCAGGGCCTCCACCTCGTGTGTGGCCTGCGGCGTGTTGCTTGCACGATCCATGGGGGCAGCCAATCACAGACGCCGGACGGCGACAACGGCGACGTCGTCGGCGTGCGGAGGGTTGGTCAGCTGCCGGAGCAGCCGGTCGCAGTAGCGGTCGAGATCGGCGTCCACGGGCGCGGCCAGCCGGCTGAGGTCGGCGATGCCGTCCCGGATCGTGATGTCCCGTCGCTCGATGAGGCCGTCGGTGTACAGCAGCAGCGTGCCGCCCTCGGGGAGGACGAACTCCAGGTCGTCGGGTCGGGCATGGTTGATGCCCAGCAGCGGGGCGCGGTGCCAGACCTCGGTGACCCGGCCGTCGGCGATGAGCAGCGGCGGCAGGTGACCGGCGTTGGCCAGCCGGGCCCGGCCGGTCCGGGGATCGAGCAACAGCAGGCACAGGGTCGCCATCTCACCGGGCAGCAGCCGGACCATCAGCTCGTCGATCAGGGCGACGATGCGGCCGGGGTAGTGGCCCTCGACGGCGTACGCGCGCAGGGCGTGGCGGATCTCGGCCATCACCGTCGCGGCGTGCAGGGAGTGCCCGACGACGTCGCCGATGGCGATGAGCAGCTCGTCTCCGAGCGTCGACAGCTCGTAGAAGTCCCCGCCGATCTCGGCCTGCGGGCTGGCCGGCTCGTAGCGCACGGCGAGGCTGATGCCGGGCACGGCGGGCAGGCGGCGGGGGAGCAGGCTGCGCTGCAGGGTGACCGCGATCCGGTGGTCCTGGTCCTGTGCCCGCTGGGCCTCGGCCGCCGCGCCCAGCGCCTGGGTCAGCTGGGTCAGCAACTGGGTCTGGTCCTCGTCGGCGCACACGCCGGTGAACAGGTAGAGCGACGGCCGGGCGGCGCGGAACCGGGCGGTGGTGACGGTGACCTCGCCGGGGTCGGGCCAGCCGGCGGGCAGCTGCCACCGTGTGGCGTCACCGGTGAGCCGGTGCGAGCCGACCGGCACGTCCTCGCCGGGAGGTTCCCAACCGGCGACGGTGACGTCGCCGGACACGGTGGCCAGTGCCAGGGTCCAGCCCGCGTCGGTCTCGGTGGCGACCGCCGCGGCCGTGCCGAACAGCCCTACGGCCCCGGCCGCGGCACGGCTGAGCAGTTCGGGAAAGTCACGGGCCATGGTGACGGCGAGCGTCGTCTCGGCGAGCCCGGCCAGGCCGTCGGCGAGCTGTTCGGCCTTGCGGCGTGCCCGGTAGTAGCGCAGCACGGCCTGCACCGTGGCGACCAGTTCGTGCGGGTCGATCGGTTCGACGAGGTAGGCGTCGGCGCCGCCGACCAGTCCCAGGGTCCGGTCGGCGGCGTCGACCGCGTGCGCGGAGACGTGCACGACAGGTGTGCTGGTGGTGGCCGGGTCCGCTTTGATCCGCCGGCAGACGTCGAGCCCGCTCATGTCGGGCAGTTTGACGTCGAGCACGACCATGTCGAAGGGACGCTGCTGGAGCTTGTCGAGGGCATCCTGGCCGTCGACGGCCTCGGTGACCGCGAAGCCGGCCCGGGTGAGCCAGTTCTTCAGCAGGTAGCGCTTGGGGGCGCGGTCGTCGACCACCAGGATGGTGGTCTCGGCCGGGTTGCTCATGAGGTCCTCGCGACCGGAAGGGTGACGGTGAAGGTGCTTCCCTTGCCGGGTTCGCTGTCCAGGTGCATCTCACCGCCGAGGATGCCGGTGAGCCGGCGGGCGTACGGCAGCCCGAGTCCCGTGCCGTGCATCTTGTGCCGACCGGGCAGCTGCACGAACTCCTCGAAGATGCGCTCGTGCTGGGCGGCGGGGATGCCGATGCCGGTGTCGGCGACGGTGATGGTCCAGTGGCCGCCGGCGGAGGCGGCCCGCATGGTCACCGAGCCGTGCTCGGTGAACTTCACCGCGTTGTGCAGCAGGTTGCGCAGCACCTGCGACAGCAGCGCCTCGTCGGACTCGATCCACGCGCCGTCGCCGGGCGCCTCCACCTCCAGTGCGACATCGGGACTGGTCAGGACCGCCTTGACGGTGCCGCGCAGCTGCTTGAACAGCCGGCTGAGGTCGACGGGACCCCACACCGGTTCCAGGTGCCCGGACTCGGCCTTGGCCAGGTCGAGCAGGTCGTTAACCAGCGACAGCAGGTCCGAGGCCGAGCCCCGCATCAGCGACATCTGCTCCGCCTGCGCAGCGGTCAACGGGTCGGATTCCGGATCGGACAGCATCCGGATCAGCCCGATGACCGCCGTGACCGGGGCGCGCAGCTCGTGGCTGACGTTGGCCAGGAAGCGCGTCTTGGCCTCGCTGGCGGCACGCAGCTGCCCGGACTTCTCGTCCAGCTCGGCGTACAGCGCCACCACGCCGCGGTTGGTCTCCTCCAGCTCCGAGCTGAGCTGGAGGTAGAGCGCCATCACGCCGCGGTTGGTCTCTTCCAGCTCGTCGTTGAGCGCCTTGAGCCGGTCCCGCTGCTCGCGGGCCTCCTCCAGCGCCGCCAGCAGATGCTCGTTCTGGGAGGCCAGCTCGTCGAGCGGGCTGGCGACGGCGGAGGCGGCGAGCTTACGCCGGGCCTGCTCGACCTGTTCGGCGGTGAGCTGGCCCGGGTCGGGCAGGCGGCGTGACAGCATGACTACTGTCTCCTGCCCACCTTCGGCGACTTCCAAAACATCGACCAGGCGGCCGACCGGTCGCAGCGCCTGCCGGTCCACCCGGCCGGGGACCGTGAGGTCGACGCGCAGGTGCTCGGGCCGGCCGTGGATCCGGAAGGCGACCTCCACACCGGTGCCCCCGGACAGCAGCTGGCGGCCGACGTCGCTGAGCGCGGTGGCCAGCCGGATCTGGTCCTGGTGTTCGAGCCCCAGCGCCGCCGCGGCCTCGCGCCCGCGCTGCCTGACGGCGAACACATCCTGCTCGCGGCGTAGCACCAACTGGAGCAGGAGGGTGTCGGTCATGATCGGATCCTGGCCGCCAGCACACAGGCGTCGTCGCGGCGCACGCCCGCGTCGCGCAGCACCGTGGCGGCGATCAGCAGCGGCGATCGGACGACGAGCCCCGGGTCGGCGTCCAGGCGCCACTTGTCGCTGACCCCGTCGGAGTGCATGACCAGCAGCGAGTCCGGCCCGAACGGGTGCTCGAACTCCCGGATGACGGCCTTGCCGTGGCCCGCGATGCCGGGCATCGACACCATGCCGCGCCGGGTGCCTGCGGTGAGGACGGTCGCCGCGACGTTGCCCATGCCGCAGGTGCGCACGAGTCCGGCGTCCGGGTCGATCTCCGCGACGGTCAGGGCGGCCCCGCGCGTGTGGGACATGCCCCGGTGCAGGCGTTCGACGACGGTCGCGGGCGGACCGTCGGGCGCGGTGTGGAACAGGTTGAAGGCGGTCTGCGCGGCGGCGGCGGCGAGCGGGCCGTGGCCGAGCCCGTCGCACACCATCACCTGCCGCCGGTCGCCGATGGTCCGCACGGCGTGGCAGTCGCCGCTGACGGTCTCGCCGGTCAGCGGCCGGGTCAGCCCGTCGGCCCAGGCGGGCGGCGGGACC
Organism: Catellatospora sp. NPDC049111; assembly: GCF_040648615.1. Lineage (NCBI taxonomy): Bacteria > Bacillati > Actinomycetota > Actinomycetes > Micromonosporales > Micromonosporaceae > Catellatospora > Catellatospora sp. NPDC049111. The sequence continues at coordinate 73,499 of NZ_JBEZEB010000015.1, read as the reverse complement.
GCCTCGCGCCAGAGCTGGGCGGTGAGGACCGAGCCCCGTCCCGGCGCGGAGTAGCCCTCCATCCGGTCCGCGAGCCGGGACACGGCGCCCAGGCCGATGCCGAGGGTGCCGGTCGTGGAGCGGCCGTCCTCGTACATGGCGGCCAGGTCGGCCATGCCAGGCGCCGAGTCGATGCTGACGATCTCGACGCCGACGGTGTCGTCGTGCCGGACCGGGCGCACCAGCAGCGTCCCGTCCTCGGCGTGCTTGACCAGATTGGAGGCGAGCTCGGTGGCGATGATCGCGATGTCGGCGGACTTGCGCTCGCCGAGGTCCACGGAGCCGGCGAGCTCGACGGCGAAGCGCCGGACCGCGCCCACGGCGCTCGCGTCGTCCAGCCGGAACCAGGATGAGGTCGGGGTCAGCGAGCTCAGCGCGCCCACTTGACCACCGCCACGGTGGTCCCCGCGCCGACCGCGGTCTCCAGCTCGAACTCGTCGACGAGCCGGCGCGCACCGCTCAGACCCAGGCCGAGGCCGCCGCCGCTGGTGTAGCCGTCGGTCAGCGCGAGGTCGATGTCGGCGATACCCGGGCCGGAGTCGCTGAACACGACCCGCACTCCGCGTCGCTTGCCGTTGTCGACGGTACAGACCTCGGCCTTGCCGCCTCCGCCGTACACGAGGGTGTTGCGCGCCAGCTCGCTGGCCGCGGTGACGACTTTCGTCTGGTCGACCAGCGACAGCTTCGCAGCGACCGCCGCGGTGCGGACCAGCTGGCGCACCCGGACGACGTCCTCGTCGTTGCCGATGGCCTGCACCTGGAGTTCGGCGCCTGCACCGCCCGTCACGGCGAGGTCGTCTCGGGCTCGTCGAGGAGGTCCAGGTCGTCGATCAGGTCCGGCTCGGCGTTGGCGGCCAGCAGTTCCAGGCCCCGCTCCACGTTGAGCGCGGTGCGGATGCCGTCCAGCGACAGGCCGAGCTCGACCAGCGTGATCGCGACGGCCGGGCGCATGCCGACGACGATCGTCTCGGCGTCGAGCACCCGGGAGATCGACGCGATCGTCGACAGGGTGCGCCCGACGAACGAGTCGACGATGTCCAGGCCGGTGATGTCGATGATGACGCCCTTGCAGCCGGTGTCGACGATGCGCTGGCCGAGGTCCTCCTGCAGCTGCAGGGCCATCTGGTCCTGCATGTCGACCTGGATGGAGACCAGCAGCACCGAGCCGATTTTGAGGATCGGCACCCGCTCCATCACGCCTCCCGCTTGGCGGCTCGCAGCTCGGCGCCGCCGCGCCGGACGGCGTGGCGGAGCGCGTCGGCGAGAGTGGCCTTGGTGGCGATGTCGCCGAACTCGATGCCCAGCGCCACGATGGTCTGCGCGATCTGCGGGCGGATGCCGGAGATGACGCACTCCGCGCCCATCAGTCTGGCCGCCATGACCGTCTTGAGGATGTGCTGCGCGACCTGGGTGTCCACCGCGGGCACGCCGGTGATGTCGATGATCGCGTACGGCGAGCCGGTGTCGACCAGCGCCTGCAGCAGCCGCTCCATGACGACCTGGGCGCGCGCGGAGTCCAGAGTGCCGACCAGCGGGACGGCGACCACGCCCTCCCAGAGTTTCACGACCGGCGTGGACAACTCCAGCAGCTGCTCGCTCTGCTCGGTGATGATGTGCTCGCGGGCTCGGGAGAAGGCCTCGAAGGTGAACAGGCCCAGCTCGTCGATCAGCGCCGACCAGGCCACGTAGTCACGCAGGGCGGTCTCGCCGCTCTTCTCGATCTCGCCGATCTCGTAGAGCGCGGTCTTGAGGGCGAAGACGCTGGTGGCGGTCTCGGTGGCGGTGAACCCTTGGCGTGCGCGGTTGCGCGACAGCTCGGTGAGCACCGCCCGCAGTTCCGCGGCCTTCGCGCTGTCGAGGTCGTTCGCGCCTTCGCTGAGCGACTTGCGCAGTTGCGTCTGCAGTTCGGTCGTCTGGCGGCCCGACTCGGAGACCGTCAGGCGGCCCTTCAGCGGCGCCGCCGCGACCTCCGCCCAGCGCCGGGAGATCTGCTCCGACCGCTCCGAGAGCAACTTGCCGAGTCGCTCGCTCTGCTCTGCTTTCAGCGCCATGGTCATCCTTCACCGTTCACCAGTCAGGTCGGCCGCGCGGGGTGAGCCAAGTCGCTCCGCGAAGCCGTGGCACGCGGCCACCGGTGACCGTGTGCCACGGCCATGTACCCGAACGGGCTCGGCCCAACCATACGAGTTCACCGATAGGTCGTGGGCCGGAGCCGATCTCGATCCGTGGTTTCGGCCGCCGCCCGGCGGGGCAGTCAGTGGCCAGGTGGTCGGTGGGGGCCGCCACCGAGGAGACAAGCGCGGGAATGCCACGCCAGGTCAGGCTGTGGCACTCTTTGCGTCAGCGTCCCAGGACCGCGTTCGGAGGGAAGGCCGCCCGCACGGGCACGCACATCGCTCATCATCCCGGGCCGCGGAGGAGTCTTGCGCCAGGTAGTCAGACCGTTCGCCCAGCCGCCGTCGGGGGCGGCCGCGATCTCGTTCACCACCGCCGACGACCTCGCGGCGGTCCGCGAGTTCGCCGGTGCGCACGCCCACGCGTCCGGGCTGGCCGCCGGGCGGGTGCCCGGGCTGAAGCTCGCGGTGAGCGAACTGGTCACCAACACGTTGCGCCACACCGCCGGCGGCGGCGTGGTGCGGGTGTGGGCCGACGGCGGCACGGTCGTCATCGAGCTGACCGACGGCGGCACGTTCCGCCGGACCGCCCCGGAGCAGCCGGCCGCGCGGCCTACGGCTGCCGGCGGCTGGGGGCTGTACATCACGGGCGAGGTCTGCGACGAGTTCTCCTACTACACCCGGCCCGGTCATACGGTGTGGCGGCTGGTGTTCAGGAACCCGGCCGCCACACCGTGAAGGTGTGACCCCCTATCGCGGGGTGTCGTGCTTGCTGGACGGTTTGGTACGCGGTCCCGGCAGCAGCTTGCCGCCGTTGCGCTTGCGCAGCAGGTTGGTGAGGTACATGAGGGCCAGCGCGAGCACCCCCATGTCGTCGAGGTAGATCGGGTCGGGGAGCAGGTCGACGGGCAGGATCGTGTAGATCAGGGCGCCCCAGAAGGCGACCTTGCCGCCCGTGCCCAGCTCACCGAGCATCCGCTTGGTGACGAACAGGCGCCTGCCCAGTTTGATCGCGCCGATCAGCGTGATGATGCCGACGATCGCGACGGCGATGCCGATGATGATCCAGGTATCCCGAGACACGCACGAGTTCTACCCTGCCGCCGGGTGCTTAATCCAGCCGCCGGGCTCACGGGTTCGGTCAGTAGACGAACGGCCAGCCCGCGCTGTCCCAGCCCAGCAGGTTGATGCCGAGCCGTGCCGCGCCGCTGTCCGTGTAGTAGTGGTAGAACAGCACGTCCTGGCCGTTGTCGGCGAGCACGGCCGGGTGGCCCGGCCCGTGGATCGAACCGTGTCCGGCCAGGACCTGTGTGCCGCCGCCGGAGGTCAGGGCGGTGCCGTTGCGGTCGGTGAACGGCCCGGCGGGCGACGCGGACCGGCCGACCATGACGCGGTAGGTGCTGGCCGCGCCGCGGCAGCACAGGTCGAACGACGTGAACAGGTAGTAGAAGCCGCCGTGGCGGTACACGAACGGCGCTTCGACCGCGCCGGACGCGGTCTGCCGCTGGGCCAGCGCACGCACCGCGGTGTCGGTGGTGGACCGCCTGCCCGTGGCCGGGTCGAGCCGCACGGACTTGACGCCCGTCCAGAACGAGCCGAAGGCGAGCCACCACTGCCCAGCGGCGTCGACGAACAGATTCGGGTCGATGGCGTTGTAGTTCACCGCGCCGCTGCTCTCGATGACCAGCCCCTGGTGGGTCCAGCTGCCGGCCGCGCCGGTGGGGCTGGTGGCCAGGAAGATCGCGGAGCGCCGCGAGCCGAACGTGGAGGCCGAGTAGTAGAGCAGGAAGCGGCCGTCGCGGTAGGACAGGTCGGGGGCCCACAGGTTCGCGCCGCCCCCGGTGTACGCGGTCGTCCAGGGTGCGCCGCCGGGCCACACGACGCCGGCGTCGCGCCAGTTGACGCGGTCGGTCGAGGTCTTGAGCGGCAGGTGGTCGCCGGTGGTGGCGAGCAGGTAAGTGCCGTTGGGGGTGCGTACCACGGCCGGGTCGTGGGCGCCGGTGGAGCCGGTGACCCGGCCCGGGTTCGGGTAGGACGGCGGCGGGACGGTCGGCGCGGCGGCGGGCAGCGCCGCGGCGGGCACGGCGACGGCGCGGGCGGCGGCCTGGACGGCGGCGGTGGTGGCGAGCACGGCTACGGCCAGGCCGAGGGCGGCGAGCCGGGAGGGCGGGTGGGGCATGGCTGACTCCGATCGCGAAACGGGACGGGACGGTCCGCGTACGCGACGATCGGGGTTCGGCACGCGGCGCTGCCACCGGCCTGCCCTGCCGGCGGTGACGGGGACGTGCGGTCGCTCCCGCAAGGATGCTAACCCCGGTATCCGTTGATGTCGATCGATCCCGGATCACCCGATCGGGCCACCCGTGCCCGGTTCGCCGTTTCCCCGTGCCGTCGGCGGGGCATGGGCCGGCTGACACCCCTCGTCTCCGCTGGAAAGGAAGAAGCCCATGGACTTCGGAGAGGTGCTGACCGACGCGCTGCGCTCGGTCGCGCTGTTCCTGCCCAAGGCGCTGGCCTTCGCCGCGATCCTGCTCGTCGGCTGGCTCGTCGCGCGAGGCATCCGTTTGCTCGCCGACAAGGGCCTCGAACGGGTCCGGTTCGACCAGCTCGCGGCCCGCGGCGGGGTGACCGCGGCGCTGGCCCGCGGCGGCGTCGACCCGTCCGACCTGGTCGCGCGGCTGGCGTACTACGCGGTGCTGCTGTTCACGCTGCAGCTCGCGTTCGGGATCTGGGGGCCGAACCCGGTCTCCGACCTGATCAACGCCGTGGTGTCGTGGCTGCCCAAGGCGTTCGTCGCGATCGTCATCGTGGTGGTGGCCGCGGCCATCGCCTCCTGGGTCCGGGACCTGGTGACGGGCGCGCTGGGCGGGCTGTCGTACGGCCGCTTCCTGGCCACGACCGCGTGGGCGTTCATCATCGGCCTGGGCGTGATCGCGGCGCTCAACCAGATCGGCGTCGCCACCACGGTGACCATGCCGATCTTGATCGCGGTGCTGGCGACCGTCGCCGGCATCCTGATCGTGGGCGTCGGCGGCGGCCTGGTCCGCCCGATGCAGGCGCGCTGGGACACCTGGCTCGACCGGGCCGGGCAGGAGTCGACCCGGGTCGCCGAGCACGCCCGCGCCTACGCCGCCGGGCAGGCCGACGCGACCCAGGTGCTCGCCGACCGGTCCGCCGGCACGGTGTACCCGTCGCAGCGGGCCGGCTCGCCCGCCCCGAGCCCGGCCGCGCAGAGCCCGGCCGACCCGAACCTGTACCAGGCCCCGGCCGAGCCGGACGAGTACCCGGAGCCGCTGGTGCCGGGCTTCGACAGCGACCAGACGCAGCCGCTGCCGAACTCCCCGCAGCGTCCGACGCCCCGGCGGGGCTGACCGCCGACCGCCGACGGGCGCGGCCATCACGGTCGCGCCCATCGGCGGGTGTCGACCTGGCTGTCCCTCCGGCGGGTGGAGCCGGTCGGGCAGCGTTGTCCTCTGTTCGGTCATAACGGACGTCAGGCCGCATTCAAGACCCCGATGCTGCCCTAATCTCGCGGCATGGACAGTGGTCCCACCAGCCCCGAGCAAGCCCGCCAGGTGCTGGCGCGTTACGCCCGCGTCGTCGGCGACGCCGGCCGCGCCGCCGCCGCGGCCGACCCGGGCGTGCTCGCCATCCTCGACCAGGCGACGGCGAGCGTCGGCGACGCGCTCGACCCCGAGCGCCGGCCGCCCCTGCTGGAGCTGGCCTGCTACGCCGACGGGCTCACCGACAAGGCGACCGCGCTGGGCTGGAACCTGCCCGACGTCACCAGCCTCGACTGGCGGCGCGCCGACCAGATCACCTGGCGGCTGGTGGCGGTGTGCGAGATCGCCGCGGCGGTGCTGGGCAGGGACGTAACCGCAGGCTGAGCAGGTAAAAGGCGGTCGCGTAGGCATTGTTTGCCTGCTGTTCTCCTGATCTTGGCGCGGTGCGCGCGGGCTGTTCCCGGTCGAGGGCTTGCATGTCACGGGTAGACATGAAGGCCCATCGAAAGGCAGCTATCCGTGCACACCCCTCTCTCCCGCCGCAACCTGCTGCGCACCGCCACCCTCGGCGGCCTCGGCATCGCGTTCGCCGGCAGCGTGCAGGCGATCGCCGGACCCGCGTACGCCCACCCGACCGTCGCCGGCTACGGCCCGCTGATCCCCGACCCGGCCGGCATCCTCTCCCTGCCGAAGGGCTTCTCCTACCGGATCGTCGCCGAGGCCGGCAAGACCCTCCTGGCGACCGGCGAGCCCACCCCGAGCGACCCCGACGGCACCGCCTGCTTCGGCACCCGCCGCGGCTTCACCCTGGTCAACAACCACGAGATCGGCGGCGACGAGCCGTTCCGGGTGCCGGCCCGGCCCGGCTTCACCTTCGACCCGGGCGCGGGCGGCGGCACCACCAACATCGAGGTCGACCACCACGGCAACCGGGTCCGCCAGTACGTCAGCCTGGCCGGCACGCACAACAACTGCGCCGGCGGCATCACCCCCTGGGGCACCTGGCTGACCTGCGAGGAGACCGAGCAGCGCAAGGGCGGGCAGTTCCAGCAGGACCACGGCTGGGTGTTCGAGGTTGACCCGTTCGACGCCGAGGCCAACCTCGACCCGGTGCCGCTGAAGTTCCTCGGCCGGTACTCGCACGAGGCCGTCGCCGTCGACCCGAAGACCGACGAGATCTACCTGACCGAGGACGCCAGCGGCCCGAACGGGCTCTACTTCCGCTGGGTGCCGCCGAAGGGCTTCAAGGGCCGCGACGGCGCGCTGCGCAAGCTCGCCCTCAGCGAGGGCGGCGACACCGCCGGCCGCCTGCAGGCGCTGAAGGCCACCCTCGACGGGCTGCACATCACCGACCTGTCCGCGGCCACCGAGCCCGGCACGAAGTACAAGGTGAGCTGGGTGGACGTGCCCGACCGGCTGGCCGCCACGGTCTCGGTGCGCAAGCAGTTCACCAACGACCAGGTCACCCGCGCCCGCAAGCTCGAAGGCCAGTGGTACGGCGACGGCGGCGTGTACTTCGTCTCCAGCTACGCCCGGATCACCGACGGCAGCGTGCACGAGCACGACGGCCAGGTCTGGTTCTACGACCCGAAGCGCGAGACGATCGAGCTCAAGACCGTCTTCGGGGTGAACCCGGACCCGAAGGCGGAGGGCCACTACGACGGCCCGGACAACATCACCGTCTCGCCGTACGGCGGCATCATCCTCGCCGAGGACGGCGAGGGCCTGTCGCACCTGGTCGGCGTCAGCGACAAGGGCGTCACCTACCCGCTGGCCCGCAACGAGATCAGCGACAGCGAGTTCACCGGCCCGACGTTCAGCCAGGACGGCCGCATCCTGTTCGCCGGCATCCAGGCCGACGGGCTGGTCGTCGCGATCACCGGCCCGTGGGGCAAGGGCCACGGGCACGGTCACTGACCTTCCCGTATCCAGTGCCGCGCCCGCTCCGGATGTGCCGCCGGGGCGGGCGCTCACTTTCCTGGTTGCCGGGCCGGACCCACTCTGGTTGCCTGCTCGGGTGATCTTCGAGACGGTATGGCGGCACAGCGTGCACCAGCGCGCCTACCTGACCCGCTCCGCGGTGGGCAGCGGGCGGCTGGTGGTGAACGAGCGCGCCTCCCGGCTCGTCGGGCTCGACGTGCGCGACGGCGGGGTGCGGTGGGACGTGCCGCTCGGCAAGTGGCCTCAGGGGCTGACGGTGACCGGCGGACACTGCCTCGCCGTCTCGCACTGGGGACAGCGGCTGTCGTGCCACGAACCGATCGCGGGGGAGCTGCGGTGGCACGCCGAACTGCCCACGCACACCGGGCATCTCGTGGTGGCCGGGGGAGTCGCGGTGGTCGGCGGCTGGCGCGGGTACACCCCGCTGGCCGGGTATGACCTGGACAGCGGGGCGCTGTTGTGGCGCGGTGGCGGCCCGGCGGCGGTCGAGGAACCGCTCGCTCTCGGTGACCGCGTTCTGCTGGCCGAACGGGGTACCGGCCTGATCCGGGCCGTCGACTCGCGGACCGGGCGCGATCAGCAGACCTGGCGGCTGCCTGAGCCGGTCCTGGAGGTGGACATAGGCCCGGTCCTCATCCGGCTCGACGTCGGCAGAGTGCTGGTGCGGGGCACGTCAGGCGTGCTGTGGGTGCTGTGCCCGGTCACGGGCGAAGTGCTGCGCCAACCCGGAGTGCCCGCTGGTGTCCGAGCCGTGGCCGTGGCCGGTGGCCTGCTGTGGTGCGACACCGGCGATCACGTGGTCGCGCTGGAGCCGGGCGTGGCGCAGCCGTGGGCCCGCGTGCCGCACTATGGCCGGTGCGTCGGCGTGGCTGCCGTCGAATCGGGCTACGTTCTCGCGGGCCACCTGGGTCGGCTGATCCTGGTCGGCCACGACGGCGGGGTCGTCGGCTGGGCCACGGTCGACAAGCGGATCGGCGGGCTGCACGGGGTCGACCGGGACCGGGTGCTGGTGCTCGGCAAGAGCGAGGTGCTGGCGGTGGACCTGCGTCCGTGACACCGGGGGACGCCGCTGGGCGGGTCGGGATACGTTGTCAGCGGATCTTCGGGAGAGGTGTGGACGATGGCATTGGTGGCAGTGACGGGCGGCAGCGGCAAGCTGGGCCGGGCGGTGGTGCGCGACCTGCTCGACAACGGGTACGAGGTGGTGAACCTCGACGTGGCTCCGCCGCGCGAGCAGCTGTGCCCGTACACCCGGATCGATTTCACCGACTACGGCCAGGCGGTGGAGGCGTTCAGCGCGATCGACAGCCGGTACGCGAAGGTGGACGCGGTGGTGCACCTGGCGGCCATCCCCGGGCCGGGGGTGACCGGTAACGCGGCGACGTTCGCCAACAACATCACGGTCAGCTACAACGTGTTCGCGGCGGCGCGGGCGGCCGGCGTGCGCAACGTGGTGTGGGCGTCCAGTGAGACGGTGCTCGGGCTGCCGTTCGACACCCCGCCGCCGTACCTGCCGGTGGACGAGGAGTACGCGGGGCGGCCGGAGACGGCGTACTCGCTGGCCAAGCACCTCGACGAGCAGATGGCGGCGCAGTTCTGCCGGTGGGACCCGGAACTGAAGATGATCGGGCTGCGCTTCTCGAACGTGATGGAGCCCGGTGACTACGCGAACTTCGCGTCGTGGCAGGACGATCCGCGGGCGCGGATGTGGAACCTGTGGTCGTACATCGACTGCCGCGACGGCGCGCAGGCGGTGCGCCGAGCCTTGGAGTACACCCAGCCGGGCCTGGAGGTGTTCATCATCGCCAACGCCGACACCGTGATGCACCGCGAGACCGTGGACCTGGCCGCCGAGGTCTTCCCCGACCTGCCCTGGCAGCGCCCGGTCTCCGGCAACGAGACCCTGCTCTCCATCGACAAGGCCCGCCGCATCCTCGGCTACGACCCGATCCACGGCTGGCGCTGATCCCCTCACCCCAGGGGTAGGGCCCGCACCACGTTCGGTGCGGGCCCCATCCCTTTTCAGATGATCATGAAGTTATGGCAGAGACACGCCGTCGAACACGGCCATAAGTTCATGATCAACGCGTCAGGGGAGGGTCCAGATTTGGTTGCCGGAGGTGGCGCAGGTCCAGATTTGGAGGCGGGTGCCGTCGGCGGTGCCTAGGTCCTTGGCGTCGAGGCACTTGGCGGACTGGGGGTTGCGGAGGTTGCCGTTGGACTGGGGTTGCCAGACCTGGGCTCCCGAGCCGTTGCAGTCCCAGAGCTGGATGAGGGCGCCGTTGGCGGTGGAGCCGCTGGTGATGTCCATGCACTTGCCGAGGGCGCGGACGGTGCCGTCGGTGCCGATGGTCCAGGTCTGGGCGTTGGTGCCGTTGCAGGTGTAGAGCTGGATGGCGGCGCCGTTGGCGGTGCTGGCGGCGGCGACGTCGACGCACTTGCCGGAGGCCTGACCGACGATGCGGCCGGTGCGGCCGCCCGGGGGCGGCGACGACGGCGGGGTGGTGCCGCCGATGGCGACCTCGTAGATGGCGCTGACCAGTGACGTCGAGCCGGTGGTGTCCTGAGACAGCTCCCAGTTCATGATGCCGCCGGCGTTGGCCTTGGCCCACGTGGTCTTGCTGCGGATGGTGGGCAGGCCGTTGTAGCACTGCTGCACGCCGCTCACCGTGGTGCAGTCGCGGTTGGCGTTGGCCGGGTCCATCGCCACGAGCTGGCTGTACGTGTAGTACGTCGGGCGGCTGTAGAACGGCACACCCAGCACGGCCTTGCTCGCGGGCAGGCCGCGGGACTTCCACGAGTTGACCGCGTTGATCGACCAGTTGTAGTTGGCGTGCGGGCTGCCGCCGTCGTACGCCATGATGTTCAGCCAGTCGACCGCGCTGAAGACCGCGGGCTGCACGAAGTTGGCGGTGCTGCCCTCGGACACCACGGCGGCGGTGAGCAGCTTGCCGCGCGAGTGCATCGCGGTGCTGAGCTGGTTCATCAGCGCGGTGAAGTTGTTGCTCTCGGCGGTGGTGTCCGGGTACTCCCAGTCGATGTCGACGCCGTCGAGGTTGTACTGGTTGACGAGGTTCACCAGGTTGTTGACGAACGCGGTGCGCGCCGTGGCGTTGGCGGCCAGGTCCTCGAAGGCCTGGTCGTTGCCGTCGTTCCAGCCGCCGACCGCGATGGAGACCTTGACGTTGTTCGCGTGGCCCAGCGAGACCAGCGAGGACAGCTTGGACGGGTTGTCCAGGCCCTGCAGGCTGCCGTTGGAGTTGGGCAGGATGAACGCGTAGTTGATGTGCGTCAGCTTGCCGTACTGCACGGTGTTGACGTTGCCGGCCCACGAGGGCATGTAGCCCACGCTCTTGAAGCCGTTGGGCAGCACGACCGCCTGGGCCGTCGTGGCCGGGGCCAGCGCGACGGCGACGCCGGCGGCCGCGACGGCCAGGGCGGCAGCGGCGGCGGCCCAGCGGCCCCGCCAGGTCTTGGGGGTGTCGGACATGGGGATCCCTTCGGTGTCCGGTGCCGTGGCTGCGTCGCGTCACGGCACATCGACTGACCGGACAGGCAGGTGCACCCCTCCCCGGCGCGGCCTGATGGCAGGCGACGGCCGGGGGCACGCGACGGCCCGATCTGGTGCGGGTTCGGACGAGGAAGCGGCTCGCTCCGAGTGGAACGCCTGGAGTTTAGTAAACTTAACTATCTAATGCAATGAATGGTGTGCCACGCTCGGCGGAAGCGTCGGCGGCGGGTGTTAGTGTCCGTCGTCCCAGACCTGATGCGGCCCGGCGGAGGCAGCGCATGACGATCGGCTCCCACATCACGACGTTCGCCGGACTGCCCGTCGCGGAATACCCCGCCGACCTGGGCAAGGCTTCCCGGGCCGGCAGCGCGTGGCGGCTGGAGGACCCGGACTACGACAACACCGGGCAGTTCCTGGAGCGGCTCGAAGCCCTCGCCGCGGAGGACTGGGCCAACCAGGTCACCGCGCTGGTCATCGGCAACTGGGGCGGCGCGTACGACACCGCCCCGCCGATCGGCCTGCTCGCCGCGACGCTGCCGCGGTTCACCCGGCTGCGGTCGCTGTTCCTCGGCGAGATCACGTTCGACGAGTGCGAGATCTCCTGGATCCAGCAGGCCGACATCACGCCGCTGCTGGAGGCGCTGCCGAAACTCGAGGTGCTGACCGTGCGCGGGGCGACCGGCCTGGGCCTCAAGCCCGTGCGGCACACCGGGCTGCGCGAGTTCACCATCGAGTCCGGCGGCCTGGGCGCCGACGTGGTGCGCGCCGTCGCCGAGTGCGACCTGCCCGCGCTGACCCACCTGGAGCTGTGGCTCGGCACCGACAACTACGGCGGCGACGCCGACGTCGGCGACCTGGCCCCGATCCTGGCCGGCTCCCGGCTGCCCGCGCTGACCTCGCTCGCCCTGCGCGACGCCGAGATCGCCGACCTGGTCGCGGTGGCGCTGGCCGGGGCACCGGTCGTCGCCCGCCTGCGCAAGCTGGACCTGTCGCTGGGCATGCTCAGCGACACCGGCGCGGCCGCCCTGCTGGCCGGGCAGCCGCTCACCCACCTGGACAAACTCGACCTGCACCACCACTTCATCGGCGCGGCGGTGCTCGAACGCCTGACCGCCGAACTCGGCGAGGCCGGGGTCACCCTGGACGTGTCCGAAGGCAGCGACGCCGGCCGCGACGACCGCTACATCGCGGTGTCCGAGTAGTGCGCCTCACCATCGTCGGCAACCCCGGGCACCGCCGCGTCGGCCTGTTCGCCGCGGCCGCCGTGCGGGCCGGGCTGCCCGAACCCGACCTGCTCGCCTGGCACGACGTGCTCAGCGGAGCCCCGCTGCGGCTGGCCCCCGGCACCGCCGTGCGCATCGAGTCGCCGGGCGAGGACGCCGAGGTGGACCGGCTGCTGCGGGGGGCCGCGAGCCCGGCCGCGCACGGCGAGATCGTGGGCGGCCGCGCCTGGTACGCCGGACTCGCCCGCGGCCTGGCCCGCATCGCCGACGCCGCCCGCGAGTCCGACGCCCGCCTGCTGTCCGACCCCGCCGAGATCCTGACCATGTTCGACAAGGCGGCCTGCCACGCCCGGCTGCTCGCGGCCGGCATCCCGGTGCCACCGGCCCTGCCCGGGTCGCCGTCCGGCTGGGCGCAGCTGCGGTCCTGGCTGGACGAGAACGGCTGGCGGCGGGTGTTCGTCAAGCCGTGCCACGGCTCGTCGGCCTCCGGCGTCATCGCGCTGCAGCTCGGCAGCGGCGGCCGGATCCTGGCCACGACCTCGGTCGAGCTGTCCGGCGGGCGGCTGTTCAACTCGCTGCGGGTGCGCCACTACCGCGACGAGCGCGACGTCGCCGCGATCGTGGACCGGCTCGCCCCCGACGGCCTGCAGGTGCAGCGCTGGCTGCCCAAGGCCGGGCTCGACGGCCGCGTCGTCGACCTGCGCGTGGTCACCGTCGGCGGCGAGCCGTCGCACGTCGTGGTCCGCGGCAGCCGCTCCCCGATGACGAACCTGCACCTCGGCGGCGTACGCGGCGACCTCTGCGCGCTGCGGGCCGCCGCCGGCAGGCACTACGCCGAAGGCCTGGCCACCTGCCGTGCCGTCGCCGCCTGTTTCCCCGGCAGCCTGCACACCGGCGTCGACCTGATGTTCGCGGCCGGTTGGCGCTCGCACGCGGTCGCCGAGGTCAACGCGTTCGGCGACCTGCTCCCCGGCCTCCTGGTCGACGGCCGCGACACCTACGACGCCGAGGTCGCCGCGCTGCTGGCGGGCGAGCGAGCCGGCGCGGCGGCGTGAGCGTGAACCTGGCGTCCCTGGTGGGGACGCATGACATCGCGCTGGTCACGCTCGACACGTTGCGGTACGACGTTGCTGCGGAGGAGGCCGCGGCCGGGCGCACCCCGAACGTTCTCCGGGCACTGCCCGGCGGGCGCTGGGAGGCGCGGCACACCCCGGCGAGCTTCACGTACGCGGCGCACCACGCGTTCTTCGCGGGCTTCCTGCCGACGCCGGTGACGCCGGGACGGCACGGGCGGCTGTTCGCGGCCCGGTTCCCCGGCAGCGAGACCACCGCCGACGGCACCTGGGTGTTCGACGCCCCGGATCTGGTCACCGGGCTGGGCCAGGCCGGATACCACACGCTGTGCCTGGGCGGAGTGGGCTTCTTCAACCGGCGGTCGCCGCTGGGCAGCGTGCTGCCGGGGCTGTTCGCCGAGGACCACTGGCGGCCCGAGTTCGGGGTGACCGAACCGGACTCGCTGCTCCACCAGCTCGACCAGCTCGCCGTGAGCAGCGCGGCCGTGCCCGCGGACCGGCCGCTGTTCACCTTCCTCAACATCTCCGCGCTGCACCAGCCCAACCGGCACTACCTGGCCGGGGCGGCCGAGGATGGGCGGGACAGCCACGCGGCCGCCCTGCGGTATGTCGACACCGCGCTGCCGCGCCTGTTCGCGCTGCTCACCTCGCGCGGGCGGCCCTGCTTCGTGGTCCTGTGCGCCGACCACGGGACCGCGTACGGCGAGGACGGCCACCAGGGGCACCGGGTCGGGCACGACGTGGTGTGGACGGTGCCGTACGCCGAGTTCACGCTGGTGCCGGGGGAGTGGTGACGGTGCTCGACGGCTCGCCCTACCAGGGTTACCTGTACGCGTACCCGCACAAGACGGCATACCGACCGCTGCGTCCCCGTCCGCACCTGCGCGATGTGTGGGCCGGCCAGGACCGCGACAACCTGTTCCTGTACCTGCACATCCCCTTCTGCGAGATGCGGTGCGGCTTCTGCAACCTGTTCACCCGCGCGTCGCCGCCCGCCGAGCAGGTCGGCGCGTACCTGCGGCAGCTGCGGGTGCAGGCCGAGCAGGTCGCGGCGGCGCTCGGCCCGGCCCGGTATGCCCGTGCCGCGATCGGCGGCGGCACCCCGACCCATCTGACCGCCGACGAGCTGGCCGAACTGTTCGCGATCACCAACGGTGTGCTCGGCCTCGACCCGGCCGCGGCACAGCTGTCCGTGGAGACCTCGCCCGCGACGGCGACACCCGACCGGCTGGCGGTGCTGGCCGCGCACGGCACACACCGGGTCAGCATGGGCGTGCAGAGCTTCCTCGACGCCGAGGCGCACGCCGCCGGGCGACCGCAGCGCCGGGCCGACGTCGACCTCGCCCTGACCGCACTGCGGGACGCGGCGTTCCCGCTGCTCAACGTCGACCTCATCTACGGCATCCCCGGCCAGACCCGCGACACCTGGACCTACTCGCTACGCAAGGCCCTGGCCTGGCACCCCGAGGAGATCTACCTCTACCCGCTGTACGTACGCCCGCTGACCGGCCTGGGCCGCCGGAGCGGCGGGCCGCTGCCGACCGGCCCCGCCGTGCCGGAACGCGATGCGCACTGGGACAGCCAGCGCCTCGACCTCTACCGGCGCGGTCGTGACCTGCTGCGGGAGGCGGGCTACCGGCAGCTTTCCATGCGCCAGTTCCGCCGCGCCGACGTGCCCGACCCCGACGGGGCGGACTACTGCTGCCAGGACGACGGCATGGTCGGCATCGGCTGCGGCGCGCGTTCCTACACCGCCGACCTGCACTACTCGTTCGACTACGCGGTCAGCGTGCGCGAGGTGCGCGCCATCATCGACGACTACCTGTCCCGGCCCGCCGGGGACTTCGCTCACGCCGAGTTCGGGTTCGCGCTCGACGGCGGCGAGCAGCGGCTGCGCTGGCTGGTGAAGTCGCTGCTGCGCGCCGAGGGCGTCGACCTCGCGGGCTACGCGCACCGGTTCGGGTCCAAGGCGGATGATGACTTTCCTCATCTGGCGGAGCTGGTCGAACGCGGCTGGGCGATCGGCGACGGAGACCGCCTGGTGCTGACCGACGAGGGCCTGGCGCACGGCGACGCGATCGGGCCGTGGCTGGTGTCGGGGCCGGTGCGGGCGGCGATGGCACGGGCGGTGCTGCGGTGAACCTGCTGCTGCTCTACCGGGGGCCGCTCGCGAGCTGCAACTTCGACTGCCCGTACTGCCCGTTCGCGAAGCGGCGCGACAGTCGCGCGCAGCTGGCCGAGGACCGGGCCGCGCTGACCCGCTTCGCCGACTGGGTCGCCGCCAATCCCGGCGGGGACACGCTGTCGGTGCTGTTCACGCCGTGGGGTGAGGGGCTGACCCGGTCCTGGTACCGCGACGCGCTGGTGCGGTTGTCGCACCTGCCGCACGTCGAGAAGGTCGCCATCCAGACGAACCTGGCCGGGCGGCTGGGCTGGGTCGCCGAGGCCGATCCGGCGCGGCTCGCGCTGTGGGCGACCTACCACCCGGGGCAGGTGCGCCGGGAGCGGTTCCTGGCCGCGTGCGCGACGCTGCGCGGGCACGGGATCCGGCACTCCGTCGGCATGGTGGGCCTGCCGGAACACCACGCGGAGGCGGTCGCGATGCGGGCCGAGCTGCCGGAGTCGACCTACCTGTGGATCAACGCGGCGGACGGGCACGCCTACGCCCCGGACGCCGAGGCGGCGTGGACGGCGATCGACCCGCTGTTCGGATACAGCGTGCGCCCGCACGCCTCGGCCGGGCACGAGTGCGGCGCGGGCGAGACGTCGCTGTCGGTGCTCGGCGACGGCACCGTGCGGCGCTGCCACTTCCTGCCCGAGCCGCTGGGCAACCTCTACGACGGCAGCTACCGCGCCGCGCTGCGCCCCCGCGCCTGCGGTAAGGCCACCTGCGACTGCCACATCGGGTACGTGCACCTCAAACGGCTCGGCCTGCACCAGGTCTTCGCCGGCGGCGTGCCCGAGCGGATCCCCGCCGGGCCGCCGCCGACCTGGGGCGTGCCGAGCGCGCTGCTCACGTCTGCTGCAGGGGCGAGTACTCCTCGGGCGTGAGGCCGAACGTCCACGCCACGCCCTCGCGTGCGGTGCGCGTCGACGGCGGCACCCGCAGGAAGTACGTCCGGAAGCTGCCGTCGGGCTCGGGGCTGGAGTTCAGCACCTCCACCATCACCAGCGGCTCGTCACCGGGCAGCGTGACCCGCCACAGCGTGCCGCACTCGTCGGACTGCGTCTTGGCCGCCCCGGATTCGCGCAGGTAGCGGTCGAAGCCGAAGTGCTCCAGCATGACCCGGCGCATCTCGGCGTTGCCCTCGCCGCGGATACGCGCGACGGTCAGCGTCGGCAGTTCGGCGGCGATCTCGGCCGGGATCGGCATGCCGCTCCAGGCGTGCAGGCCGAAGCCGTCGGGGTAGGACAGCGCGGGGCCGTCGCCGTGGTGCAGCCGGCCCAGGTTGTCCCGGTGCACCTCGCGCGGGCGCTCGGTGAGGATCGCGACGTGCTCGAACGCCCACCACCAGCCCGCGCTGCAGGCGACCCGGGCCAGGCCGTCGACGTCGGGGTGGCTGTCGAACGCGCCCAGCCAGGCCGCGTCGTGCTGGCCGTGGATGACGTCGAGCAGCGCGTCCTGCCGGGCCTGGGCGAACTCGCCGCTCTGTTCGGCGAACTGCTCCGACAGCCGGGTGCGCAGCGGTGTGGCGAGCTGGTCGACGAGCTGCTGCCAGGGGCGGCGGGCGGTGGCGGCCCAGTGCCGGGCGAAGCCCACCGCACCGAGCCGGTCGGTGAGCGCGGTCCGGGCCTGAGCCCAGGGGCGCGTGCGCACCCGGGGCCGCACGCTGCGGCCGAGCTCGAGTTCGCCGGGCCGGACACCCTGCGCGGCGAGCGCCTCGCGGACCCGCGGGTCGCCCGCGAGCCCGGTGCGCAGCATCGCCACTGCTGTCGCGCCCGCCGCGGGCGAGCCCAGCCACAGCATCCGCCGCGGCACCGGCAGGCCCGCCAGGGTGTACGCGACGCGCACGCCCGCCTCCGCGCCCGCCCGGTCGGCCGGTTCGGTGCTCAGACCGGTCGCCATCCACCGCTCGGCCCGCGCGGCCAGGGCCATGTCCTCGTTGCGGCGCGCCTCGCGGCGGTTCGGCCGCTGCTCGCCGGTGCTCGTGCTCGTGATCTGGCTGCTCGTCGTCATCGCCGTGTTCCCGTCCACGCCGCGCTCAGTCCGCGACCGGGCGGATCGCGCCGGGGAAGTACTCGCGCTGGCGGACCACCCGGTAGGCGCCCGCGGCCAGCGCGATCGGCCCGTGCTCCTCGTGCACCAGGCGGCCGTAGCCCTCGATCAGCAGGAACAGCCGGCCCGGGTCGTCGGGCGGGCACAGCATCGCCACCCGCTCGCCGGTGATCACGTGTGCGTGCCCGGTCGCCTCGCCCAGCGCCAGCACCATGCGGTTGCGCCGGTCGCGTGGCGCGGGCATCAGATCCGGCGGCAGCTCCTCCCGCGCGATCGGGACCACCAGCACATCGCCCTGCCTGAACATCGCCACACTCCACAGCCGACCGTCGTGTCGCGGGCGACGCTAACGGGCGGGTACGACACCGCCGCGGGCGGGGAACAGCTCCTCCAGGACCACGGCCACACCGTCCTCGTCGTTGCTCGCGGTGACCCGGTCGGCGCCGGCCAGCGCCTGTGGGTGGGCGTTGGCGACGGCGACCCCGGTTCCGGCCCAGCGCAGCACGGGCACGTCGTTGGGCATGTCCCCGAACGCGATCACCTGGGCGGCGTCGACGCCCCAGGTCGAGCAGAGGCGGGCCAGGGTGTCCGCCTTGGACACGGTGGCGGCGCTGATCTCCAGCATGCCCCTGCCGCCGGAGTAGGTGACCGCCACCTCCGGCACCAGTGTTTGCAGCCGGCTCAGCAGCTCGTCGGTGACGGGAGCCGGTGACCAGGCCAGCAGCTTCACGCAGCTCTCGGCCTCGGTCCACAGCTCGTCCCGGGTGCGCACCGGCACCCGGACGGTGCTGCGGCGGCTCACGTGGTCGAAGCCGGGGCCGGTCAGCGCCCGGTGCCCGGTCTCCACCGCGAACGCGATCCCGTCCAGCGCCGGGGTGAGCACGTCGGCGACCCGCTCCGCCAGCGTCAGGGGCAGCGGGCCGGTGATGGTGACCTCGCCGGTGGCCAGGTCGTACACGACCGCGCCGTTCGAGCACACGGCGACTCCGGCGATGCCCGCCGCGGCGGCGACCTCCTGGACCTCCCGGGGCGGCCGGGCGGTGCCGATCACGATGCGCGCCCCCGCCTGCGCGGCGCGGGCCAGGGCCGTGACCGTACGGGCCGAGACGGTGTGGTCGGAGCGCAGCAGGGTGCCGTCGAGGTCGACGGCGACGACGTTGATCACCGCCGGACCCTACCGCCCGCCGCGCTGAACTCCACCGACGGCCACCGGGCCGCACCGCGCCCCCGCGCGGCCCATGATCGCCGGACTTGCCAGGCAACCGGGCGTACGGGCGGTCAAGATACGCACACCTGCCTGGCACGTCGAACGATCATGGAAGGCCGGCCCGGTCCAGCAGGCTGTGCATCGACGTCACCGGCAGGCGCGGATGGGCGGCGGCCTGCGCGGCGACGGCCGGTTCGGGATCCACGAGCAGCGCGGCGATGACCTCGGCGGGTGACCCGGGACCGGCCGCGACGGCACGCCGTACGACCTCGCTCGCGTCTGTGGCGAGCCGGGCCAGGGTCTCCGGAGGCAGGTTGGGGTCACGTGGCGCATAACTGCGTACCCGCTCGTCAGGGTGGTCGGCGTAGGTGTGCAGGACCTCGGTGGGGAAGTTCGGGTGGTCGGTCCATCGCCATCGCGACTTGCGGCTGTCTCCGTGCTCGCGCAGGATCCGCTCCACAACCGCGGGCGGGGCGTCGGGCCGTTTCGCAGAGGCTGACCGGACCCGGTGCACGGGGTCGGCGTCGAGCCGGGCGTACGCCTCCGGCGGCAGGTCCCGCGACCACGCCACCACCTCCCGGAACGCGGCGAAGGGTGAGTCCAGATAGGCCAGTCGGCGTTCCAGCGGGGCGGTGCGCAGCCAGTCCGGGCCGAAGAGATCGAAGAACTCGACCACCATCTCGGCCACCTCGTCGTCTGCGGCGGCGGCCGCCCGGCACAGGTCGTACCGCCGGGTGCGTTCCTCTTCGGTCAGCGACGGATGCTGCATGATCGTCACCTGGACCATCTCGTCGGGATCCGTGAAGAGCAGCTCGCGGGTCGCGGGTGGTAGTGCCGGATGGTGCGCCAGGCCGCCACGGACCTCGGGGTCCGGGTCCTCCGCCAGGGCCCGCGACTGCTGATCGGTGAGCTGCGCATACCGGGCGAGGACCGGTCGGGTGACCGGGTTCCGCAGAAACTCCGGTTGCAGGTCCACGGGCACCTGAGGGTGTCGGCGCGAGACGGCCGCGGTGCGTACCGTCGGATCGGGATCGGTGAGCAGCGCGCGGTGCGCCTCGGTGGAAGGGTCGAACCAGCAGCGGGCGGCAGCGGCACGGATCACTGGGTCCTGGTGCCGGGCCAGCGCGGACCGGGGCATGTCGAGCAGTCGCTCCAGCTCGACGATCGTGAGATAGCGGTCGTCGACGAGTTGTTGCCGCGGTGCGCCGACCCAGGCCTGCCGTACGGCGGCGACCGGATGCTCGGCGAGCCGGCGGGCCTTGGTCGCGGACACGCTGCCGCGACGGCTCAGCGAGGTGATCAGCGCCGAATCGTGGTGGTCGGCGATCGCGTCGACGACGGCGTCGGGCAGTTCGCCCTCGCGCACGCCCACCATGCCGGCCAGGTGGCGATCGCGGCAGAGCCGTACCAGCACGTCCTCCGGCGCCGCGGGATTGCCGGCGAGGCTTGCAGTACCTGCTGGTCCACGGGCCCTCCGCACGGTCACGTCGTCACGCGGGCAAGACTAGCGGCGTTGAGGGCCGGGAGTGTCCCGTGCCATCCATGGCAGACTCGGGGCATGCAGATATCCGGGCTGCGGATGGCCGTGTTCCTGTGCGCGGGGGTGGCCAGCGCGGCGGTCGGCCTGCTCGCCCTGGTGACGCACGTGGGCATCGGCTACTACACGGTCTTCGGGATGGTGCTCGGGTGCGCGGGCGCGGTGCTGGCCTGGCTCGGGCTCGCCGACCTACGCCCGGGCCCGATCGTCTGGGCCGGCGTGGCGGTGCTGGCAATCTGCGGTCTGCTGGCGGGTCTGCTGGTGGTACGCGAGGACGTCTGCTGCATGTTCGGCTACCGCCGCGGCCTCGGTTATCCCTGGTCCTGGTTGAACAGTGGGGCCGACGCGTCCACCCTGGACGAGATCGAGGAGATCGCCGCCGCGCCCGAGCGCCTGCCCCTGCACCTCGACCCGGTGAAGCTGCTCCTGGACGCCCTGTTCTGGACCCAGGCCGCGATCCTCGCCGTGATCCCCGCGGTGCTGGTGCTGCGCCGCGCGGAGACCGACACCCGAGGTGATCATGAGGTTATGCCGCCGACACGCCGCCGAGCCGTGCCATAGGTTCATGATCACCCCGGGTGGGGGTGGTCACCAGTCCGAGTTGGCGGCGCCGAGGCCGAGGCGGATCTGGTCGAACTGGTTGCCGTCGTTGTCGTCGGTGAAGGTCAGGGCGATCTCGCCCCAGGGGGAGACGGCTACGGCGGGCTGGTCCTGGCGGCCGGTGGTGAGGTCGCTGTAGAACTGGGCGGGCAGGCGGGCGGCGGTGGTGCCGTCGGGGTTGAAGCCGCGGGCCCAGACGTCGCCGGTGTTCGCCGGGATCGACCAGGCGACCACCACGTTGGCCTGGTCGTCGATGCCGGTCGAGGGCGCGGTCGCGCCCGGCTGCGGGGAGACCTCGACGTCGGCGTGGCGGGGGTTGCCGGCCGAGGTGAACGAGCGGGTCCAGACGGTCGGGGCGCCGGTGTGGTCGGACTCCCAGGCCACCGTGAACTCGCCGGTCGTGTTCGCCGCCACGGACGCGTTACGCTGCTGGCCGTCGCCGGTGGCGTTGGCGGTGCGCCGGGACAGGGTCACCGCGCCGTTGGCCTTGGCGAGCCGGACCAGGCCGATGTTGTCGAAGCCGTTGCCGTCGCCGTCCTCGTTCCAGACCACGACCGCGTCGCCCGCGGCGGACACCGCCACGTCGGGCCGGTGGTGCGCACCCGTGGTCTGGCTGGCCGTGACCTCGTACGCCTTGGTGGTGACGTTGGTGAAGCCCGCCGCCTTGACCGTGGCCGGGTTCGTGTCCTGGACGTCCTCCCAGACCACGGTGAACGCGACCGCGTTCGGGCTGCTCGGCGTGCCGTCGGGGTCGAGGGCCACGGCGGGCTGGATCTGCTGGCCGGCGGCCGACGCGTTGGCGTTGCCGGAGCCCAGGATCGTGCCGGTCGGGGAGACGACCCGGTAGGGGATGTTGTAGAAGCCGTTGCCGTCCGGGTCGTCGGCCCAGACCACCACGGCGTTGCCCTTGTCGTCGAGGCCGACGTCGGGGGACAGGTGCCGCCAGGCGGTGCCGGCGGTGCCGCCCGCGGACAGCTTCAGTTCGTACACGGCGACACCGTCGCGGAACAGGCGCAGGTAGATCTCGGTGTGTGCGGCGTCCTCGGGCGCGGTGGTGTCGCGGTCGTCCTCCCAGACGACGGCGACGTGGCCGGACCGGTTCGTGGCCACCGCGGAGACGTCCTGGTCGCCGGTGGCGGTGCTGTTGGCCGTGGTCCAGGTGACGGAGACGGGCGTCAGCGCGGCCAGGGCGCGGGCGGCGGGGACCGGGGCGGCGGCGGCCGGGGTCGCGGCGACGGCCACGACCACCGTCGCGGACAGGGCCAGGGTGATGAGGGCTCTCATGTGTGTTTCTCCTAGACCTGCTGCAGGCCGGGCAGGCCGTCCTGGATGACGTACGAGCGCAGCGTGGACACCGCGGCCCCGTGCTCGGTGACCGCGCCGACCGCGCGGAAGTCGGCGCGGACCTGCGCCTGGCTGATGGTGGTGCGCACGTAGCCACGCCGGTCGGAGTAGAACTTCAGATGCGGGTTGGTGGCCACGTTCGGGATGGTCGTGGTGGCGCTGCCGTCGCCGCCGGAGCTGATCGACGTGCACACCAGTTCGGTGCCGATGGTCGCCGAGTTCGGGTTGGCGTAGTCGGCCTTGAGCTCGTTGGCCCAGGACTTGTGCACGTCACCGGTGAGCACCAGCGGGTTGCGCACCGCGCGGTCACGCCAGCCCTGCTGGATACGGGCCCGCGAACCGCGGTAACCGTCCCAGGAGTCCATGCTCGCGGCCCCGGCCGCGTCGAACTGGCGGGCGAAGAACACCTGCTGGCCGAGGATGTCCCAGGTGCCGTAGTGCTGGGCGAGGCCGTCGAGCAGCCACGCCTCCTGTGCCGCGCCGGTGAGGCTGCGGGCGGGCAGGTCGGCGTCGGCGCACACCTTCCAGCCGTCGCCGCAGGCCTGGTCGTCGCGGAACTGCCGGGTGTCGAGCATGTGGAAGGTGGCGAGCTTGCCCCAGCGGATGCGGCGGTACAGCGGGATGCTGTTGCCGCTGGGCGTCGAGGCCGGACGCAGCGGCATGTTCTCGTAGTAGGCCTTGTACGCGGCGGTGCGCCGGGCGGTCCACTGGGCCGCGGTCAGCGTGGGGGAGCTGTCGGCGCGTACATTGGTGGCGTAGTTGTTCTCGACCTCGTGGTCGTCGGGCACCACCAGCCAGGGCGCGGCGGCGTGCGCGGCCTGCAGGTCGGGATCGGACTTGTAGAGCGCGTACCGGCGGCGGTAGTCGGCCAGCGACACGATCTCGGCGCCGACGTGCTCGCGTACCGAACCGGCGGTCGCGCCGCCCTCGTAGATGTAGTCGCCCAGGTGCAGCACCAGGCCGGGGTTGTCCTCGGCCAGCCGGCGGTACGCCGTGAAGTAGCCGGCCTGCCAGTTCGAGCAGGACGCGAACGCCATCACCAGGTCACGGCCGAACGCGGTCGGCGCGGGCGCGGTGCGGGTGCGCCCGACCGGCGAGATGTGGCCCTGCGCCCGGAAGCGGTAGTAGTAGTCGGCGTCGGCGGCCAGCCCGCCCGCGATCACGTGCACCGAGTGCGCGTCGGCGTACCGGGCGGTGACCGAGCCGGACGCGGCCAGCGTGCTGAACGAGCTGCTGGTGGAGACCTGCCAGTCGACGACGACGTCGGCGTTGGCCATGCCGCCCTGGCCGTCGGCGTTGAGCGGCGTCGGCGCGAGGCGCGTCCACAGCACGACGCTGTCGGACTCGGGGTCGCCCGACGCCACCCCGAGCTTGAACGGGTACGGGGCGGCGGCGAACGCGCTCGCGCCGGTCAGCGCGGTCCCCGCGATCGCGAGTCCGCCTAGGACGAACGTGCGGCGATGGAGTGATCTCATGCGCCGGACATTCACGGACGATGATGAACGTGATCCGTTGTGCCGTTGAACCACGGATTACGGGCGGCCGTCACTCCGTCGTGTCATGCCGTGCTGTCGGGCCCTTCTGCGAGGATGCTGCGTGGACCGCGCGACAACCCGGCGAACCATGACGATCAAGGAGGATTCGAATGGCGTCCAGGCTCAACCCGTATATCAGCTTCAACGGCAACGCCCGCGAGGCGATGGAGTTCTCAGGGCATCCTCGGCGGCAACCTGACGGTGAGCACCTTCGGCGAGTTCGGCGACAAGGACGCGCCGTACGCGAACCAGATCATGCACGCGCAGCTGGAGTCCGACGCCGGCTACACGCTGATGGCCTCGGACACCCCGCCCGGCATGGCCTATAACCCCGGCGACAACATCACGATCAGCCTCAGCGGCGACGACGGCGACCGGCTGCGCGGCTACTGGGAGAAGCTGACCGAGGGCGGCACCGTCGGCGTGCCGCTGGAGAAGCAGATGTGGGGCGACGAGTTCGGCGCCCTCAAGGACCGCTTCGGCGTCAACTGGATGGTCAACATCGCCGGCTCCTGACCGGCGCGATACGAAGGAAGGGCACCTTCTACAACGCATGGCGTTGTGAAGGTGCCCTTCCTTCGTTTCCGGAGGGTCAGCTGGTTTCGCCGGCGACCGAGAAGGCGCGCAGGCGCTGGGTGGCCAGCCAGGTGCCCAGCACGGTGAAGACGACGGTCATCACCGCGGCGACCGTGGTGGAGACGGTGCTCGGGAACAGCGTCGAGCCGGACAGTGCGCTGGCGAACTCGATCACGTAGTGCTGCACCGACACGGTGCGGGTGCCCATCACGACGTTGCTGAGCAGGCCCTCCCAGATCACCACGTAGAGCAGGCCGACCAGCACCGGCCGCCGGGTCACCACGCTCAGCGCGAGGAACAGCGCGCTGTACACGATCGCCCCGGCCACGCACGCCACCGCGAACCCGATACCCAGCCGCACCCCGCCGACCATCGTGGCGGCGACGAACATCGGCGCCGCGGTGGTGACCGCGCTGACGAGCGAGGCCACCACCAGCTTGGCCAGGATGATCCTGCTGCGCGGGATGGGCTTGGTCAGGATGTGCACGACGGTGCCGTCGTCGATCTCCGAGCCGAGCACGCCGGTGCCGACGATCAGCGACACCAGCGGCAGGATCACGGCCACCCCGAGGCCGATCAGCACCCCGTCGGCCAGGTCGACCGCCGGAGCCGCGAAGGCCAGGCCGATCGCCGTGATGCCGACGAGGATGACCGGCATGGGCAGCAGCAGCCAGGACCGGCGGCGGCCGAGCAGCCCTCGGGCGGTGATCCAGGCAATGGTCATGTTCATCGCGGTGCTCCCTATGCCGAGACCAGGTAGGAGAAGACGCTTTCCAGCGACTCGTCCGAGGGGATGAGCTGGCGCACCCGTACGCCCTGGTCCAGGGCGATGCGCGGCAGGGCGCGGGTGAACGTGCCGTAGTCGCCGGCGTGCACGGTCAGCCCGTCCTTGCCCAGCGTCACGCCGGCGACCGAGTCCGAGGCCATCAGCGCGACCGCGAGCCGCCGGTCGTCGCTGGACCGGATCGCGAACACGTGCGGCCGGTGCGTCATCAGGCGGCGGATCGTGCGGTAGTCGCCCGACGCGGCCAGCCGGCCCGCGACGATCACCTGCACGGTGCCGGAGACCTGCTCGACCTCCTCCAGGATGTGCGAGCTGAACAGCACCGTGCGGCCCTGCGCGCCGAGCCGGTGCAGCAGCTCCATCATGTGCATGCGCTGGCGCGGGTCCATGCCGTTGAACGGCTCGTCCAGCAGCAGCACCGCCGGGTCGTGCACCAGCGCGGCGGCCACCCGCATCCGCTGGCGCATGCCTTTGGAGTACGTGTCCATCCGGCGGTCCTGCGCGTCGGCCATCTCGACCAGCTCGATCGCGCGCCGGGTCGCCGCGTCGGCGTCGGGCAGCCCGTGCAGCTTCGCGCTGGCCCGCACGAACTCCTTGCCGGACAGGAAGCCGTACACCGCCTCGCGCTCGTTGACCAGGCCGAGCTTGCGGTAGATCGCCGGGTTGCGCCAGGTGGCCTCGCCGTCGATCAGCACCTGTCCGCGGGACGGGGCGAGGAAGCCGGCCATCATGTGCAGCAGGGTGGTCTTGCCGGCCCCGTTCGGGCCGAGCAGGCCGGTCACGCCCGGCCCGAGGGTCATCGTGACGTCGTTGACGGCGACGACGTTGCCGTACCAGCGGGACACCCCGCGCAGGTCGAGGTCGCTCACAGGTTCACCTTCCGGTAGCGCAGGAGCAGCAGCAGGGTGCAGACGGTGATACTCAGCACCGTCACCAGGCCGTACACCGGCCCGTACGGTCCGACCTCGAACGACGTGCCGTACAGCCAGCTGCGCACCCCCTCGGGCAGGGAGAACGGGCTGAACATCGGCGCGATCTGCGACAGCGCGCCGCCTTCGCCGAGCGCGGCGAGCAGGCCCACCACCGGGGAGGTGATCATGAAGACGACCACGATCGCGCCCGCGGCGAACGCGCGGCGGCTGGCGATCGAGGCGATCAAGACGGCGAGGCTGCTGAAGACCAGGGCGTAACACGTGGCCACCACCCAGCCGCCGAGCATGCCGCGCGCCTCCGCGGCCACCCCCGACGCGTCCTGCGCGGTGAACGCCGAGCCCAGGAACATCAGCAGCTGCGGCCCGGCCATCAGCAGCCACACCGCCGTCGCCAGCGCGGCGAGTTTGGCCAGCGCGTAGTCCGAGCGCGCCAGCGGCCGGGAGAAGTACAGCGGCAGCGTCTGGTTGCGCAGGTCACGCGAGACCAGCTCGGGTGCCACCACGGCGAGGAACACCATCACCAGCACGCTGGCCGTGCTCGGTAGCTGCTGATACGTCAGGATCATCTCACCGGTCTGCGCCTTCACCGCGACCACGATCAGGGCCAGCGAGGTGACCAGGCCGATCACGATCCAGGGGAAGATCTTCGCCTTGGCGCTGCGGCCCAGCCCGAAGGCGACTCGCACGCCGTGCTCGAACAGCGAGCGGGCGGCGTAACCGCGGCCCAGCCGGGTGCCGGTGTAACGCTGGTAGCCGATGTCGTGGATGACGCTCCGCTCAGACATGGCTCACCTCCAGGGAAGCTGACGGGGCGGCGGGGGAGAACAGCTCGGCCACCCGGTGGCGGCGCTGGTCGAGGCGGTGCAGCGGCAGATCGAGGTCGGCCACCGTACGCAGGATCAGGTCGTAGGTGTCCTCGTCGGCGAGCGGGACCAGCAGCATCCGGCCCTCCGCCGTGGCGGTCAGCCCTCGCTGGGCCAGCGCCGCCGACAGCTCGGCGGTGCCCTCGGCGACCTCGATGGCCAGCACGTCCGTGCCCGTGGTCATCGCGTCGATCCGGTCGGCGCGCAGCAGCCGCCCGCCCTCGATCGCGATCAGCGAGTCGCAGATCCGCTCGATCTCACCGAGCAGGTGCGAGCAGACCACGACCGAGATGCCGAACTCGGTGCCGATGCGGTGGATCAGCGTCAGCATCGCGTCGCGCCCGGCCGGGTCCAGGCCGTTGGTGGGCTCGTCGAGCAGCAGCAGGTCCGGGTCGTGCACCAGGGCCTGGGCCAGCTTCACGCGCTGCTTCATGCCGGTGGAGTAGCCGCCGATCTGGCGGTAGCGCTCCTCGTACAGCCCGACGTGGCGCAGCGCCTCCGACGCCCGCTCGCGGGCGACGGTGCGCGGCAGGCCGGTCATCCGGCCCATGTGCGTCACGAACTCCGCCGCGATCATGTCCGGCGGCAGGCAGTCGTGCTCGGGCATGTACCCGACGCGGGCGCGCACCTGCTCACCGTCGGTGGTCGGGTCCAGGCCGAGCACCTGGGCGCTGCCGGTGGTCGGCGTCAGCAGCCCGAGCAGGGTTTTTATCATCGTGGACTTGCCGGCGCCGTTGGCGCCGACCAGGCCGATGATGCCCGGTTCGACGGACAGGGTCAGGTCGGACAGGGCGGTCACCCCGCCCGGGTATGTCTTGGTCAGCGACTGGGTCGCGATGAGGGCCACGCCGCCAACCTAGACCTCCGCCCGCGCCCGGCAGATCCGGTGTCGACCCTGGTCTCGACCCTGAGACCAGGTCAGGTGGCCCACGGCCCGCCGGGGGTATGGCCAGCGGTCCGATCTGGATGGAAGAATGCGCACCGTGACCGAGCAGCTCAGCGACGCCCCGCCCCCGGTTCCGTCGCCCCGCATCCCGGAGGCTGCCGCCCCGACGGTCGCGGCGGGGGAGCGGCACGGCTTCTACCTGGGCCTGGTGTCGGCGGCGTTCCCCGCCATCCTGGCCGGGGTGCGGCTGTTCGTGCTGTCCAACGGTGACGACGCGACGCTCAAGGCGCTCGCCCAGCACACCAGCATGCAGGCGCTGCTCATCGGCAGCTACGTCCCGTTCCTGCCGCTGATCCTCATCCTCGCGGCCTACCTGGCGCTGTCCGAGCGGCGCGCCGCCGTCCGGGGCGCGGTGTTCCAGCCCACGGTGCTCGCGAGCCTGCCGCCGCCGGTGGCGCTGATGCTGCTGGTCGTCGGGCTGCTCACCGCGCCGGTGTACCTGCTGCTCGTGCTCGCCGGGGCCGCCGCGCTGCTGTCGCTGATACTGCTGCGCCGCCGGGGGCGGCCTGTCACGCCGCGCGCCGACGAGCGCCCGCCGAGCCCGCTGCTCGGCGGGCGGGTGCCCAACCGCTGGGTCGACGGTCTGACGCTGGTCCTGGGTGTTGTGCTCGCCGGGATGGTCACGCTGCAGGGCATGTGGCTACCCGCGACCGCGCTCACCGTGGACGGCACCACCAAGGTCGCCTACATCATCGGCCAGGACGAGGACCTGGAGACCGTGCTGTACCGCGACGGCGGCGGCCCGCGGCAGCTGAAGTCCGACCAGATCACCTCGCGCCGGATGTGCAGCGAGCGGGAGGCCGGTGTGCTGCGCCGCCCGCTCGCCGCGCTGATCTTCCCGCCCGACGTGCGGACCTCGGACGTGCCGCTGTGCCGTGACCTGATGCGCTCGGGTGGTTAGGCCCGCACCGGCACCGGGTGCGCGAGCACCTCGCTGATTCGCACACTGCCGATCTCGGCCCAGCCGGCCTGCTCGGTCAGCGCGCTGGTCAGTTCCCGGTCGAGGGCTGAGCGGCTGGTCATCGCGGCCTCCTGCGGCAGGCCCGCGATCAGGCGGCGCAGGATGGCCGCCGCCAGGTCGTCGATGGCCAGACCGGGGCCGTTCGGCTGGTACCCGGCCCGCACCGGGTCGGTGACCCGCCACAGGATGCGCATCCGGATCTCGACCTTGCCGCCGTCCTGAGCGGTGAACACGTCTCCGGCCGGCTCGTCGACGCTGTCCTCCCGTGGCGCCGGGGGCCACAGCAGCATCTGCTGGGTGAGCTCGACCCTGGCCTTGACCTGGTCGAGCAGGGGTACCGCCAGCCGCCGGCCGGCGGCCAGCGCGCGGTGGAAGCGCCGGTGGCGTTCCACGATCCACACCTCGTCCTCGGGCACCTGCCACAGTGCCGTCCGCGCCGCCAGTGGCAGGAACGCGGAGAGGGCCATGAAGGGGGCGTAATCCATACGGCACAGCGTGGGTCATCCGCGCGAATTCCGCTCGCCTCGACAGTAGCGTACGACGTACGGTACGGTGTACTCGAACTGAGCGGGAGGAGTCTGCGCATGGCAGAGCCGGCGATATCGGCACACGGGGTCCGCAAGACCTACCGGGGAGCACCGGCCCCGGCACTCGACGGATTCGATCTCGAAGTACCTCCGGGCACCGTGTACGGGCTGCTCGGCCCGAACGGCGCGGGCAAGACGACCGCCGTACGCATCCTGGCGACGCTGATGCGCCTGGACGCGGGACGCGCGGTGGTGGCCGGGCACGACGTGAGCACCCAGGGGGCACAGGTGCGCCAGCGCATCGGACTCGTGGGCCAGTACGCCGCGGTCGACGAGATCCTCAGCGGCCGGCAGAACCTGGTGCTGTTCGGCCGCCTCAACCACCTGGGCCTGGCCCGCGCGGCCAAACGCGCCGACGAGCTGCTGGAGCGGTTCGGCCTGACCGACGCGGGCGGCAAACCGGTCGCGAAGTACTCCGGCGGCATGCGCCGCCGGCTCGACCTCGCGACCAGCCTGATCGTCTCGCCCGAGGTGCTGTTCGTGGACGAGCCGACCACCGGCCTGGACCCGCAGGGCCGCCAGGAGGTCTGGTCGGCGCTGCGGGAACTGGTCGCGGGCGGCACCACCGTCCTGCTGACCACGCAGTACCTGGAGGAGGCCGATCAGTTGGCGAGCCGGATCGCGATGCTGTGGCACGGCCGCGTGGTCAGCGAGGGCACCCCCGACGAGCTCAAAGCCACGATCGGTGAGGACTGGATCGACCTGGCGTTCGCGGACGCCGAGCAGGCCGGGCGGGCGCTGCCCGCGGTGGCGGCGCACGCCGACGGCGAACCGCGCACCGAGCAGCACCGGATCAGCGTGCCGGTGCGGCAGCGCACCAAGGCGCTGATCGCCATCAGCACGGCGCTGGCCGCCGAGGGCGTCGAACCGGTCGAGGTCAACCTGCGCCGGCCCACGCTCGACGAGGTGTTCCTCGACCTGCACCGCAAGCAGGGCGACAAGCAGGAGGTGGCGGCGTGACGGCCGTACTGGAGGAGACCTGGGTGCTCGCCCGGCGCGAGCTCACCCACTGGCGGCAGCAGCCGGTCGGCGTGATCGTGAACTGGCTGTTCACCGTGATGATCGCGCTGATGTTCGGCGGGCTGTTCGGCGGGGCGATCGGCGAGGACTACTTCGACTACCTGATGCCGGGCATGTTCGCCCTCACCATGTTCTTCGGCGTCGAGGCGACCATGACCGCGGTGTCCACCGACGCCGCCAAGGGGGTCACCGACCGCTTCCGGTCCCTGCCGATCAACTCGGCGTCGGTCGTGCTCGGCCGCTGCCTGGCCGACCTGATGAACTCGGCGGTCGGCCTGGCCGTGCTCGTCGGTGCGGCCGCGGCGCTCGGCTGGCGCTGGCACGAGGGCCTCGCTTCCGCGCTCGCCGCGTTCGGCCTGCTCCTGCTGCTGCGCTTCGCCCTGCTGTGGGTCGGCATCTTCCTCGGCCTGGTCGTGAAAGGACCGGAGTCGGTGACCATGGTCCAGATCCTCGTCTGGCCGGTCGGTTTCCTCTCCGGCGTCTTCGTCGACCCCGAGACCATGCCCGCCTGGCTCGGCACGATCGCCCAGTGGAACCCGCTGTCGGCCACCGCCGCCGCCTCCCGCGACCTGTTCGGCAACCCCGGCCTGGTCCCCGACCAAGCCCTCCTGCTCGCCATCCTCTGGCCCCTCCTCCTCACCGCGGTCTTCCTCCCCCTCTCCGTCCACCGCCACCGCCGCCTCAACTCCTGACAAACCAAGCCCCCCGCCCCGAGCGAAGGAAGGGCACCTTCACATCGGAATCCGATGTAGAAGGTGCCCTTCCTATCACTGCTGTGGCGGTGAGCTGCGGTTTTCTGCGGGGCAGCGAGGAGAGTGGCGCGGTGCGACGATGGCGGGCATGACGATCGCGGGGGTTTTCGCGGATTTCGCGCAGACGGAGGCGCACGGCGTCTCGCCGGTGTACGAACGACTGGGCGCGGCGGTCAGCCAGGACGACGAGGTCCTGGCCCTGCTCGGCACGCTGCCGCCGGAGAAGTGGCATCCGCAGCTGCTGTTCGGCGTCGTCCGCCTGCTCGGCGGCCCGGTGGCCGACCCGGCCGCGTGCCGCGCGTTCATCGTGCGGAACTGGCCCGCCATCGCGGCCGAGATGACGGCCAGGGCCACGCAGACCAACGAGGCCGGCCGGTGCGCGGTGCTGTTGCCGGTGCTCGCCGCGCTGCCCCAGCCGCTGGCCCTGCTGGAGGTCGGCGCGTCCGCCGGCCTGTGCCTCTACCCGGACCGGTACGCCTACCGCTACGGCGAGCACCTGCTCGGCGAGCACGGCCCGATCCTCGACTGCGCGATCACCGGGACCGCCCCGCCGGACCGGCTGCCGGAGGTCGTCTGGCGGGCCGGCATCGACCTGAACCCGCTCGACGTCACCGACCCGGCCGACGTCGCCTGGCTCGACGCGCTCATCTGGCCCGAGCACCAGCACCGCCGCGACCGGCTGCGCGCCGCGGCCGCCGTCGCCGCGGCCGACCCGCCGCTGCTGGTACGCGGTGACCTGAACGACGCCCTGCCCGCGCTCGCGGCCCAGGCTCCGGCCGGCGCGACCCTGGTCGTCTTCCACACCTCAGTGCTATACCAGGTGCCCGCACCGCAGCAGGCGACGTTCGTCGAGATCGTGCGTGACCTGCCCGGTCACTGGGTCTCCAACGACTCCGCCGACCTCCTGTCGACCGGCGCGGCACCGCCACCGCCCGACGGCGCGGCGTACAACCTGCTCGCGCTGGACGGCAGGCCGCTGGCCTGGACCCGTTCGCACGGCCAGGCGATGACCTGGTTCGGGGACCGGCTCGTCGATGCCGGTCGCCGCGGTTGAGAGGCGAACGTGGACGACGTCATCGTGCGGGCGGTGGCCGCTCTGCTGCCGGGCGGGGCGACCCGTGGTGAGATCGCTTTCGGGCAGCGCAAACTTCGCTGGATCGAGGCGGGCACGGGCGGGCCGACCGTCGTGCTGGACGCGGCCAGCGGCACTCCCGCGCTGACCTGGCTGCCGATCCTGCCGGCGCTCGTGCCGCACACCAGGGTCATCGCGTACGACCGCGCCGGGTTCGGGGCCAGCGACCCGGCCACGCCGCTGACGTTCGAGTCGCAGCTCGACGATCTCAGGGCGCTGCTGTCCCAGGCGGGCGGCGGGCCGTGCGTCCTGGTGGGCAACAGCTGGGGCGGCCTGCTGGCCCAGGTCGTCGCCTGGTCGGACCCGGACCTGGTGGCAGGGCTCGTGCTGGTCGATCCGGCGCACGAGGAGTTCCGGCCGTGGATCGTACGCGCCGCCGAGGCGGTGTTCGCACGTGCGGACGTGGTGCGCCAGGCCCTCGGGCGCGCCGACCGACCACTGCGGGAGCAAGCCGCCGAACAGGCACGTCGGCTGACCGACGACCCTCGGGTCCAGGATTTGCTCGTCGAGGCGGAGATGGCCTGCCACGCCCAGGAGCAACGGTTCCGCACGGGCATCGCCGAGAGCCGCATGGTCGCCGGGCAGGTTCGGCTGGTTCGGCGGCTGCGCTCCGGTTCGCGGCTGCCCGACGTGCCGGTGGTCGTGCTGAGCGCGACCGTGGGTCTGCCGAACGGTATGCGGACCCGGTGGACCGCATTGCAGGCAGAGGTAGCCGCCGCCGCGCCGCGGGGCGAGCATGCCGTCGTGCCCGAGGCGGGGCACTACATCCACAGCAGTCGCCCGGATGCGGTCACGGAAGCCGTGCTGGCGGTCGTCGAGAAGGCACGGTTCGAGCAGGGCGCTTGAGTGCTGCCCCGATTCCTGCGGTTGCCCTCGATCGACTCGACGGACGCCGCGGACCCGGGGCACTGTCGGGCACCCTCGTTCACGCAAGTGCGTCGATCACGTCCTGGGGGAGCCGCGACCGGATGTCGTCCAGGATGGTCCGGTAGTACGCGCCCGCTGGGTCGGCGAGTTTGCGGTGGACGCCGTCGCGGATCATGTACACGGCATCCCGGGTGACCCGGAGCACGGGATGTGCGCCCGTTCGCGGTGTGACGACGAACCCGCGGAAGCCGAGCGGCGTGGCCGGGTCGGCGGCGTCCTGGAAGTCCGCGGCCCGGCCGGACAGCTCAACGTAGACTCGCTCGGCGACCGGGGCGCTCAGCGCGGTTTCGGGGTTCTCCCGGCCCGAGAACAGATCCACCGACACCCGGTACGCCGCGGGCTCGTCCGTCGCGGGCGAGCAGGCCGTCGCGGCCGCCAGGGCCAGTGCGAGCAGTCCGACGGCGACCACCTTCGCTCGTGACATGGCCGGTCCTCTCCACGGGTCCGCTGCGAGCCCACCTCGGCGGCCTTCATTATGGGAGGTCCGGTCACGGCCTGACGGTCGAGATGGTGACGTGCTCGCTGCCGGTCGAGCCGGCCAGCCGCCGCCCGATCGAGCCGGCGATTCGGCTGGCCTGCGTCTTCGCCAGTTCGGCGAGGGGGCCCGCGTGGCGGTCGTCGACGGTGGCCCGCCACAGCGTCAGCCAGCGGTCGAAGTGGTGCTGCTCCAGCCGGACCAGCTGGTTGAGGTCGAAGTGCGACTGCAGCGCGTTGCGGCGGTAGCTGCCCGTGCGCAGCAGGACCGTCTCCCAGAAGTCGCTCATGATCGGCAGGTGGGCGGGGAGGTCCATCTTCGCGATGTCGATGAAGATCGGGCCGAGCAGGTCGTCGGCGTACACCCGGGTGTAGAAGTCGGTCACGACGCCGGTGATGTCGGCGCGGTCGGTGATGTCGGTGCGCACGGGCTCCTCCTTTTTTACTATCGCCATCGTATATATTCGGTCCGTGGCTGACGATATGACCTACGGCGCACTCGCGGTGGCCAGCCGCAGGCGGGTGCTGGAGGTGCTGCGCCAGGCCGGCACGCCGCAGGACGCGACCGCGCTGGCGCAGGCGACCGGCCTGCACCCGAATACGGTGCGTTTCCACCTGAAAGTCCTGATCGACGCCGGGTACGTGGTGCAGAGCAGCGTTTCCCGCGGCGGCCCCGGCCGCCCGCAGGCGGTGTACGCCGGTGTGACGCCCGCCGCCGAGGCGGCCGGCTACGCGCTGCTCGCGGAGATGCTCGCGGGCCAGCTCGACGGGGCGCGGGGCGCTGAACTGGCCGAGCGTGCCGGCCGGCGCTGGCTGCGGCACACGTCCTCCATCGAGGCGGGCACCGCTGCCGCGCAGACCGAACCGGACCGAGGTGCGCCGGACCGGGCCGCCGGGCGGGCGGGCGTGGCCACGCTCGACGAAGCCGCCGCGCGGGCCATGGCGCTGTTCGCCGAGCTCGGCTTCGACCCTGCACGCACGCCGCAGGCCGGAGCCGCGCGGATCGAGTTGCACGCCTGCCCGTTCCTCGACGTGGCCCGGCGGCATCCCGACGTGGTGTGCGGTGTGCACCTCGGGCTGCTGCGCGGCACCGTGGACGGGCTGTCGCCGCAGGCGTTCGACGCTGACCTGCACCCGTTCGTGCGGCCCGGCGTGTGCGCCGCCGAGATCCGGGCGGCCCGGTGAGCAGGGTCCGTGCGGTCGCGCAGGTGGCGACGCCGTTCGTGTGGTTCGGGATGGTCGCCGCGATCTCGCTGCTGGAGGCCCCGCTGAAGTTCCGCGCCCCCGGCATCACCACCGCGCTCGGGCTGGGCATCGGCCGGCTGGTCTTCCAGGCGCTCAACATCGCCGAGTTCGTGCTGCTGGCCGTGCTGACGGTGGCGCTGCTGGGCACCGCGATCGGCAGGTGGCGGTGGGTGGTCACCGGCGGCCTGTGGTTGGTGCTGCTGACCCAGGCGCTGGTGCTGCGCCCACTGCTCGACCAGCGCGCGCAGCTGATCATCGATGGCGGCAGCCCGCCGGAGTCGACGCTGCACCTCGCGTACATCGCGCTGGAGGGGATCAAGCTGGTGGCGCTGCCGGCGCTGGGCATCGGCCTGCTGCTGCGGCTCCTGCCGCAGCCGGTCGGGACTCCGCCTGCCGCACGTCCTTCGGTTTCCGTGGATCGCGCGAGGTCCTGACCGGGCGGGTCACCGGATGACCGGTCAGCCGCTAAGGTGCCCCGGTGGGCAGCAGAGTCAACTACGTCGTCGTACGCGACGGCGAGTACACGGTGTACGCGCAGGGCGGCGGGGCGGGTTACGGGATCGACTACCTGTTCGCGCCCGGCCCGGACGTGGTGCTGCGCTGGCTCGAGCACGCCGGCGACTACGCCGAGGAGCACTGGTTCAGCGACCTCATGTGCGAGGGCGGCGTGCTGATCGACGTCGACAAGCGGATCCTGCTGCTGTTCAACACCACGTTCAACCGCCTGGCCTACCGGGCGGCGATGCTGGAGGCGTACGCGGCGACGTGGTCCGGCTGGGAGATCCGGTGGGCTTACGACGGCATCGGCGACCTGATGGAGTACGTGGGCCTCGACCCGGCGAGCGCGCGTGTCGACAACGAGCCGGAGGAGTCCGCGCGCAACGAGTTCCTGCCGGGTGACTCGGTCCGATCCGTCGTCACCGTCCGCGGCGGCGACGGGGTGGTGCGCCTCTACGGGTTGAGCCCCGACCAGGCCTGGCGACGCTGGTGGATGGGGCCGGACCTGGTCGAGTGGGTCGCCGCCGGGCCCGAGTTGCCGGGTGACGTCGCCGATGACGTGCCGAGATCCGGCCTGGACCTCGACCCCGCGACGAAGCGGGCCGGGCTGTGGACCCTGGAGCCGCTGCGCGGCCTGCGCGAGCGGTGGGCCGAGCTGTGGCCGGGCTGGACACTCGACTTCTGGGGAGACGACCTGGCCCGTCAGGCGGTGCACGACCCGGACCGGCTCTACGACTCGGTCACGCCGCGCGCCATCGCCCGGCAGCGCGACGCGCTCGCCGAACGGCTGCGCAGGTACTGGCCCGTGCGCTCCACAATGGCGGCCGGCGGGGCCGACGTGGACTGGCTGTATGAACACAACTCGGCCGGGGTCCGCAGCCACTTCGACGCGAACGTCACCGTGGAGGAGATCGAACATCTCGCGCAGCTGCTCCGCGGTCCGCAGACGATCTCCTGACTCCCGGGGACGTCGGCGCGGGGCGAATGCGGTCGCCCCGGCCCGGCCGCGGCGGTTAGGTTGCCGGGATGGCACGTGAGGTTCCCGCTCCGGAGGTACTGGCAGCGTTCGGTGCTCGCGGCCCGGCCGTCCCGCTGCCGGGCGGTCAGGGCCGGACCTGGTGCGCCGACGATGTCGTCCTCAAGCCCGGCGGGCTGGAGGCGGAGACGGCATGGGTCGCCGAGGTGTTGTCGGGACTTCCCGGGAGCCGGCGTTTCCGGGTCGCCCGACCGGTGCGGGCCGGCGACGGCAGCTGGACGGTGCTGGGCTGGCAGGCATGGCGGTTGACGCCCGGCAGCCCTGACCCGCGGCGGTGGGACGACGTCCTCGCTGCGGGGGAGGCGTTCCACGAGGCGCTGGCCGGGCTCGCGCGGCCGTCGTTCCTGGACGAGCGGGACGATCCGTGGAGCTTCGGCGACCGCGTCGCCTGGCAGGAACTGCCGCTGCGCGGCGGCGAGGTGATGACGGAGGTGTTGGAGCCGCTGGCTCGCGTACGACAGCCGGTGCACTCGCCTTCCCAGGTGGTCCACGGTGATCTGCTGGGCAACGTGATGTTCGCCGACGGGCTCGCCCCGGCGGTCATCGACTGGCCGGTCTATCACCGGCCGGCGTCGTGGGCGCTGGCCGTAGCCGTCGTGGATGCCATGACCTGGCACGATGCGTCTGAAGCGCTGCCGGATCGCTGGGCCGACCGCGCCGAGTGGGATCAGATGCTGGTGCGTGCGCTGATGTATCGGATCGCCACCAACGAGGGCCGCCGCCGGGTGGGGCTGCCCGTGACGGAGCGTGTCGAGCACTACCGGTCTGTCGTGGATCTGGTGCTTGCCAGGCTGGAGTAGGTGTGTGGGTGACTCGCCCGCCGCTCTCCGCCGCCGGCGAGACCGTGTCGCCGGGCGCGAGCCGGGCGAGCGGTGGCTGCACGTGCCGCTGAGGTTCTGCGGGTCGCCGTCGCGCCCCGGCACGAATAGGCTGCTGGTGTGGATCAAGATGAACGGTTGCTTCACTCCTCGTCGTTCGGCGCGGCCGCGGCCGCCTATGCCGAGCACCGCCCGGACTACGCGCAGGCCGCGGTGCGCTGGGCCCTGGCGCCCGCACCCGGCCCGCGGGTGCTCGACCTCGGCGCGGGGACCGGCAAGCTGACCGCGACGCTGGTCGCGCTGGGCATCGACGTCATCGCGGTCGAGCCGGATCCGGCGATGCTGGCGCAGCTGCACGGTACGTTGCCGAGCATCCGTGCCCTGCAGGGCAATGCCGAGACGATCCCGCTGCCGGACGGCTCCGTGGACGCCGTGCTGGCCGGCAACGCGATGCACTGGTTCGACATGGCGGTCGCCGGGCCGGAGATCGCCCGGGTGCTCGCGCCCGGCGGTGTCCTGGCCGGTTTGTGGAACGTCCTGGACGACCGCGTCGACTGGATCGCCGGACTGGAGCGGGTCGGTGGCAGCGCCGTCATCGGCCCGCGTGACACGCTGCGCAACTGGCGCGCCGCGACGGCCGGTATGCACCTGCCGCACACCGGACCGCCCCGGTTCGGCTCACCCGAGCAGGCCGAGTTCCCACACGGGCAGCACCGCACCGCCGACTCCCTCGTCGCCACCCTCGCGACCCGCGCGGGCGTGCTGGTCATGCCGGAACCCGACCAGCGGGCCACCGCGGACCGGCTCCGCGCCTACCTCGCGGCCCAGCCCGAGACCTCCGGCGGCGACTTCACCCTCCCGATGCTGACCGGCGTCCTGCGCACCCTCCGCCACTGACCCCCCTCACCCTCCGCCACCCCGAAACGAAGGAAGGGCACCTTCTACACGGACGTCCGTTAAGAAGGTGCCCTTCCTTTGGTTTCAGTCGGTGGTGGCGCCGGCGAACTGGGCCTCGTAGAGGCGGGCGTAGGCGCCGCCGGAGGCGATCAGTTTGTCGTGGGAGCCGTGTTCGACGATCGAGCCGTGCTCCATGACGAGGATGACGTCGGCGTTGCGGATGGTGGACAGGCGGTGCGCGATGACGAAGCTGGTCCGGCCGCTGCGCAGCGAGTTCAGCGCCCGCTGGATGAGCACCTCGGTACGCGTGTCGACGGAGCTGGTCGCCTCGTCGAGGATGAGGATGCTCGGCTCGGCCAGGAACGCCCGCGCGATCGTGATCAGCTGGCGTTCGCCGGTGCTGAGGTTGGTGCCGTCCTCGTCCAGCACCGTCTCGTAGCCGTCGGGCAGCGTGCGCACGAAGCGGTCCACGTGCGCGGCCTTGGCGGCCTCGACGATCTGCTCCCGGGTGGGGGAGTCCGCGCCGTAGGCGATGTTGTCGGCGATGGTGCCGCCGAACAGCCAGGTGTCCTGCAGCACCATGCCGGTCTTGGACCGCAGGTCCTCGCGGTCCATCGCGGCGATGTCGACGCCGTCGAGCGTGATGCGCCCGCCGGTCACCTCGTAGAAGCGCATCAGCAGGTTGACCAGCGTGGTCTTGCCCGCGCCCGTCGGGCCGACGATGGCCACGGTCTGGCCGGGTTCGACAGCCAGCGACAGGTCCTCGATCAGCGGCTTGTCCTCGCTGTACCGGAACGATACGTGCTCAAAGCCGACCCGCCCGCGCAGGTCCGTGACCCGGGCGGCGGGGACCGGCTCGGGGCTCTGCTCGGTCGCGTCGAGCAGCTCGAACACCCGCTCGGCGGAGGCCACACCGGACTGCACCAGGTTGGACATCGCGGCGACCTGGCTCAGCGGCTGGCTGAACTGGCGGCTGTACTGGATGAACGCCTGCACGTCGCCCAGCGACAGCGAGCCCGACGCCACGCGCAGCGCGCCGACGACGGCGACCAGCACGTAGTTCAGGTTGCCGATGAAGAACATCGCGGGCTGGATCATGCCGGAGATGAACTGCGCCTTGAAACCCGCGTTGTACAGCGCCTCGTTGTGCTCGCGGAAGGTCTCGGCCGCCTCCTGCTGCCGCCCGAACACCTTCACCAGCGAGTGGCCAGTGTACATCTCCTCGATGTGGGCGTTGAGCTTGCCGGTGACGGCCCACTGCGCGATGAACTGCGGCTGCGCCTTCTTGCCGATCCGCATCGTCACCCACACCGACACCGGCACGGTGACCAGCGCGATCAGCGCCAGCAGGGGCGAGATCCAGAACATCATCGCCAGTACGCCGACGATGGTGAGCACCGAGTTCATCAGCTGGCTCATCGACTGCTGCATCGTCTGCGCGACGTTGTCGATGTCGTTGGTGGCCCGGCTGAGCACCTCGCCGCGCTGCTGGCCGTCGAAGTAGCTCAGCGGCAGCCGGGACAGCTTCGTCTCCACCTGCTCGCGCAGCGCGAACACGGCGCGCTGCACCACGGTGGTGATGATCCGGAACTGCATCAGGGAGAACAGCGACGCGGCGACGTACACGCCGAGGGCGACGAGCAGCACCCGACCGAGCGCGTCGAAGTCGACGCCCCGGCCGGGGACCAGGTCCATCGAGTTGAGCATGTCGGCCAGCGTGCCGTTGCCCTGGGCGCGGACCGCGTCGACGGCCTGCGCCTTGGTCGCGCCCTCGGGCATGTTGCCGCTGATGATGCCGGTGAACAGCACGTCGGTGGCGTGGCCGAGGATGCGCGGGCCGATCACCGACAGGCCCACGCCGATGACGCCGAGCACCACGGCCGACCAGACGGCGACACGGTGGGGCACCAGCAGTTTCAGCAGGCGGCGGCTGGACTGCTTGAAGTTGAGCGACTTGCCCTGCGGCGGGCCGGCCATCATCGCGCCGGGTCCGAAACGAGGCCCTGAATCACGGCGTACGGGGGTCTGAGTCACGCCGTCACCTCGCTGCGCTCGGCTCCGA
Source organism: Catellatospora sp. NPDC049111 (assembly GCF_040648615.1). Taxonomy (NCBI): domain Bacteria; kingdom Bacillati; phylum Actinomycetota; class Actinomycetes; order Micromonosporales; family Micromonosporaceae; genus Catellatospora; species Catellatospora sp. NPDC049111. The sequence continues at coordinate 33,146 of NZ_JBEZEB010000015.1, read as the reverse complement.
CGTGATGCACGGGGCTCATGATTCGCTCGCTGCGCTCGCTCATGCCGCCTCCTCCTCGGTGAGCTGGGACAGCACGATCTCGCGGTAGGTCACGTTGCTGTTCATGAGTTCGCTGTGGGTGCCGGTGCCGACGACCTGCCCGTCGTCGAGGACGAGGATGCGGTCGGCGTCGCGGATGGTGTTGACGCGCTGGGCGACGATCACGACCGTCGCGTCGGCGGTCTCGCGGGACAGTTCCCGACGCAGCGCGGCGTCGGTGGCGTAGTCCAGGGCCGAGAACGAGTCGTCGAACAGGTAGATCTCGGGCCGGCTGACCAGCGCGCGGGCGATGGCCAGGCGCTGGCGCTGGCCGCCGGAGACGTTGGTGCCGCCCTGGGCGATCGGCGCGTCCAAGCCCTCGGGCATGGCCTGCACGAACTCCTTGGCCTGAGCCACCTCCAGGGCCCGCCACAGCTCCTCGTCGGTGGCGTCGGCCTTGCCGTAGCGCAGGTTCGACGCGACGGTGCCGGAGAACAGGTACGGCTTCTGCGGGACGAAGCCGATGGCCCGGGACAGGGCCTGCGGCTCGATGTCGCGCACGTCGACGTCGTCGACCAGCACCCGGCCGCCGGTGGCGTCGAACAGCCGCGGCACCAGGTGCAGCAGCGTCGACTTGCCGCTGCCGGTGCTGCCGATGATCGCGGTGGTCTCGCCGGGCCGGGCGCTGAAGCCGATGCTGCGCAGCACCGGCTCCTCCGCGCCCGGGTAGCTGAACTCGACGTCGCGCAGCTCCAGATGCCCGCGCAGCCCTTCCGGGGTGACCGGCGCGGTCGGCGGGACGACGCTGGAGTCGGTGCCGAGCACCTCCTCGATGCGCTCCGCGCACACCTCGGCGCGCGGCAGCATCACGAACATGAAGGTCGCCATCATCACGGCCATCAGGATCTGCATCAGGTAGCTGAGGTACGCGGTCAGCGCGCCGATCTCCATGCCGCCGCTGTCGATGCGGTGCGCGCCGAACCACAGCACGGCCACCGTCGAGATGTTGATGACGAGCATGACGAACGGGAACATCGAGGCCATCAGCTTGCCGACGGCCAGCGCCACGTTGGTCAGCTCGGTGTTGGCGCCGGCGAAGCGCTCCTGCTCGTGCCGGTCGCGAACGAACGCGCGGATCACCCGGATGCCGGTGATCTGCTCGCGCATCACCCGGTTGACCTCGTCGATGTTGGTCTGCATGGCCCGGAACAGCGGGCGCATCCGCCACACGATGAAGCCGATGCCGAGGACCAGCACCGGGATCACGGCCAGCAGCAGCCCGGACAGCTGCACGTCGAGCTGCAGCGCCAGGACGATGCCGCCGACCATCATGATCGGCGCGCTGACCATCATGGTGAAGGTCATCAGCGCGAGCATCTGGACCTGCTGCACGTCGTTGGTGGTACGCGTGATGAGCGACGGCGCGCCGAAATGGCCCACCTCGCGGGCGGAGAACGACTGCACCCGGTCGAAGATCGCGGCCCGGACGTCGCGGCCCAGCGCGCTGGCGACCTGCGCGCCGACGTAGACCGCGCCGATCGAGCAGATGATCTGCACCAGCGAGACGCCGATCATGGCGGCGCCGATGCGCATGATGTAGCCGGTGTCGCCCTTGACCACGCCCTGGTCGATGATGTCGGCGTTGAGGGTGGGCAGGTAGAGGTTCGCCACCGTCTGCACGAACTGCAGCAGCACCACGAGCGAGATGTGCCGCCGGTAGGGCCGCAGCTGGCGGCGTACGAGTGTGATCAGCATGCGGGCTCTTTCTTGGCCTCGGGGGAGAGCACGCCGTCCAGGACGACGTCGACGATCTGGTCTTCGGGGAGGACCTCGTTGCGGTTGTTGAAGAACACCATCGAGATGAGCAGGGACGCGACGGTCTGCGGCGGCAGCCGGAACCGGTCGGCATCATCGGAGATCAGCTCGGCCACCGCATCCGAGATGCCGGTCAGCGCCTCGCGGGGGTCGAACACGGGTGTGGTGGTGACCACGGCGAGTCCGCTGCCGCGCAGCGACATCATCAGCGGGGCGTTGTCGCGGAAGCGGCGGGTGAGGATCCGCACCGCCGTCTTGAGACGGAACCTGACATCGGGGTCGCCCGCCACCGCCTTGATCGACTCGATGGTGGGGGCCGGGTCGAAGGCGTGGGCGAGGGTCGCCGCGATCAGGGCGTTCTTGTCGGGGAAGGCGCGGAAGATGGTCCCCTCCGCGACACCCGCGCACTCGGCGATCCGCTTGCTGCTCACGTGCACACCTTCGGCACGCAGCAAGGGGAGGGTCGCCGCGATGATCGCGGCGCGCCGGTCCTCGGGGGTCAACGGGGAAACCCGGCGCCTGGGGGAGGCGTCAGTCACGGCGGCGACTCTAAATGAGTGAGCACTCACTCCGCAACGCGATTATCCGGTTGTACGCCGACGGCGTAGAGCGTGCGCGCAGCACGAGGTGGCCGGTGGCCCAGGGCTGGTGCCGTTGGTGACTCTGGGTAGCGCCGGTGCGAGGAGCCGCTCATTGAGCGGCTACATCTTTTTTGATGTGCCCACATCAAAAAAGATGTAGCCGCAGGCCGAGTGACCATCGCAGGCGACGGTACGCAGAGTGTGTGCGAGATGACAATAAGTGTGCGGCGACCCGGGCCGTCCGTCTGGCGGCGACGAGGGTGTTCGGGACATCGGCTGGGCTGAGCCGACGGCGAGGCCGGCTGGCGGGGCGTGACGCGGCGGGCTCCACGCCCTCAGCCGGCCACGCCTCGACGCGGCCGGCACGCATGGAGCGGCAGGCGACCTTTCCGGCTTCACGGGGGACCGAGGCGCTGCCGCCGAGGAGCCGGCCGCGAAGCCGGCGCCGGGCGTGGAACCGCTCAGGGAGCGACGAAGATCAAGGATGTCTGGTCGTTGAGGGTCTTGCCGACCGTCGCATGGTCGCCGGCCGTGAACAGGCGGCACGCGCCGACCTCGCCCGGCGCGGTGGCGTCGTGCTCGCAGAGCACCGCGCGGCCGCCGTCGGCGAGGGTCAGCGAGCTGATCGCGTCGTTGCCGACCGTGCCGAGATCGGCGGCGGCGAACATGCCCGCGCCGAACGCCCCGGACGAACCGGTCAAACCGCCGTCGGCGTACGCGGTGAGGACCTGGCCGGTCGAGGGGCCCGCCGACACGGCCAGCAGGGAGATCCCGTCGTCGAGGCCCGTCCCGGCCAGCTCGTGCACCCCGGAGCCGAGCAGCGTGCACTCTCCCGGCACGGCCGGCGCGGCCTGGTCGTCGGCGCAGGCCAGCACCCGCTGACCGGCTGCCACGTGCAGTGAGCTGATCGCGTCGTTGCCCACCGTGGCCAGCTGCGCGGCCGAGGCCTGATGGACCCCGTGGCCGAACGACTGTGCGGCTCCGGCGAACCCGGGTTCGCTCGTCGCGGTGACCGCCGGGCCGCCGACCGCGACCAGGGAGACCGCCCCGTCCAGGCCGTCGCCGACCGCCGGGTGCTCGCCGGGTCCGAAGACCTGGCACAGGCCGGGGTTGCCGCTGGCGGTGGCGGTGGAGCGGTCGCTGTCGCAGAGCACGGCCTGGTGGCCGTCGGCCACGGCCAGGGACCGGACGGCGTCGAGGCGGTCCAGGTCGCCCGCGGCCGCCTCGTACCGGCCGGGGCCCAGGTGCAGTCTGCCGCCGGACAGCGCGGGCTCGCCGTACACGGTGACCCCCTGGCCGGTCTCCTTCGCGGCGACCACGGTCAGCAGCGAGATCCTGTCGTCGAGGCCGCCGCCGACCCGGTCGTACCAGCCGGCGTCGAAGTAGCGGCAGGAGCCGAGACCGTCGACCGCGTCCGCGCCCTGGGCCGCGGTGCGGTCGCAGGCCAGCACGCGGAAGCCCTCGGCCACGCGCAGCGACGACACGGCGTCACCGCCGACCGCGCCCAGGCCGCCGGAGTCGGCGTCGAACACGCCCGCGCCGAACGCCTGCGACGCCCCGCCCAGGTCCGGTTCGGCGTACGCGACCAGCGGGTACACCGCGTCCGGCACCACCGGCTCCGCCCCAGGCGCCGGCGCGCCCGCGGCGGCGGTCAGCGGCAGCAGCGTGTACGCCGTGCCCGCGGCGGCCAGCAGCGACCTGCGAATCCACATGTCAAAAGCTCCCCGTGTCACCCCGATGTAGCACCACCGGTACCAACTGGCGGCAGGCCCACCGGTGATGGACGTGACACGATCGGGCGGTCTCAGCGTCGGCGCAACGTCATGAGCATCGCCGGGTACGGCCCGGCGGCGATCTCGGCCGTGGCGTGCTCGGCGGGGATCACGTTGTCCATGCGCAGCTGGAGCGTCGCGCCGGTGGCGTCGATGATGATCCGCCAGCGCCACCCGCCGCCGTAGTCGGCCTCCAGCTCGACGACCCCGCCGTCGCGCACGGTGCCGGGCATCGTCCTGGACGCGGGCTGCTGGTGCCACGAGTCGCTCCACAGCCCGACCACCGCGCCCGGCTCCTCACCCGCGCCGAGGGCGAGCAGGCCCTGCTGCGGGCCGTCGGCCGGGTGCGCCCAGGTGTACGCGACCGTCGTCATGTGGCCGCCTGCCGCCGTGGCCAGCGTCAGCGTGGCCGGCGACTCGGCGAACGGGTCCTGGGGCATCAGCCGGAAGCCGTTGGCTCCGGTCCAGTCACCGGTCACGTCCGCGAGAATCGTCATTGCCGGATGCTAGCCCGCCGGTGCGTCATCGGCCGGTGACGCGCCTGCGCTGGGGTGTGGGCAGGGGTGTGAGCACCGTGTGAGCGTTTGCGCTCACGTCCACGTCGCAGCCGCTCGGGTGGACTGGGCACCGTGACCGACCTGACTAGCGAGGCGGCGGCATGATTCTGCTGTCGGACCGCCGGATCTCCGCCATCGCCCTCGGCGACACCGGCGAACCCATGATCGACCTGCGGGAGGTGCCGGAGCTGCGGATCGACTCGCGGCTCGCCGATCCCGCCGGGGCGTACGCCCATCTGCGCGAGGGTGTGGCCCAGCGCCTGCTGGACGCGCAGCGGGCCCTGCCGGACGGGCTGCGGCTGCTGGTGATCGAGGCGTATCGGCCGCTGCGCCTGCAGACCGAGTACTTCGAGGGCTACAAGGACGAACTGCGCGCGGCCCACCCGGGATGGGACGCCGAGCGGCTGCACACCGAGGCGAGCAAGTACGTCTCGCCACCGGACGTCGCGCCGCACAGCACCGGTGGCACCGTCGACCTGACCCTGTGTACCGAGCAGGGCTTGGAGCTGGACATGGGCACCGCCGTCAACGCGAGCCCACTGGCCAGCGCGGATGCCTGCTTCACCGCCTCGCCGCACGTGTCGGCGGTGGCCCGCGAGCACCGCGATGTGCTGTCGCTCGCGCTGTCGGGCGTGGGCATGGTCAACTACCCCACCGAGTGGTGGCACTGGTCCTTCGGTGACCGCTACTGGGCGTTGCAGACCCGTGCCGTGCAGACCCGGTACGGCCCGGTCGCCTCGGTCGGAGCGGAACAAGCGGGTCGGGTCCGGGGTTGATCCAGCCGACGACCTTCGCGATCACCTAGGAGTACCCATGACCAGCTCCGCCGACGCCGCCATCGCCGCGCTGCGGTCCGGCCACGACACGCTCGCCGCGCACGTGCGCGACCTGCCGGCAGCGGACCTCACCGGCCCGTCGGGCGCGTCCGAGTGGGACGTGTCCCAGGTGCTCAGCCACCTGGGCAGCGGCGCCGAGATCCACCTCGCGACCGTGGAGGCGGCGCTGGCGGGCGAGCCCAACCCCGGCTTCGAGTTCAACAAGGGCGTCTGGGCGCGCTGGGACGCGATGGCCCCCGCCGCACGGGCCGAAGGCTTCCTCGCCGCCAACGACGCCCTGCTGGCCAAGTACGAGTCGCTGGACGCGGGCACGCGCGCGGACCTGCGGATCGACATGGGCTTCCTGCCCGCCCCGGTCGACGTGGCCACCGCGGCGAGCCTGCGGCTGAGCGAGTACACCTTCCACTCCTGGGACGTACGGGTCGGCGGCGACCCGCGGGCCGTGCTCGCCGCCGAGGCGGTGCCGCTGCTCACGGGCACGCTCGGCGGCATGTTCGGCTGGCTGGCCAAGTCGGACGCGCTCGACGGCAAGGAGCTGACCCTGCGCGTCGAGACCACCGGCCCCGACGCGGTGCACGGCCTGCGGCTCGCCGACAAGGTCGAGCTGACCGACGCGCCCGCCGACGCCGACGGTGTGCTCCGGCTGCCCGCCGAGGCCTGGCTGCGCCTGATCGTGGGCCGACTGTCGCCGCAGCACACCCCGGCCGCCGTGGAGACCGTGGGTGAAGCCGACTTGGCCCTGCTCCGCCAGGTGTTCCGCGGCTTCTGACCGCCGCGCACCCGTCCCGCCCGCGTCACCTCGGGCGGGACGGTATGAGCAGGTTTCGACCGATCAGCCGCGCCGGAGCTGTGACACTACGGTGGTGACCGGCGTAGACGACCGTGCGGGACTGCTCGAAGGGGTCGACCTGCGCGCGCTGGTGCGCCGATACGAGCCGGTGCTCTGCTTCACCGCGGGCGAGATGTTCTTCCCGATGCCCGTGGACACCTACCTGGCCGGAGCGGCGCTGTGGGCCTCGCACCACACGTCGCGGGGCGCGCCGACGCTGCTGGTCGACCACGGCGAGCTGGACCCCGAGCGGCTGGCCGCAACGGCCCGGGAGCATCCCGAGGCCGCGCTGTTCCTGCGCTACGCCCCACGCGGCCTGGGGCATCGTGAGCTGCGGGAATGGCGGCGCAGGCCGGACCGGCCGAAGTTCACCGGGGTGTCCCGGCTGGCCGCGGTCGGGCTGCTCGGCCGGTTCATCGACTCGCTGCTGCGCCTGTCGCTGACGCTGCGCGGCCGGGTCCCGGGCGGGCTCACCGCCGCGGTGCAGCGCCAGTACGCCGCCGCCGGTCCGCAGACCGACGCCTACCACGCCCACGTCAGCTCGGACGGCGGCTACGTCGTCATCCAGTACTGGTTCCTGTACGCGATGAACGACTGGCGGTCCAGTTTCAGCGGCGTCAACGACCACGAGTCCGACTGGGAGCAGCTCACCCTGTACCTGGTGCCGTCGCCGGAGGACGGGTTCTCACTCGCCTGGGTGGCGCTGTCCTCGCACGACGAGGTCGGCGACGAGCTGCGCCGCCGCCCCGACGACCCCGACCTGACCTGGGTCGAGGGCACGCACCTGGTGGCCAACGCGGGCGCGGGCTCGCACTCGGGGGCGTATCTGCCGGGCGACTACCTGGTGCGGGTGCAGCCGCCCGCGCTGGAGGGCGCGCTCAACACGCTGACCCGCGTGCGGGCGGTGCTGTTCCCGTGGACCCGCGGCAAGGTCGCCGAAGGCCTCGGCATCCCGTACGTCGACTACCGCCGTGGCGACGGGGTACGGATCGGTCCCGGCACGTCCCGGCCGTGGACCCCGATCCTGATCGACTCCGCCACGCCCTGGGTGCGCGACTACCGCGGCCTGTGGGGGCTGGACACGGCCGACCCGTTCGGCGGGGAGCGCGCCCCCGCCGGTCCCCGCTACGAGCGCAGCGGCGCGATCCGGACCTCGTGGGGCGACCCGGTCGGCTGGGCCGGGCTGGACAAGGTGCCGCCGACGCCCGCCCGCGCACTGCGCGCCGGGGCCGACCGGGCCCGCGAGCTGGCGGAGACCATCGCCGAGCTCGATGGGCGGATCGCCGACGGCCAGGACGAGCTGCGGCGGATGTCGGCCGGGCTGGAGGTGCTGCCACCGACGGTCACCGCGAGCCGCCGCGGCGGTGACGGCGCGGCCGCCGCCCTGAACGCGCAGGAGCAGTCCGTGGCGCAACTGCGGGCCCGCCGCCGCGCCGCGGTCAACGAACGTGACCAGCTCCGCGCGGTGGGCGGGGTGCCGCCGCTCCCGCCGCCGCACGCGCACCTGCGCAACCGCGTCGTGCCCGACGTCGCCGCCCCGGCCGGGGCGCTGCTGCGGTTCTGGGCCGGGGCGTCGCTGTCGGTGCTGCTGCTTTTGCTCGGCTTCGCGCTGCTGCTGGAGCAGGGTTCGCTGCTGCTGGCGTGCACGCTGGCGGTGCTGGCGGTGATGGCCGTCGAGGCGGTCCTGCGCCGCCGCCTGCTGCTGTTCCTGGCGAGCCTGGCCATCGTCGTCGGGCTGGGCTGGCTGACCTGGCTGCTGGTGACGAACCTGCGGATCGCTTTCGGGGTGCTCGCCGTCGCCGCGGCGGTCGCGATCGGCGTCTCGAACCTGCGCAACCTGTTCAGCCGCCGCTGACGCCGCCTAGATCCGGACCTGGATCAGGCCGTGGGCGCCGTCCAGCCGCCAGCCGGGGCCGGCGGCGTCCAGCGCCGCGACGTCCGGTGCGCCGACCAGCACCTCCGACTTCAGCGTACGCAGCGCCGCGACCGCGCCGGGGAAGTACGCGGTCACCGCGTCGAACGGGGTGTGCGCCGGCCAGTGGCGGTCTCCGACGAGGCGGCGGTAGTTCAGATCGCCCTTGACGATCGTCAGCTTCGCCGCCCGGAACCGCGCGGCCAGGTCGCCGGGCAGGTCGTGATAGCTCAGCGGCTCGCAGTAGAACCCGTCCGTGAGCACCTCCAGCGACCCGTCGTCCAGCGCCGACCACAGCCGTTCCCGCAGCCCCTGGGCCGTCTCGGCCAGCCGCCGCAGGCAGGACAGCAGATCGTGGAGCATGGCGTCGGAGACGAAGTACGGCTGGGGCTTGAGGTGCAGCTCGACCCGGTCGGCCAGGCCCTCGCGCAGCAGCACGTCGATCAGGGCCAGGTCGGGCATGAGTTCGCGCCCGGCGTTGTCGGCGACCAGGCAAACCGTGCCGCCGCTGCCCGGCGCGAGTAGCCGCCGCAGCGCCGCGCTGTCGTCGGCGACCAGGTCGGACGCCTGCTTGCGGTGCTCGGCCTCGGGGTTGGACACGCGGGTGGCCAGGTCGGCGCGGTTGCCCCAGAGCGCCGCGTCCACGGCCGCGGTCAGCTGCTCCTCGGCGGGACGACCGGCGAGGTCGGCCAGCGCGGCGAGGTCGGCGTCGAGCGCCGGGTCGGCCAGCTCAGCCGATTTCTGCGGGGTGAACGGGTCCAGCCCGCGCCACGGGCCGGGCCGGAAGTACTCCACGGCTTCGAGCAGCCGCCGGTAGAAGTAGTTCTCGGCCCACAGGAACGGCACGTCGTACCAGGCCATGCCCAGGTATGGTGCGCTCCAGCGGGCCCAGTCGGCGGCGTCGTGGGCGTCGGCGGGCAGCGGCTCCACGACGCCGGACACGGCGTCCTGCGCCAGCCTCGCCAGGGCCGCCCGGATACGCGGCGGATAGGGGAACGCCCGGGACACCTGCTCGATGATCGCCGGATGCCGGTCGTGCAGCACCCGCCAGGTGAACGAGCCGGGAACGTCGCTGAGGATCGGCGGCGCGTCGGCAAGCCCTTGGTCAGCCTCGGTCACTCGTGTCGCCCCCCGCGTCGCCGCCACCCGATCACGGCGAAGTCTATGCGCCCCCGCCGCCGAGCCAGTCGTCGAGCAGGTGGTGTCGGTCCGGCGCGACCTCGTCCGGCTCGCGGCCCTGCGGCCGGCCATGCTTTCGGATCTCGGCGGCCCACCGCACGGCGAGCGCGTCGGCGTCGGCGCGGCTGTGCACGACCTCTTGGTAGTGGTAGCCGGACTGGTCCGCCATGCCCAGGGTGTACGCGACGACCGGCCAGCGGCCGGCGCACCGCCGCCACGGCCAGACGACGACCGTGGCGGCCAGCGCGGGCACCCATTCCAGCGCCTGCCCGACCAGCCGCCCGGGCAGGTCGGGGAACGGCCCCGGCTCCTGGGAGGCGCTGCTCGCCGACCGGGGCCGCCACGCCAGACGGCGACGGCCCACTCGCCACAACTGCAGGGCCCCGTCAGGATCACGTCCGGTCACCACCATGCGCTCCATCATGGAGCGTCCGGCCAACCGAACCGCCGGGGCCCGGTCCGATCAGTCGACCTTCGCCGCGGTGATCGCGTTGCCGCCGCCGAGCTTGCCGCCGCTGACGGTGAAGGTCCAGCTTCCGGAGCCCACCGGCAGGCCCGTCACCCGTACGGTCCAGTTGCTGCCGTTCTGGGTGGCCTCGGTCTGGCTGCCGGTCGGCGGGGTCTTGCCGGTGAACATGTTCGCGATGGTGGAGCTGGAGAAGCGGGTCATCCGCTGCTTGTTGCCGTCGCCCCACGCGGCCATGAAGTAGCCGACGTATCCGGCGGCGTCGGCCGGGTACTGGGTGCGGTTGACGAACACGTCGACGACCGCCGTCGGGTGGCCGAGCTGGGTGTCCTCCATGGTCAGCCGGGTGTCGTCGCCGTGCGCGTTGCGGAAGTCGCAGGCGGTGCGCCCGCTGCCGGCGGCCGAGCAGTTGAGCGTGGTCCACTGGCTGTTGGGCTTGCCGTGGCCCATGAACTGCGACACCGCGGCCTGGACGGCGTACAGGTCGAGTTTCGACTTGCTGCCCGATGCCCATGCGGCCAGCGCGGCCAGGCCGTAGTCCTTGGCCGTCTTCGGGAAGGTCGGCGTCCCGCTGCCGTTGCCGCTGCCACCGGTCGATGACGGCGTCGCTGCTGCGGAGCCGGACGGCAGGGCGCTCGCGCTGGTCCCGGGGCTGTCCGTAATCACGGTGTTGGCGCTGGCGGTGGACTGCGGCTCGCCCTTCTTCCCGCAGGCGGCGGTGCCCAGCAGGGCGAGGACGAGCACACCGGCGACAGCGACGGCGGTGCGGTGCGGGCGAACAGGGTTATGGGTACGCGCGACGTCGTGGCCGGGGGCGGCGTGGCGCAGCGGAGAGGCGGTCATGGCGCACACGGTAAGTTGATCGCTCCACCTTGCCTAGGACCCGTCACAAATCCGACCACCCGCCTCGGCGAGATCGCAGATCCGCTCCGGACCTCGGGCCGGCACCCGGGTCCCCGCCAGACCAGGACACACTCTGGCCCCTCCCTCCGTGACCACCCCGCCGTCTCTGCCCGCCGGGACCGGGCACCGACGGATCTAGAAGAACTGTTGTCGCCCTGGCGACAACAGTTCTTCTAGATCCGGTTTGCGCAGGCGGGTTGACAGGTGCAGAGGCGTGAGATCGCCCGTCAGGGGCAGAACACGGGCCTCGACCGCAGGTGTTGATCGAACTGCGATCGCCACCCCGCGCACGCCGCTCGGCCGCAACGGTGAAGGCTCCCGCAACACCAGGTCGCGGGCCTTTGCCGTTAAGAAGGGCACCTGCTACAACGCGGAGCGTTGTGAAGGTGCCCTTCCTTCGTGCCGGCCAGGGGGCGTCGCGTCAGGCGTAGGCCTTGGCCTGGAGGGTGAACAGGTCGTGGTAGAGGCCGCGGCGGGTCATCAGGTCGTCGTGGGTGCCCAGTTCGGCGACCGTGCCGTCGCGCAGTACGACGATCAGGTCGGCGGCGCGTACGGTCGAGAAGCGGTGCGAGACGAACAGGGTGATCGCGCCGGAGCCGCGCGCCGCCCGCCGGGCCGCCGTGGCGAAGCGGCTGAACAGCGCGTTCTCGGCGTGGGCGTCCAGCGCGGCGGCGGGCTCGTCCAGGGCCAGCAGCAGCGGCCGGGGCCGCATCAGCGACCGCGCGAGGCCGAGCGACTGCCACTGGCCGCCGGACAGTTCGGTGCCGTCGGCGTACCCTCGGCCGAGCAGACCCTCCAGACCCCCGGCCTGGTCGACGGCCCGCCTGGCGCGGGCGCGGTGGATCGCGGCCTGCAACGCCGCGTCGTCGTCGTGCAGGGTGAGCTCGCCGATGCCGACGTTGTCGCGGACCGTCCAGTGCAGCCGCGCGAAGTCCTGGAACAGCATGGCGATCCGCCGGTGCCACGACTCGGCGGGGATGCGGGCCAGGTCCGTGCCGTCGACGGTGAGCGTGCCGCCGGTCGGGGTGTACAGCCCGCAGAGCAGCTTGACCAGGGTGCTCTTGCCCGCGCCGTTCTCGCCGACGAGCGCGACGGTCGCCCCGGCGGGCAGGGTCAGGTCGACGTCGCGCAGCGTCGGCTCGGCCGCGCCCGGGTAGGCGAAGGTGACGCCGTCCAGGCGGATGCCGTGCCGCAGCCGCCGCGGGGCCGACGCGGTCGCGGACTCCGGCTGGGGTGCGGCGACGGCCAGTTCGGCGAAGCGGCCCGCAGTACGCGCGGCGGCGGCGACCGTGGCGTGCAGCCCGATCGCCCCGGCCACCTGCACGCTGATCTGCACGGCCAGGGTCACCACCAGGATGACCTCGCCCACGGTCGCGGTGCCGTCCACGGCGCGGCCGAGCACCAGCAGGATCGCCCCGCCGTACGCGAACGCGAACAGCAGCTGCCCGCACCCGCGCAGCAGCGCGGCCCGCCAGTACGCCGCCCACAGCGTGTCGGTGGTGCGGGACCACGTCTCGGCCTGCCGGGCGAGCAGGAACTCGTCCGCCCCGCAGAGCCGGATCTCCTTGACCGCGTCGGCGTCGGCGGCGAGCGTGAGCAGGTGGCTGGACAGCCGCCCGGCTTCGGCGGTGTGCTCGCGGGCACGTTCGGCCAGCTTCGCGGCGCGGCGGGCGACGAGCACCGGCGGCACCGCGGCCAGCGGCAGCAGGGCGAGCCATGGGTCGACGGCGGCGAGGATGACCGTGGTGATGGCGGCCCGCAGCACCAGGCCGCCCAGGTGCAGCAGGCCTTCCAGGGACTGCCGGGTCTGCGCGGCGTCCTGGGCGGCCAGCGCGAGCGTGTCGGCGAAGCCGGGGTCGTCGAGGTGGGCCACGGTCGGCTGCCCGTTGGCCAGGGCCAGCAGCCGCCGGTCGAGCACGGTGCCGGCCTGCTCGCCGACCTCGAAGTAGTACAGGTGCGCGAAGTGCCCGAGCATCAGCTCCACGACCAGCAGCGCCGCGACGCCGACGGCCAGCGCGGTCGCGGGCCCGGTCGCCCCGGCGAGCGCGGCGTCGGTGAAGTCGCGCAGCAGGAAGCCGATGAACGGGGTGGCCAGGTAGCCGCCGGTGATCAGGCCGACGCCGATGGCGAGTTTGCGCCGGTCGGCGGCCCAGGCCAGGCCGAACACGAAGACGAGCGCGGTGCGCAGGGTGCTCATGCGGCGGCCGCCAGGTCGTCGCGGAACCGGCTGGCCTGCAGCGCGAACATCTCGGCGTAGTGGCCGCCCGCGGCGATGAGCGTGTCGTGGTCGCCGTGTTCGACCACGTGTCCGTCGGAGAGCACCAGGATCTGGTCGGCGCGCCGCACCGTGGAGAAGCGGTGCGAGATGATGACGCTGGTCAGGCCCTCGGTCTGGGTGAGGAAGCGGTCGAAGAACTCGACCTCGGCGCGTACGTCGAGGGCGGCGGTGGGTTCGTCGAGCACCAGCAGGCGCGCGCCGCGGTCGACGGCGTGCAGGGCGCGGGCCAGCGCGACGCGCTGCCACTGGCCGCCGGACAGGTCGCGGCCGCCGGTGTAGCGGGCGTGCAGCGGGGTGTCCAGGCCGGCGGGCAGGTCGTCGAGCAGGTCCTGCGCGCCGGCGCGGGCCGCCGCGGCGTGCCAGGCGGCCGGGGTGCCCGTGCCGAGGCCGATGTTCTCGCCCGCGGTCAGTTCGTAGCGGTTGAAGTCCTGGAAGATGACGGCGAGCTGCCGCTGCCACGAGCGGGCGTCGAGGTCGCGCAGGTCGTGGCCGTCGACGGTGACCGCGCCGCGGTCGGGGTCGTAGCAGCGGGTCAGCAGCTTCACCAGGGTGGTCTTGCCCGCCCCGTTGAGGCCGACGATCGCGGTGCACCGCCCGGCGGGGATGGCCAGGTCGAGATCGGTGAACACGCGGTGGCCGCCGGGATAGGCGAAGCCGACCTGCGCGAACCTGATCTCGTGCTGCGGGGCGGGCGCGGGGGCGGTCCCGGGCAGGGCCGCACCGCGTACCGCATGCTCGAAGTTCGTCAGCGCGGCCAGGGCGCGGCCGCCGAACTGGGTCTGCACGTCGGCCTCGGGGAAGTAGACGCCGAAGCGGATCGGCACCAGGACCGCCTGCACGGCGACGGCGTAGCCGAGCAGGTCGAGTCGCCCGCTGGCAGTGGCCTGGGCGACCGCGGTCAGCGCCAGGGTCGCGCCGGCGAGCCCGGCCAGGGCGTAGCCGAGGAACGGGCGCAGCAGCAGCCGCCGTCGCATGGTCCAGATCGGATCGAGGTAGCCGCGGTGCTCGGTGTCCAGGCGCGCGGTGAGGAAGCCGAGCAGCCCGAGCACCCGGATCTCCTTGGCGGCGGCGGTGCCGGTGGTCAGGGTGCGGGTGTACGCCAGGCGGCGGCGCTGCGGCGACAGCGCGTCCCACGCCGCCGCGAAGCGGCCCAGCGAGCCGCGCTGCCCGAACCGGATGACCAGCGCGGTCACCGCGACGACGAGGCCGGCGAGCGGCGACAGCACCAGCGCGATGAGCACGACCGCCCCGGCGAGCCCGGCGTAGCGGGCCAGCAGCGCGGGCAGCGCCGCGGCGGCCTGGCCGGGTGACGGGCTGGCCCGGTCGATCGCCGTGCGCACGTCGGTGAGCAGGTCCAGCGTGCCGGGGCGTTCCAGGGCCGCGACCGGCGAGTGGGTGTACGCCGCTCGCAGCGCCCGCTGCACGCAGTGCCCGTCGATCCGCCGCGCGAGCAGCTCGGCCAGTGCGAGCTGCAGCGGGCCGAGCAGTTGCTGCGCGACGAGGGCGGCGAGGGTGAGGCCGACGGCGGCGCCGAGCGCGGCCTCGCCGCGGGCCACCGCGGGCACCCGGGACAGCAGCACCGCCATGCCCACCATGAACACGATCGGGGCCAGCCCGAACGCGGCGCTGACGAGCAGCGCGACCGTCACCGGCAGCGGGCCCGCGCCGCGGAGCAGGCGGGCGAGGTCGAGCCACCGGCGCAGTCGGGGCCTCATAGTGACGTCCTCTCGACAGCCGGTAACATCAACAAACTTAACAGTTAAGATACTTAAATGCACGCGTCGATTTCGGCCGCGGTGGCCGCGCACCCGCGCCGCCGCCCGGAGGCCGAAGCCCTGGCCGCGAGCCAGCCTGGGCTGGACTTCGAGGTGGTCGAGGACCCCGAGCCCGACGGGCCGCGCAGCGCGCTGCGCACCGCCCGGCTGGCCTGGCGGACCGCCGATCCCGGCCGCACCCACCGGCTGCTGGTGCAGGACGACATGCGCCTCGCCCCCGGGTTCGACCGGCTGGTACGGGCGGCGGTCGCGGCGCAGCCCGACCGCATCCTGTGCCTGTTCACCGAGTGGGGTTCGCGCACGTCGCCGGCGGTGCGGCTGGCCGCGCTGGCGGGCGCGGGCTGGGTGCCGCTGCTCGACCCGTACGTGCCGACGACCGCCGTGGTCCTGCCGACCGCGGTCGCGCACGCGCTCGCCGAGTTCCCGGCCGAATCCGGCGAGCCCGACGACGTGCTGCTGCTGCGCTTCGCCCGCGAGCACGGGATGACGCCGCTGGTCAGCTCGCCGAATCTGGCCGAGCACGAGCAGGGCGACTCGCTGATCGGCAACGACGTGCTGCAGGGACCCCGCCACGCCGCGCTGTTCGGCGGGCCGCCCGGCGACTGGGCCAGGGTGCTGGCGCCGCCGGTGGTGCCGCACCTGCTGCTGTTCGACGGCGTGGTGGTGTGCCAGGTGCCCGACGGCGACGGGTGGCGGGCGGTGCTCGCCGACGCCTTCCTGGCCCCGTCTGGCCTGACCCTGCCGGACCTGCTCGAACGGTATGCCGCCGCGGTCGCGGCGTGCGACCCGGCGGGCCGGATGCGCCGGGTCGTGGCGGACTCGCTGCTGCTGCAGCTGTGGCTGGCCGCGTTCTGCTACGGCGTCGCGGCTCACCTCGTGCTCGGCGATGTCGCGGCGGTGGAACGTGCCCTGTGGGCGGTGCGCGGAGCGGCCGCGCTGCGCACGATCGCGCCGGGCGCGCTGCGCCGGTTCGTGCCCGGTCACCGGCTCCCCGGCCTGCCCGCACTGGTCACCCCGCTGCTGCGGCATGCCATATCGGACGGATGTGTACACGCTGGCCAGGCTGGAGATCAGTTCTGGAAGGAATATTTACAGTAACGGTCAACTGTGCTATCAGTTATATGCCCATGCGTGGATGACCTCCGCCGTGGGCCGTACCGTGCGCCCACCCCGGCGCGCCGTGTCGCCCGGTTCCACCGTAAGACAGGCAGGCGTCGATGGATTCACTGGCATCGCTGGTCGACGAGGAGGTGGGCTGAGTGCAGGTCATCCCGCGTCGTGCCACACCGTCCGGCACCGCGCCGCTGTCCCTGCTGCAGCAGCGGTGGTGGCACCTGTGCACCGCGTACGACGGCGATGCGTCACCGATCGTGCTGATCGCGGACCGCATCACCGCGCCGCTGGACGTGCCCGCGTTCACCGCGGCCGTCGGCGCGCTCGCCGACCGGCACGACGCCCTGCGCACCACGTTCGCCGTCGGCCCCGACGGGCCGCGTCAGGTGATCGCGTCACCCGGCGGCCTGGTGACGGAGCTGCTCGACGTGTCCGGTGAGGCCGACCCGCCCGCGCGGGCGCGGGAGCTGGTCGCGGAACTGGCCAGGGCGCTGCTCGACCTGGCCGGCGGCACGCTGGTGCGCTCCCGGCTGATCCGCCTCGGACCGGCCGACCACGTCTGGTGCCTGGCGGTGCACCACATCCTCGCCGACGGCGAGTCGACCATGATCCTGCAGCGCGAGGCCGTGGCGCTCTACCGGGGCGAAACGCTGCCCGAGCCGTTCATCGGCTACGCCGACTTCGCCACGTGGCAGTGCGCCGACACCACCGGAGACGAGGATCTGGCCTGGTGGGCCGACCGGCTGCGCGGGGTGCCGCCGCTGGAGCTGCCCGCGGATCTGCCCCGGCCGCCGGCCAAGACGCTGCGCGGCGGCCAGATCGACGTGCACGTCGCCGCGCCGGTCGCGGACGCCCTCGACCGCTTCGCCCGGCAGCGCCGGGCCACGCCGTACATGGTGCTGGTCACCGCGCTGCTGGTGGTGCTCGCGCGGCGTTCGGGGCAGACCGACCTGTGCGTGGGCATGCCGGTGTCCGGCCGCCTGCTGGAGGAGACCGAGCGCACGGTGGGCCTGTTCGCCAACACGATCGCGCTGCGCGTCGACCTGTCCGGCGAGCCGGATCTCGGCGAGCTGCTGGGCCGGGTCCGCGCCGCGACCATCGACGGGCTGGCCCGCCAGTCGGTGCCGTTCGGGCAGGTCGTCGCCGCCGTCGATCCGGACGCCGACCGCTCCCGCACCCCGGTCTTCCAGGTGACGGCGGCGCTGCACACGCATACCGCCGGCGGGGCGGTCGATCCGCACTGGCGGCCGTTCGCCCAGGCCGCCCCGCAGATCCTGCACGACCTGGGGATCGATGCCTGGCGCGAGCCCGACGGGCTGGAGCTGACGCTGCGCTACGACACCGCGCTGTTCACCGCGGACACCGCCGCGGCGATGGCCGACGAGGTCGTCGCGCTGCTGCGGGCCATGCCCGACGACGCCGGACTCCCGGTCTTCGCAGTGGCGGCGCGGCATGGGTAACCACATCGCGTTCTTCAACATCCCGGCGCTCGGGCACCTGTTCCCGACCCTGGGCGTGGTCGCCGAGCTGGTGCGGCGCGGGCACCGGGTCAGCTACGCCGCCCCCGCCGACCGGGCCGCGTACGTGGCGGCGGCGGGGGCGCGGGTGATCCCGTACACCTCGACCCGGCCCGGCGACACCGATCCGCAGGCGCGCACCCCGGCCCGCGCCGAGCACATCGGACGCAGCCTGCTCAACTTCCTCGCCGAGACCGAGCACACCCTGCCGCAGTTGGAGCCCGCCCTGCTGGCCGACCCGCCGGACCTGGTGCTGTTCGACCGGATGGCGTTCGCCGGGCACGTGTTCGCCCACTCCCACGGCATCCCCGCGATCCAGCTCTGGCCGATGATCGTCTCGGCGGGCCCGTGGTCGCTCAACGAGGCGGTCCCGGTCGACTTCACCCATCCCACGCTGGCCGAATACCACCTGCGCCTGGAGCGTTTCCTCGCCGAGCGCGGCCTGACCGGGCTGCCCGCGGACGAGTTCCTCGCCCCGCGGGTGGTGCGCCACCTGGCCTTCCTGCCGAGGGCGTTCCAGTACGCGGGCGAGGCGTTCGGCGAGGAGTTCGGTTTCGTCGGGCCGTGCACGACCTCGCGCGCCGGTGACGTGCCCTGGTCGCCGCCGGCCGACGGCGCGCCGGTGGCGCTGGTGTCGCTGGGCACGCTCAACAACCACTGGCCCGACTTCTACCGCCTGGTGTTCGACGCTTTCGCGGGCACGCCCTGGCACGTGGTGCTCGCCGTGGGCCGCCGCCTCGACCCGCGCTCGCTGGGCACGCCGCCGCCGAACGTGCAGGTCATGCCGGTGGTGCCGCAGCTATCGGTGCTGGCGCACGCGCGGGTGTTCATCTCCCACGGCGGGCTGGGCGGGGTGATGGAGGGCGTGCAGGCCGGCGTCCCGCACATCGCCGTGGCCCGGACCCTGGAGCAGGACCTCAACGCCGCCCGCATCGTCGACACCGGCATCGGCGCCTCACTGGACCTGGCCGGGCTCACCCCGGCCGGCCTGCGCGAGGCGGCACGCCGGGTGGCCGCGGACCCCCGCGTCGCGGCGGGCGTCGCCGCTATGCGGGCCGAGGTGCTGGCCGCGGGCGGTGCGGCCCGTGCCGCGGACATCGTCGAGTCGTGCCTGCGGGAGCCCGCCCAGCGCGGCGCCGCGGGCGTCAGGACCCTGGCCCCTCAGGGATAGGCGGCGGGTCGCCCGGCGCCCCCCGGGCGGCCCGTCGCCTAGGTGCCATCGATAGATGGGGCCATTTAAATCATCCGAACCGGCAGCCTTGATCACAGCTTTGTACCTAAGAAACTTAACTGTTTATTGGCATCGTGGTCGCGTCGGCGGGACAGCCCGCCACATCCCCCTCGGGAATCGACGGAGGTTCCACAAGTGATCACAGAATCGACGCGCGGCGTATCGCGTGCCGGGACGGGCCGGGTCCGCCGGCGCGTCGCCGCCGGCCTCGCCGGCCTCGGCCTGCTCGCGACCACCCTGGTCGCGGGGGCCGGCCCGGCTTCCGGCAGCCTGCCCGGCCGCTGGGTGGGGACCTGGGGGACCGCACTCACCGCGCCGAGCCTGGCCAACACCGGCAGCTCGCTCAACGGCTTCACCGACCAGTCGATCCGCCAGCTCGTGCGGGTCTCCCTGGGCGGCGAGAAGGTGCGCCTGCGGATCACCAACGCGTACGGCACCGGCCCGCTGACCATCGGCCACGCCAGCGTCGGCCTGCCCGCCACCCCGGGCTCGCCGACCCTGCAGCCCGGCAGCATCCGCGAGGTCACCTTCAACGGCAGCGAGTCCGCGACCGTCTACAAGGGCGCGGAGCTGCTGACCGACCCGATCGACCTGCCGGTGTCCGCGACCGGGGAACTCGCGGTCACGCTCTACCTGCCGACCGCGACCGGCGCGACGTCCTGGCACTGGACCGCCCGCCAGACCTCGTACGTCTACGCGGGCGACAAGGCCGAGACCGCCGACGGCACCGGCCAGACCGCGGCCTACAACCACTTCTACTACCTGGCCGGGATCGAGGTCCTGACGAAGACCGGCCTGGGCACGGTCGTCGTGCTCGGCGACTCGATCAGCGACGGCTCGGGCTCGACCCTGGGCGCGAACACCCGCTGGCCCGACTACCTCGCCGGGCGCATCACCGGCACCTGGCCCGCGCTGGCCGACCCCGGCGTGCTCAACGTCAGCCTCGCCGGAAACCAGGTCACCCGCGACGGCCTGGCCATCAACTCCCCGGCCCTGGGCGACAGCGCCCTGGCCCGCCTCGACGACGACGTGTTCAGCCAGCCCGGCGTACGCACCGTCATCGTCGAACTCGGCATCAACGACGTGCACCTGTCCGGCTTCCCGGCCGCTCAGATCATCGACGGGCTGCGCCAGCTCACCCTGCAGGCCAAGGACCGCGGCCTGCGGGTGGTCGTCGCCACGCTCGGGCCGTTCGAGGGCTACTCGACCTGGACGCCGGAGAAGGAGGCCGTCCGCCAGGCCGTGAACACCTGGCTGCGCGGTGACAACGGCTTCGACGGGCTGGTCGACTTCGACCAGATCCTGCGCGACCCGGCGGCGCCCAGCAAGGTCCTGCCCGCATACGACAGCGGTGACCACATCCACCCGAACGACACCGGCGCGCAGGCGCTCGCCGCGGCCGTACCGCTCTGGCTGCTGTGATCCGATGACGCCCCGCACCCTCCCCGAACTGCTGGCCGCCCTCGCGGCGGCGCGACCCGGACACGTCGCGCTGCGACTGGCGGCAGGGGAGGGCGCGGGGCGGCCGGCACTGACCGCGGCGGCGTGGCACGCCCGCGCCACCGGGGTTGGGCACGGGCTGCTCGGCAAGGGCGTCGCGCCCGGCGACCGGGTGGGCCTGGTGTTCGAGGGCACGGACTGGCTTGACTTCGCGGTCGCGTACGCGGCCGTCACCGGCGTCGGCGCGGTCGCCGTGCCCCTGTCGGCGACGGCGCCGGAGGCCCGGCTGCGGGAGCTGCTCGACCACGCCGGGGCGCGGGTCGTCGTCGGCACGGGCGGCTGGGCATTGTCCGAGCTGGACTCAGGTGACCCGACGTCGCTGCCGGTCACCGTCGAACCAGGACAGACCGCGCAGATCGTCTACACCTCCGGCACTACCGGCACACCCAAGGGTGTGGCCGCGAGCCACGCCAGCCTCACCCACGGACTCGACCCGGCGCGACCGCCGCTGGCGCACTCGCGGCACGCGCTGCACGCGTTCCCGATCGGCACCAACGCCGCGCAGACGATGCTGGTCACCGCGCTGGTCGCGCGGCCCACCGTGGTCACCGTCGCGGCCTTCGACCCGTGGGTGTACGCCCGGACGGCGCAGCACCTGGGCGTCGGCACCCTGTTCCTGGTGCCCGCGATGGCGAGTGCGCTGCTGGAGGCGGGTGTGTTCGCCGAGTGCGGCCTCGACGAGGTGCAGCTGGTGTCGTGCACCGCCGCGGCCCTGCCGCCCGCGGTTGCCCGCGCGCTCGCCGAAGCGCTGCCGGAGGCGGTGATCGTCAACAACTACACGTCCACCGAGGCCGCTCCGGCCCATACCAGCATGGTGTTCGATCCCGAGCGGCCCGCCTCGGTCGGGCGCGCCGAGGGCGGGGCGGAGCTGCGCATCCTCACCGCCGACGGCGGCGTCGCCGGGCCGGGGCAGACCGGTGAGGTGTGGCTGCGCGCGGGCGACGCCGTGCGGGCGTACCACGGTGATCCCGGCGCGAGCGCCGCCGTGTTCCGCGACGGCTGGGTGCGCATGGGCGACCTCGGCTACCGCGACGCCGACGGCTACCTGTTCCTCGTCGACCGCGAATCGGACCTGGTCAACGCGGGTGCTTACCGGGTCTCCACGCTGCGGGTCGAGGCGGCGCTGCACGAGCACCCGGCGGTGTCCGGCGCGGCCGTGCTCGGGCTGCCGCATCCGGTGATGGGCGCGACGGTCGCCGCGGCCGTCGAGTTGCGCGACCCGTCGGCGCTGGCGGGGCTGCGGACGTTCCTCGCCGAGCGGCTCGCTCCGTACGAGCTGCCGACCCGGATCGTCGCCGTGGCCGCGCTGCCCCGCAACGACGGCGGCAAGGTGCGCAAGGGCGCGCTGCGGGAGGTGTTCGCGGCGGCCCCGGCCCGGGTCGCGCCCCGCACGGCGGCCGAGATCGCGCTCGCCGGACTGTGGCGCGAGGTGCTGCGGGTGCCCGAGGTCGGCGTCGGCGACGACTTCTTCGCCCTCGGCGGCGACTCGATGCGGGCAACCCACCTGGCCGCCCTGGCCGCCACCCAATTCGGCCGCGAGGTGCCCGTCTCCCTCATCTTCGACACCCCGCTGCTCGCCGACCAGGCCGACCGGCTCACCGCCGCGCCCCCCACCGCGGACCAGCCGACGCAGTCGTCGTCACCGGCTCCGGCTCCGGCTTCGGCAGACGGTGATCGCCGTTTGTGGACGGGAAGTGCGGTCGGATCACAGGTTTCGTCCCGAAACGGCGATCACCGCCCGGCGGCCGAGTGCCGCTCGTCCACCGAGGGCGAGCACGGCGGGGCGGCGGCCGGGGAGATGCCGTTGGCGTCCACTCAGGAGAGCATGCTGGCCTGGATGTGGGCGACGGGCGAGCCGCGGGACGTCGGGCCGATCAGTGTCGGCATCCGGGTGTACGACCAGCTCGATCCGGTGCTGCTGGAACGGGCGCTGACGGCGGTCGCGGACCGGAACGAGGCGCTGCGCACCGTGTTCGACCGGGACCCGGCCGGGCGGCACCGGGCGCGGGTGCTCGACCACTGCCCGCCCGTGGTGACCGCCGTCGCGGCCCGCGACCTCGACCACGCCGGGCAGCTGTGCCGGGCCGACCGCGAAGGCGGTTTCGACACGAAACGCGGGCCGTTGGTGCGGGCGATGCTCGCCACCGTCGGCCCCGACGACCACGTGCTCGGGCTGGCCGTGCACCACCTGGTCTGCGACGGCGCGTCGATGGGGCCGCTGCTGCACGAGATCGGCGCCGCCTATGCGGCCTTGCGCAGCGGCAACCCGCTGCCGGGGACGCCTGCGCGCGGCGGTGACCGGTCGGCGAGCGCGACGCCGCTGCGTGACTTCGTGGCGTACACCCGGCAGCGCTGGCAGACGACCGTGCCGCACTGGCGGCGGGTGCTCGACGGCGCGCCCGCCCACCTGGAGCCGTTCCGCGGCCGCCGGGAGGCGGTCCGGCTGCGCAGCGCCGCGCTGGAGTTCCTGCTGCCCGGCCCGCTCGGCGACGGGCTGCGCCGGGCCGCCGCGGCCCAGGGCGCGACCCCGTTCATGCTGATCGCGTCCTGCTGGGCGGCGGCCCTGTCCGAACGCACCGGCACCCACGACATCCTGCTGATGTCCCCGGTGCCCGGCCGCACCCGGCCCGGCAGCGAGACGCTGATCGGCTGCCTGAGCCAGTCCCTGCTGCTGCGCGTGGACACCTCCGGCGCGCCGTCCGCCGCCGAACTGCTGGCCCGGACCCGGCGCACCGTGCTGGACGCGCTGGACCACCAGCACTACCCGTTCGCAGAGTTCTACCTGCGGCACACCGGCGCGGCCTGGCTGCGCGTGGAGACCTGGGGCGGCCAGGCGCACCTGCCGGGCCTGGAGTCCGAGACGTTCGAGCTGCCGCGGGCCCTGGACGCGGACTGGCCCACGCCCGGTGGCCTGCCCGACCTGCAGGCGCCCGAGCTGGCCGTGGTCGAACACCCGGACGGCCGGCTGGTCGCGCACCTGCTCTGGAACCACCACGCCTTCGACCGGTCCGAGATGGACACCCTCGCCGGGCGGGTCACCGAGCTGTTCGAGCACGCGGCGCGCGAGCTCGCCCCCGCACCACCGCAGGAGGTACCGCGATGAGCACCGCCACCCCGGCCCAGCACGGCATGTGGCTGACCGAGCGCCTCGGGCTGGCCGCCACGGCGTACCACATGCCGCTGCCGGTATGGCTCGACGGCCCGCTCGACCCGGCCCGGCTGACGGAAACGGTCGCGGCGGCGGTCGCCCGCCACCCGGTGCTGTCGTGCGCGTTCGCCGAGGACGACGGCGAACTGCGTCTGGTCCCGGCGGCCCGTATACCGTCGCTGCAGGTGGGGGCGGCTCCGGACGACCTGGCGGCGTTCGTCCGCGAACGCACGCTCGCGCCGTTCGACCTGGCCGCCGGACCGCTTGTCCGCTTCGACCTGGTGCCCGCCGGACCCGACCGGCACCTGCTCCTGATCGTCGCCCACCACCTGGTCTTCGACGGCGAGTCCAAAGAGATCCTCCTCACCGACCTCGCCACCGCCTACTCCGCCCCCACCCCATCGGCCTCTCCCGGCGCGGCTCACGCCGCAGCGGCCCCTGCGGTTTCCGGGGAACTGCACGAATCCGGTGCGGGATTGCTGCAGTTTCCGAGAAAGTCGGGGAATCCGACGGCGGGGAACGACTCCCGAGGGGAACGGGCCGGGGAGACAGGGCTGGGCGGGGAGGTGCCGGCGTGGGCGGGCGAGCACTGGTCGGGGTATCGCGCTCCGGGTGAGCCCAGCCTGCCGGGGTTGCGGGGGACCACCGCGCCCGGCGCGACAGCCGGCGTGGTCGTGCCGTTCACCCTGGACGCGGCCGCGATCCGGGCGGCCGCCGCGGAGCTGGGCGCGACGACGTTCGAGGTGGTGCTCGCCGGGCTGCTCTCGCTGCTCGACCGGTACGGCGACCCGGCTCCCGTGGTCGGCGTCGACCTCGGCACCCGCCCCGCCGACGGGCACGACACGGTCGGGCTGCACGTCAACGAGCTGCCCGTGGCCCTGGCCGCCACCGATTCCGCCGCGGCACCGGTCACCGTACGGGAACGCGTCGCGCACGTGCGGCGGCTGCTGCGGGACATCTATGCCGTGCGCGCCGTGCCCCTGTCCCGGGCCGTGTCCGGGCTGGCCCCGCGAGCCGCGCTCACCCCGGTGTCGATCAGCTACCGCCGCCGCGTCCGGCCCACGCCGGAGTTCGCCGGGCTCGGCGTGCGGGTCGAGTGGACGGCGTTCCACCACGCCGCCCGCAACGCCCTGCACGTCCAGCTGCTCGACGACCCCGCCGCTGTGGACCTGCCCGTGCTGCTGCACGTCGACCCGGCCCGCCTGGACCCCGGTGACGCCGCCCGCATCGGGACGCACCTGCGTCTGCTGCTCGACGGCTTCGCCCGCCGACCCGACGCGCCCCTGCGCGACCTCGACCTCCTCGATCCGTCCGAACACGAGCTGCTCGCCGGCTGGAACGCCACCGCTCGGCCCGTTCCCGGCCCGCCGACCCTGCACGAACTCGTCGACGCGCGGATCGTGGCGCAGCCCGACGCCGTCGCGGTGGTCGCCGCCGACAGCGCCATGACCTACGCGCAGCTCGACGCCGAGGCCGGGGCGGTGGCGGCACAGCTTCGGGAACGCGGCATCGGCTCCGGCGACCTCGTCGGGGTGTGCCTGCCCCGCACGTCGCGGCTGCTGCCCGCGCTGCTCGGCGTGCTGCGTACCGGCGCGGCCTATCTGCCGCTGGACCCGGAGCACCCGGTGGCCCGCCGCGACGCCCTGCTCGCCGACGCGTGCCCGGCCGCGCTGCTGGTCGCCGACGGCGACGGCGCGACGGTGCTCGGCGAGGCCACACCGGCGGCCGTCATCGGCGAAGAGCCGACCCTGCTCGGCGAGACCATGCCGCCGGCCGCCGACGAGGGCAGGGCGACCGAGTCCGGTGCGGCGACATCACCGGTCGCGACCGGTGACCCGGCCGTGGCACGGCGGCATGAACCCGGGCTCTGCTACGTGATCTACACATCCGGCTCGACCGGACGGCCCAAGGGTGTGGCCGTCGAGCACGGCAGCGTGGTCAACCTGCTGCACGCGCTACCCGACGTGGTGCCGACCGGGCCCGGGGACGTATGGCTGGCCGTCGCGTCGGCGGCGTTCGACATGTCGGTGCCGGAGCTGTGGCTGCCGCTGGTCACCGGCGGCACGGTCGTGCTGGCCACCGCCGAGCAGGCCCGCGACGGTGAACTGCTGCTCAAGCTCCTGCGGCTGACCGGGGTCACCCACGCCCACCTGACCCCGTCGACGTGGCGGCGGCTGATCGACGCCGGGTTCGCCGAGCGCGGCGTCGTCGCGGTGTGCGGGGCCGAGGCGCTGCCCGGCCCGCTCGCCGCCGAGCTGCGGGCACGGACGCAGCGCCTGGTCAACCTGTACGGCCCGACCGAGACGACGGTATGGTCGACCGCCGCGGACCTGACCGGGGCAGGCCCGGTGACCATCGGCCGCCCGCTGGCCAACACGACCGCGTACGTGCTGGACGCCGGGCTGCGCCCGCTGCCGTACGGCGTGGTGGGGGAGCTGTGCCTGGGCGGGGCCGGGGTCGCCCGGGGTTACCTGGGCCGTCCCGAGCTGACCGCGGCGCGGTTCGTCGACACGGCCTGGGGGCGGCTGTACCGCACCGGCGACCGGGTGCGCCGGCTGCCCGACGGATCGCTGGAGTTCCACGGCCGCGCCGACGACCAGCTCAAGGTGCGCGGGCACCGGATCGAGCCGGGGGAGGTCGAGGCGTTTCTGCGGGCGGCGGAGTCGGTCGTGGACGCGGCGGTGACCGTGTCGGCGGACGGCGACGCGCTGGTGGCGTACCTGGTCGGCGCGCCCGACCCGGCCCGGCTGCGCGAGCGGCTGGCGGCGGGGCTGCCCGGATACCTGGTGCCGTCGGTGTTCACGCTGGTCGAGCAGCTGCCGCGCAACGCCAACGGCAAGCTCGACCGGGCCGCGCTGACCGGGCTGGCGGGGGCGCCGCTGGTGCCGCAGGCGTCGGCCCGGCCCTACACGGGACTGGCGCTGCAGGTGTACGAGATCTGGCGGGAGGTGCTCGGGCACGGCGAGATCGGGCCCGACGACGACCTGTTCGACCTGGGCGGGCACTCGCTCACCGTCACGAAGATCGCGGCCCGGCTGCGCCGCCGGCTGGGCGTCGACCTGCCGCTGCACGTCTTCTTCGACACCCCCACCATCAACGGCATCGTCGCCGCCGCAGACCGGTGACGGCTCAGGTGTCGTAGGTGCCGTCCCACGGCGGCGCGAACATGATGTCCATCGGGTAGAAGCTGACCCGGGGCATGCCGTGCTTCGCGGTCTGATCGACGAGTTCCCAGACGATGTCGCCCTCACGCACGGAGAACGGGCGGACCGCGATGTCGCCGTAAGCGACGTCGGGCAGTTCGGCGATGAGCTGCTCGCGCAGCTCGTGTGCGTCGCCGAGCGGCACGTCGTTGTGGATCCGGGAGCCGGTGTACGTCCCGTCGTGGTCGTACAGGGTGACACGAGGTGCGCTCATCGCTGCTCCGGTGAGATCGGCGGAGGCCGGGTGGGCCATCACGTTCTCACGTCGGTCCGACAGGTCCCGCCCGGTGGATGCACGGGACCTGTCAGGCCGCGGTCACGGCGTGTAGGGCGCGTCCGTGTGCGACTCCTCCTTGAGGATGCTGCCGTCGGCGACGTACACGGCGGTGCGCCGGACGCTGACCACCGCGGACCCGGCGTCGGTGGGGCGGGTCAGGTAGACCAGGGTGAGCTTGCGGTCGGCGACGGCGACGGACTCGATCGGGTCGCGGTCGCCGAGCACGAAGTGCACCACGCACTGCGCCCGGTCGGCGGGCTTGGCGCACAGCATGACGCCCCAGTACCGGCCGGTGGTGTCCACCACGCTGCTCATGATCGTGCCGACGGTGACGTTGCCGATCTCGCCGCCGAGGTCGCCGGTCGCGCACGGCTTCTGCACGGCCAGCACCAGGCCGTCCTCGCCGGAGAACATGCCCTCGGTCAGCGGGGCGCCGTCCTTGCCGAACGCGTAGTAGGGGTCGATCAGGCCGCGCACCATCGCCTCCTTCACCTCGGCGCAGGTCGGGGTGGGCACGGCCGGCGGCGCGGCGCTGGTGGGAGCGTCCGGTGACGGGGTCAGCACGGTGACCGCGCTGGGCGCGGCCGACGGCGACTCGCCGCCGGACTTGCAGGCGGTCGCCAGCCCGGCGAGGGCGAGGACCGGGATCATCAGCAGGGCGGCACGGCGGGGGTGGAGCGGCATGGGGTGGTCCTTCTGCGGCAGCGGATTCGGGCGTTGGCCACTGCACGATAGGGGCGACTGGGTCGGACGCACGACGCCTCGTCGAGAGACCGACAGTGGGACGGCTGCGGTGCCGCCGGGCCGCGCGGCGGGATCGTGCTCGCCGACAGCCGCGGCGACGGGTGTTCGTCGTCGGGGACGAAGCCCGTGGGCCCGTGCCGCCCTAGGGTGTGGCCACGGGCGCCGCCTCGGGTCGGTCCCGTCCGGTGGCCCTGAGCGACCGTGCCGCCGTCCCGACCAGCTAGGAGAAGCCGGTGACCGCAGTCCAGCCGGGTCCGACCACGTCCGCGCCGATCGACGCCGCGCACTGGCAGCGTCGGCTGTTCGCGCTCGCGGCCCGGCACCGGGTGCCCGGGGCGTCGCTGGGCATCCTGCGGCTGGGGGCCGGCGGCCGGCCCGACGAACTGGCCGAGGCCGCGTACGGCGTGCTCAACAGGGCCACCGGCGTGGCCGCCACCACCGACTCGGTGTTCCAGATCGGTTCGATCACGAAGGTGTGGACCGCCACCGTCGCGTTGCAGCTCGCCGACGAAGGCCTGCTCGACCTGGACGCCCCGCTCGCCCGCCTGCTGCCCGGCCTGCGGCTGGCCGGCGACGCCGCCGAGCAGGTCACCATGCGGCACCTGCTGACGCACACCAGTGGCATCGACGGCGACGTGTTCACCGACACCGGCCGCGGTGACGACTGCCTGGAGAAGTACGCCGCGCTGCTGACCGAGGTGGCGCAGGTGCACCCGATCGGCGCGACCTGGTCCTACTGCAACTCCGGGTTCGCGCTGGCCGGGTACGTCATCGAGCGGCTCACCGGCGGCACCTGGGACGCGGCGCTGCGGCAGCGGCTGTTCGCGCCGCTCGGCCTGACCCGTACGGGTACCCTGCCCGAGGAGGCGCTGCTGCACCGCGCCGGGGTCGGCCACGTGACCGGCCCGGACGGCGAGCCGTCGCGCGCCCCCGTGTGGGGCCTGCCCCGTTCGATGGGCCCGGCCGGGCTGATCAACGCCACGGCCGCCGACGTGCTCGCGTTCGCGCGGCTGCACCTGACCGGCGGCCTGGCCGCCGACGGCACCCGTCTGCTGGCCGCGGACAGCGCCGCGGCGATGGCCGACCGGCAGGCCGACCTGCCCGACGAACACACCCTCGGCGATTCGTGGGGCCTGGGCTGGATCAGGTTCGGCTGGGACGGCGCGCGGCTGATCGGCCACGACGGCAACACCCTCGGCCAGTCCGCGTTCCTGCGGCTGCTGCCCGCCCAGGGGCTGGCGGTCGTCCTGCTGACCAACGGCGGCAACACCCGCCAGTGCCAAGCAAGTCGAGCGATCTTGGTGTGATGGGACGAAAACGAGGGCTGGCATCGTCGCTGTGGACGAACTAGCCTGGCCGTCCTGCTCCTACGTTCGGACGGTGCCCACCCCCGGTGAAGATGAACCCGCGCTCCCAGGCCACCCTCGGCCGCGTGCTCGACGACCTCGGCGCGACGCTGCTCGAACTGGTCCACGGCGACGCGGACCGGGGCGGCGACATCGGCGGTGTCGCCATCCACGACCCTCTCGAGGAGCCGACGCTGCCGTGGCGGGCCCTGGTGCTCGGCGTCGGCCTGCGCGAACCAGCCGAGATCGCGTCCCTGCTACACACCCTGGGCAGGCACGACGCGACCGCGCTCGTACTGCGCGCGCCGTTGACGCCGACCCCGGAGGTCAGGCAGGCCGCCGACGAGTCCGGCGTGGCGCTGCTGGCGCTGACCCGCGGCGCGTCGTGGGCGCAGCTGGCCGCCCTGCTACGGGCGCTGCTGGCCGAGGGCGACGTCGGCGAGGCCGAGCCGCAGACCATCGGAGGGATGCCCTCTGGAGACCTGTTCGCCCTGGCCAACGCTATTGCGGCGTTGCTCGACGCACCGGTGACGATCGAGGACCGCAGCTCCCGCGTGCTGGCCTTCTCGGGTCGGCAGGACGAGGCCGACCTGTCCCGGGTGGAGACGATCCTGGGCCGCCAGGTGCCCGAACAGTACTCGCGCATGCTGGTCGAGCGCGGCGTGTTCCGCGAGCTCTACCGCAGTGACGAGCCGGTGTACATCGAGCCGCACGGCGAGCCGGACGGGTTCCGGGTGCCGCGGGTCGCGGTGGCGGTGCGCGCCGGCGACGAGGTGCTCGGCTCGATCTGGGCGGCCGTGCGCGAGCCGTTGACCGCTGAGCGCAGCCAGGCGCTGCGCGACGCGGCCCGCCTCGTCGCGCTGCACATGCTGCGGATCCGGGCCGGTGCGGATGTGGCCCGGCGACTGCGCGCCGACCTGCTCAGCACGGCCCTGGAGGGTGGCGGGGGCGCGCGTGAGGCGCTGCACCGCCTCGGCCTGGCCGACCAGCCGGTGGTGGTGCTGGCACTGGCCATGCTGCCGCCCGGCCACGAGTCCATCGGCGCGGACGTCAACCTGACCGGCGAGCGCCAGCGCCTGGCCGACGGCCTGGCGATGCACCTGACCGCGGTGCATCCGCGCTGCGTCGCGGCGCTGGTCGGCGACGTCGCGTACGGGCTGCTGCCGGTGGCCCGCGACGGCGACGGCGAGCAGCGCGCGCTGCGCATCGCCACCGACTTCCTCGACCGGGTCGGCGACCGGGTACGCGCCGTGATCGGCATCGGGACCGTGGCCGCCGACGCGGGCGGACTCGCCGACGCGCGGGCCGGGGCCGACCGGGCGCTGCGGGTGCTGCGCTCCGCCCCGGCGCGCGGCCCGCGCGGGCACCGGGTGGCACGGCTGTCCGATGTGCACGTGGAGTCGCTGGTGCTGGAGTTGCGCGACCTGGTCGCGGTGCGCGGCGACCGGCCGACCGGGCCGGTCGCGCGGCTGTTCGCGTACGACGAGCAGCACCGGACGAACCTGGTGGACACCCTGCGGGCCTGGCTGGACGCGTTCGGCGACGTCATCGCGGCGTCGGCGGCGATGTACGTGCACCCGAACACGTTCCGCTACCGGCTGCGCCGCCTGGCCGAGGTCGGCGGCCTGGACCTGACCGACCCCGAGGCCCGCTTCGCGGCGATGCTCCAGCTGCGCGTGATCACGCCGGAACCGGCCGAGCGCCGCCCCTGACCGGCCGGACGCGGCGGTCAGCGCCGGGCGGCGGCGTAGCGGCTGCTCCACTCGTGCCGGAGGAACGCCAGATCGTCGCGGCGCGCGTGACCGGCCGCCACGCTGCCCGGGGTGGCGCCGTGCACCGTCTCCGCGAGCGGGTCCGCGCCCGCCTCCAGCAGGTCTCGGATCAGCGCCGGGGAGCCGCCGTTCATCACGGCCACGTACAGCGGGGTGCGGCCGATGCGGTCGGGGGTGTCCACGGGCAGGCCTGCCGCGTCGAGCAGCGGCAGCAGACGGGCGTGGTCTACCCACATCGCCATGTGCCGCAGCGACCAGCCGCCGCCGTCGCGCATCAGCGGATCGACGACGCCCCTGGCCAGGCCGTCGAGCAGCCAGTCGGTGTCGCCGTCGAGCAGCCGCTCGCGCACCCGGGTGCGCTGGGCGGCCAGGGCCTTCGGCAGCCGGCCGGCCCCGGTCAGCCAGGTGTCGCGTACCGCGAAACAGCCGGCGCTCGCCCCACCCATCACCCGCAGCGCCTGCTCGCGGCGTAACTCGTCGGCGTCGTGGGCGTGCAGCCGCAGCGCTCCGTCGCGGACGCCCACGATGTGCCACTCGCCCCGGCACCGCACCCGCACCGGCGCGCCCGGCTCACCCACCGCCGACCCCGGCGGCAGCTCGCGCCCGGGTGGTCGGATCACGTCGGTGGTCGGGGAGCGGAGGTCGGTCGCCGACCGGTGGTCACCGCAGTGCCGCGCGGGCGGCAGCGTCGGGAACAGTGCCGCGCGCAGCAGCGGGTGGAGTTCGTCAGGGGTCAGCAGGCCGGCGTGCAGCAGGGCGAGGTCGGCCGGGACCGGGCCGCTCGCGATCTGCGGCGGCCCCTCGTTGTAGTCGTGCGGGTCGGACTCGGAGGCGACCAGCTCGGCCCCGACGCTGATGTTGAGGTGTGCCCCGAACAGGGTGTCCACCCGCTCGGCCGGAAACCGGGGGCGCTCGGTGAACGTCGCGGCGGCGGCGCGGATCTCGGCGGCGAGGCCGACCGGGCAGGTCGGCGTGGCGGGGTCGCGCTGCAGCGCCTTGGTGTCGGTGAACGGCAGCTCGATGCCGCAGGCGCGCCAAGCGGCGGTGTGGTCGCCCGCGGCGAGCATCAGATAGACCCGTTCGGTCGCGGCCGCCGGGTCGTCGCCGGTGCCGAGCGCGGACCAGGGCAGCGGCGTGCCGTCGGGTGCGAGCAGCGGCGGCCGGTCGGCCGAGCAGCCCCAGGCGGCCCGCAACGCCGCGGTCTCGCGTACGTCCCAGGTGTGGCGGGGTGCGAGGTACCAGCGATGCTCCCGGTTCAGGTCGGCGAGCGTCGCGACGGTCAGCCGCAGCCGCTGCGGGCCGGTCGGCGACAGCGGCAGCCGCACCCGCAGCAGCGGGGTGCCGTGGTCGACGGCTCGCGGCGCGAGCACCGCGCTGGTCCGGGCCCGTAGCGTCGTCATGCCGCCGTGGTGCCGCGGCAGGTGCCAGAGCAGCAGGTCCAGGGCGAGGTGGTGCAGGTCCTCGTCGATGGCGGCGGCGCCCTGCGCGCCGAACCGATCCCGGACCTCGTCGAGGTTCAGGTCGACGTCGGTGTCGGCGAGCGCCGCGGCCTCGCGCCAGTCACCGGCGGCACGGGCGTCGGCTGCCGCGGCGACGGCCTGCGGCGCGGGCATGCGGGTGCGGATGCGTCGCCACTGCGTCAGGTCGCCGCGCAGCAGCGTGATCATCCGCACACCTCCAGGACGGGTGGGTGGCAGGCCGGCCGGATTCGAACCGGCGTCCTCCAACTGCGCGAAGTGGCGCGACGACCTCTGCGCTACAGCCTGCCGCGGGCAGCCTAACGGACCACCCCGACAGCGGGCCGGTCGCGTTTGCCGTGACAGGCGGGCCTATGGTGTGCGCTGATCGCGAGTCAGGTTCGCACCCCGGGTATCGAGAAGGTCATGAGCAGCGACACCACCACCGGCGAGGCAGTCGAGTACGCCATTCCCGCCGTCGTCGACAGCCCCGATGGCATGCAACCGCCCGCCGGGCGGCTCGGCGGCTGGCTGCTGCAGCACCGGGTGCAGCCGGTCGGGCCGGAGGCCGACGAGAGCCACGCCAAGCCGCAGTCGTGGTGGAAGGTCATGTGCCTGACCGGCGTCGACTACTTCTCCACCCTGGCGTACCTGCCCGCGATCGCGGCTACCGCGGCCGGGGCGCTGTCGCCGCTGGCGACGCTGCTGATCGTGGCGTTGACGCTGCTGGGCATGCTGCCGATGTACCGGCGGGTGGCCAAGGAGAGCCCGCACGGGCAGGGTTCGGTGGCGATGCTGGAGGATCTGCTGCCGTTCTGGCGTGGCAAGGTCTTCGTGCTGGTGCTGCTCGGCTTCGTGGCCACGTCGTGGATCATCACGATCACCCTGTCGGCCGCCGACGCCTCGGTGCACCTGCT